>JAWKJK010000005.1 GCA_041393815.1 Candidatus Nanopelagicales bacterium | reverse complement strand
CCCCCGCGGGCCCCCGCCCCCCCCCCCCCCGGGGGGGGGGGGTGTTGGTGGCCCCGCCCCCCCCCCCCCCCCCCCGGGGGGCGGGGGGGGCCGGTCCGTTCTTGTGTCCCCCCCGACCCCCCCACCACACGGAAGGTGACCGGGGCGTGGGCGTCCGCGGAGGGGGTAGGCCGGGAGCTCAGGCCAGGGCGAGGGTGCGGGACACCCGGGTGGCCGTCTCCCGCAGCGCCTCGGCGGCGCGGCGCAGGTCCCCCCGCCGGCCGCGCGCCGTGGTGGAGAAGCCCACCGACCCGATCAGCCGGTCCGTGACGACCGGGGCTGCGGCGCAAGAGACGCCCACGGCGTACTCCTCCCGGTCCAGCGCGATCTGCGGGTGCTCGCGCAGGTCGTCCCGCAGCCGGGTGCGGTCCACCGTCGTGTTCGGCGTGAGCCGGTGCAGGGGGTGCCGGGCCAGGTAGTCCTCGCGGTCCTCCTCGGCCAGGTGGGCCAGGATGCACTTCCCCAGCGCGGTGGCGTGCGCGGCGTCGTGCATCCCCACCCACAGGTCGATCCGCGGCGCCTTCGGCCCGTCGACGATCTCGGCCACCACGATCTCGCCGTCGTCGTGCAGCGCGAGATACACCGGCACCGTCAGCTCGTCCCGCAGCCACTCCAGTGCCGGCCGGGCCTGCGCGACGGCTCGAGCAGCTCGTCCGCGCCCGACCACCAGGTCCATCCGGTGGCCCAGGGCGTACGAGCCGTCCTCCAGCCGCTGCAGGTAGCCCTCGTGCACCAGGGTGCGCAACAGGTGGTACGTCGTGGGCAGGGCCAGGCCGGTCCGACGGGCCAGTTCCTTCGCGGTGGCCCGGCCCTCGGCGGCAGCGCACTCCTCCATCAGGTGCAGCGCGCGCTGCACCGACTGGATCAGGGTGGGCTCGTGGTCACCGGCCACCGGCGCGCCTCCTCGCTGCGGCCCGAATAGCCAGGCTACGTCCGGGGGGCCGTGCCCGGGGCAGGAACGCCGGTCCTGGAGCGCTCCCGCCGACCCGCGCAGGGCCACCCCCTGGGGTACCGTCGGGCCAGCACGTGGACGGGGGTCCGATGGGGCTGCAGGACGCGACCGCCACCGGAGCTGCGACCGCGGCCCCGGCGCCCCGCCGTGGCCCCGATCCCGCGGTCGAGGTGGTGGAGCGGGGTCTCATCGCCTTCGCCGTCGTGTGGCAGCTGGCCTGGATCTGGGCCGATCCGCGGCTGTGGCCGTGGTCGCAGGACGACCCGTTGATGGCCGCCGTCATCGTCCTCACCGGCGTGACCCTGGTGGCCGTCGTCGCCACCACCTGGGGCCCCGAGCCCTGGCGTCGGTGGCGCCATGCCGCGGAGGTCGCCAACGTCGCCGCGCTCGCCGGAGCCGCCCTGCTGTTCATGCTCGGGCCGGGGGGGGGGCTGGCGGACTGGCCCGCGGACGCGTCCCTGGTCAACGTGACCGTGTCCTACGCGGGCCTGCGGCTCGCCGCCCGCAGCGCCCTGGTCATCACCGCGGCCGGCGCCGTGATCGAGGTCGCCGCCCTCACCACGACCGAGCACGGCGGCCAGCCGCACGAGCACGCCTACCTCTACGGCCTGTATGCCGTGACGCTGGGCGTCGCGGCCACCGCGTCCTCGACCACCCTGCGCCGCGCCGCCGGCTCGGTGGCGGTGGCCTTCGACGACCTACTGCGAACCGCGATGGCCGCGCGGGTCACCGAAGCCGTGGCCCGGGACACCGCCGCCCGCGAGCGGCTCCTGCACGACTCGGTGCTCAACACGCTCACCGCTGTCGGCTGGGGCGTCGGCGACGACCGGGTCCGCGACGTCGAGCGAACCTGCGCCGAGGCGGCCCGCGACATCCGCGCGCTGGGGCGCGCCGGGATACCCGAGCCGGGTCCGGCGCACGTCGGCGCCGGCGAAGCACCGGACGTGGCACCGCAGAGCCGACTGGCCCGGGCGCTAGCGGATGCCCGGGCCTCGGGGGCGACGACCGAGGCCTCCCTCGGGGCACTGTCCTCGGTCCCCGAGCCCGAGCGACACGTCCTGCTCGACGCCGCCGCCGAGGCGGTCCGCAACGCCGCCCGGCACGCGCGCGCCACCCGGGTCAGCGTCACCGCCGCCCCGTCCCCGCACGCCCCGGACGAAGTGGTCCTCACCGTCACCGACGACGGGCAGGGCATGGACCTGGCCGCGTCGGAGCGACGACTCGGCATCGACCGCAGCATCCGCGGCGCCGTCGAGGGCATCGGCGGCTCGGTGATCATCACCTCCCCCGGCGGCGCCGGGACCAGCGTGCGGATCACCTGGTCCCCGACGCTGGCCTCGCTCGCGGACGAGCACTACGCCGCCGACGCCGCCAAGGTGACGACGCTGGTGGCGCCGGCGATCCTGCTCCCCACGGCCGTGCTGTCGGTCGCCACCCTCGCGGTGTCGTGGGACGAGTACCCCCTGGTCGTCTGGACCGCGGCGGGGATGGCCGTGTTCCTGGCCCTCGCCGCGTGGCTGTCCGTGTCCGGCGTACGCCGCCGCCGGTTGACCTGGTGGGACGTGGGCGCCGCATGCATCGCCACACCGCTCGTCTACCTGCTGGAGCAGCGAGCCCTGGACGGTGTCGCGCCGGACGTGTGGTCCTCGTGGAGCTCGGAGGCGATGAGCGCGGTTCTCCTGGTCGTGGTCATGGTCGGGCCGACCTGGTCGTGGGTCGCGGCCCTCGGCACGTGGTGGGCCACGATGGGGTTCGACCCGCTGGAGATCGTCCGACCGGGCGGGGCCCTGCTGGTGGCCGGCGCGCTGTTCGCCCGGGCCGTCCGCGGCCAGGTGCACGCATACGAGCGGGCCCGCGCCGACGCGGCGGGAGCGGCGGCGGAACTGGCGGCGGCGGCACGGGCGCTGGAGGTCAGCAGGGCCCGTTTCGCGACCCTGGAGCAGACGACGCTGCCCCTGCTCGACAGCCTCGCCGACGGGGTGCTCGACCCGCGCGACCCGGCGGTCCGGGCCCGCTGCGCCGAGGAGGAGCGGTTCGTCCGGACTCTGGTCCGGGTGGACGCGACCCGCAGCCCCGTCTTCGCCCTCGCGGTCCAGCTCGCCGTGGTGGCCCGGGCCCGCCGAGTGGCGCTCGACGTCCACGCCCCGGAGTCGCTCCCTGAGGTCGGGCGCGACCGGCTCGACGAGGTCCGCCGGCTGCTGTTCGCCGACCTCGACCGGTTGCCCCCCGAGACGACGGCGCAGCTGACCATCGACACCGACGACGACGAGGTGGTCGTGCACCTGGTCGCGCACCAGCAGATACCTGTGGTGGCGGCGGGCGAGGTGGCATCGGCCGCGGCCGACGAGGACGAACCGCTGTGGCGGGAGGTGCGGATCGCCCATGTCCCCTGACCCGCTGTCCGTCGCCATCGTCGACGACCACGCCCTGGTCCGCGAGGGCCTGGCCGCCCTCCTCGCCGGTCCCGAGGCCCCCGCAGAGATCGTGGTCGTCTACTCCGGGATGGACTGCGCGGAGGCCGCGTCGTCCGGAGCCAGGGTCGCCCTGCTGGACATCAACCTCGGTGACGGGGGGCGCGAGCTCGTCGGGTGCGTGCAGCAGCTGCGCGCCGCCGGGATCGCGGTCGTCCTGGTGAGCGAGGTCGGCGACACCGCCCTCATCCGCGACGGTATCGAGGCGGGCGCGCTGGGCTTCGTCCCCAAGGCGTCGCACGCGACCGATCTCGCGGAGGCGATGGCGGCGGCGCTGCGCGGTGAGCTGTCCCTGACCCCCGCGCTGGCCGCCGCCCTGCTCACCGCCCCGAGCCGGCCGCAGCTGAGCCCCCGCGAGCTGACCGCGCTGCGGCTCTACGCCTCCGGGCTGAAGATCGCTGCCGTGGCCCGCCGGATGGACGTCTCGCCCTACACCGTCAAGGAGTACCTCGACCGGGTCCGGGACAAGTACGCCGCCGCAGGCCGCGAGGCCCGGACCCGGACCCAACTGTTCGCCGCCGCGCAGCAGGACGGTCTGCTCGAGCCGGACACCCTGCAGGGCGGACCGGACCCCGACCGACCTACCGCGGGCGGCCCGGACCCCCGCGCGCGGTAGGCGCAAAGCCCCGCCGATGTCCCCCCGACAGGGGACATCGCTGGCCTTGCCCGTCCCCCGGGGCGGGTCTTCACTGGCAGGTGGAAGGCCCGGCGGGTACGGGGGGCTCGCCGGGCCTCGCCGCGTCCGGGCCGAGCCGGCGAATCGCCCGCTCGACGAGTTCCCAAAGCGGCCGGGCCGTACTACTGTGTTCCTGGTCCGAGCGTTGCTGTCTCCCCCGTCGGCAGCGCTCGGACTCCTTTGTGCCCGGGCCCTCGCGCCGGACGGTGGGTCAGCCGGCGACGGGGACCCCGACCGACACCCGAACCCCCGCCTCCGCGGCCGCGTCGACGGCCGCTGACACCATCGCCGAGACCGTGGCACCGGGGCCCGCGACCACCAGGTGCTCCACGTTGTGGCTGCGCCCCGGCGTGCCGACGCGGACACCGTTGCGGTCGTGGATCCCGATCCGCGAGCCGACGTACCGACGCGAGGGGACGTCCAGCACCGCGACCTCGCCGTACGCCCCGCACCAGGCCGCGATCTCGTCGGCGCCCACCCACGACTCGTCGTTGTGGGAGACCACGACGACGTCGGCATGGAGGTCCTCTATCACCGCGCGCAGGGCCGCCGGCATGGTCCGCCGACTGTTGAATGCGCTGCGGCCGTGGGGTTCTCGCAGGTCGCCCCGCTTGCACGCGACCCCATAGTGCTCCGGGGCGTCCCAGGCGACCAGGGTCTCCCACACGTGGTAGTTCGCGGTGTAGCGGTGCTGGTTGTACGGCGGGTCCACGTACGCCAGGTCCACCGGGCCGACCGCCGACGCCCATGTCGTCGCGTCACCGAGCACGGCGCGACCGGAGCCGGGCAGCAGCGGCGGGACCCGCAGGTCGAGGTCGGCGTACGACCGACGCGCCCACGTCTTGAGGTAGGCCATCTGCACGCCCGTCGTGGAGTCCACCCGGTCGGCCGCGAGCAGCAGCGCGGCGAGCAGGACCGGCTCGAGCGGGTCGCCCGAGAACTCGCGGGCGATGCCCTCGCGGATCGCATCGATGCGGGCAGCGTTGTGCGGCTGGAAGAAGCGGGCGCGCCGGCTGAAGGTCTCGGTGACGTAGCCGTCCGCCGGCGGCAGGGATGCCAGGTGCCGCAGCGCCCGGGCGAGCCGGTCGGCATCGACGCCGCGCCCGTCCGTGGCCACCAGGGCCTGCGCGAGCACCGCGGCGTAGCGGGCGGAGTCGACCGCGGTCACGTGCACCCCGCGGGCCTTCAGCTCCCGGGACACCCGGGCGGTCCCGGAGAACAGGTCGACAGCGGTCCGGGCACCGGCGGCGGCGGCCATGGCGCCCAGGACGGGCACCAGCCGCCGCTTCGACCCCAGGTACTTGATCACGCCCACCTCACCGGTCGCCCAGGCTAGGACGTGCGACCCGGTCCGCGCGGGAGGCCGCGCGGGGACGCCGGGGACGGCATGATCGGGGGGTGCGCAGACCGCAGTGGATCACCCGGTGGGCGGCGGACGTCGGCGCCCAGGCGGGTGTGCTGTCCGCCGCGTGGGCGGTCCCGGCGTCCTTCGGGCGCGGGCTGCTCCCCCGCTCGGCGATCGACCAGGCCGTCGCCACCGGGGTGGTCGCCACCGTCAACTACGAGCTGACGACCGCGACCTGGGCGGCACTGGAGGCCGCCGCCGCGCTGTGGCCGGGGCGCCGCCCGACGCCGCGGGCGACGATGATCGCCTCCGGGCTCACGTACGCGGGCGGGATGCTCGCGGCCCGCGCGCTGGAGCCGTACGCGGACTCGTCGCTGGCGACGGCCACCGTCCACACCAGTGCTCGGCGGCTGGCCTACACGGCGCTCGCCGGGGGGTCGATCACCGCGGCGCAGACGGCCCTGCACCGGGTGACCGGACTCCGGCCCGGGCTGGACACCACGCTGCTGCCCACCATGGCCATGGGCGCGGGCGTCGCCACGGCGGCGCTGGTCAACCGCGGGTCGCGGGCGCGGCGCTACGGGCTGGTCGACCCGGACCGGCCCGCGGTGCGGTCCGGCGGCGCGGGGACGCTGGCCAAGGCGGGGGTCCTCGGGGTCGGGGCCGCGGTCGGCATGAGCGCGATCGCGGTGGCCGAGCAGGCCGTCGCCGGGCTGATCGAGAAGGGCCTGGCCCGCGTGCTCGGGGAGGACGCCGGCGCCGCGGGCGGCTTCCTGGCCCACTCGGCGACACTGGCCCCCATCGTCGTCGGCAGCGCGGTGGCGCTGCGCCGGGTGACCGCCGGGATCGAGAAGCGCGACGACATCGTCGAGCCGGCCTACCAGCGGCCGCCGACGTCGGTGCACGTGAGCGCCGGGCCGAGCAGCATGGTCCCGTTCGACTCGATCGGCAAGGAGGGTCGCCGGTTCGTCCTGATGGCCCTGGAGGCCGGCGACATCGAGAAGGTGATGGGCGAGCCCGCGGTGGACCCGGTGCGGGTAGTGGCGGGATTCGACGCCGCCCCGACGGTGGAGGAGCGGGCGCAGCTCGCGGTGCGGGAGCTGGAGGCGCTCGGCGGCTTCGAGCGCGGGCTGATCTGCGTGGCGGCGCCCACCGGCGTGGGCTACTGCAACTACGTGGTCGCCGAGGCGCTGGAGTACCTCACACGCGGTGACTGCGCGATCGTGGTGCCGCAGTACGCGCTGGTGCCGTCCGCGCTGGCGCTGCCGGAGACCATGGCCGGGGTGCGGCTGACCCGGCTGGTGCTGGAGGGGATCCGGCGCCGGGTGGAGACGATGCCCGAGGCGGACCGGCCGCGGGTGGTGCTGCTGGGCGAGAGCCTGGGCGCCAACGTGGCCCTGGACGTGGCCGCGGGGCCCGGGACGGTCGTGGGGCCGCGGGAGTTCGACCACCTCGGCGTGTCCGGGGGGCTGTACCTCGGCGTGCCGTTCCGGACCGAGCTGTGGAAGCGGTGGCGCGAGTACCCCGACGCGATCGACCCCGACCACCGGCTGATCCTGGTGTCACAGCCGGACGAGGCGGACCCGCCGGTCCCGGGGGTGGGGCGGCACCTGCTGGTGGTGCACCACGACGACCCGGTCAACAAGTTCGCCTACACCATGGTGGTCGAGCGGCCGTGGTGGCTGGGGCCCCCGGCCTCGCGGCCGCCGATGGTGCCGCGGGAGACGCGGTTCCGGTCCATCACGTCGTTCGTGCTGGCGGTGGTGGACCTGAAGAACGGCATGCAGTCGCGGCCGGGGACGTTCGTACGGCGCGGCCACGACTATCGGATCGACGCCCGGCTCGGCCTGCAGGTGGCCTACGGGCTGCTCGCCTCACCGGAGCAGGTCGACCGGATCGAGTCGGCGCTGCGCTCCCGGGAGTCCGCGTGGGCGGCGCGGCGGCTGGTGAGCCGCAAGTACGACGAGGCCCGGCGGGCGATCGCGGCCGCGTTCGAGCAGTGGGGCGGCCAGGCGCTCGACATCGACGTCGCGGACCTCGACCCGACGGCGCAGGAGATCAAGGTCCCGCTGGCGTCCCGGCTGGGTTCCTCGGCCCCCGGCGCGTAGCGCGAGCGCCCTACTCCCTGCCGCCGGCCCCAGAGGCCGACACGCGGGGTCACTCCGCGGAAGATCACTGCGAGATCGCACTCGTGGCGGTCATACGGAGTGGAATCCGCGCCACGACTGCGATCTCGCGGGGATCAATCGGGCGCGGGGGCGCAGGTGCGGGGCTACGCGTCCTCGTCGCGCTCCGCGGGCGCGGGCGGGCTAGGCGCGGGCGGGCCGGAGCCTGGGGGGCCCGAGGGGGACGGGTGCACTGGCGGAGGCGGCGGCGGGGGCGGGGGGACCACGGGGATCGCGCCGGTGTCGGCGCCGTCGCGCGGCTGGGGCACGCCCTCGAGCAGGGCGCGGACCTCGCTGGCCCGGTAGCGCCGGTGCCCACCCAGGGTGCGGATGCTGGTGAGCTTGCCGGCCTTGGCCCAGCGGGTCACGGTCTTGGGGTCCACCCGGAACATCGCCGCGACCTCGGCCGGGGTGAGCAGCTGCTCGGAGTCCGGAGTACGTCCGGCCATGCGCCCTCCACAGGTCATGGACCCGGCCGGGGGGAGAGGGGCGCGAGGCACCCGGGCGGGTCTGCGTCGGCCGCCACGGGCACCCGCGCCACGGGGGTGCGACGGGGTGATCTGCCCGTTTTGGCCGGTCGGACTATCGCATCGGCTGCGTGCTCAGGCAAGCGCTTCGCCCGAGCCGTACGCTCACGGGCATGGCCGCGGGACCGTGGGAGCGCCTCGAGGGGCACGAGCAGGTGGTGGTCGGAAGCGACCCCGGGACGGGGCTGCGGGCGGTGGTGGCGATCCACTCCACGGCCCTCGGACCGGCCCTCGGCGGGACCCGGATGTACCCCTACCCGGACGAGGACGCCGCCCTCGCCGACGTGCTGCGGCTGGCCCGGGCGATGACGTACAAGAACGCCCTCGCCGGCCTCGACCACGGCGGCGGCAAGGCCGTCATCATGGGCGACCCGCGCACGGACAAGACGCCGGAGCTGCTGCGCGCGTACGGCCGCCTGGTGGCGTCGCTCGGCGGCCGCTACGTGACCGCGTGCGACGTGGGGACGTACGTGGAGGACATGGACGTGGTGGCCGAGGTGTGCCCGTGGACGACCGGCAGGTCGCCGGCCCAGGGCGGCGCCGGCGACAGCGGGATCCTCACCGCGGTGGGCGTGTGGCAGGGCATCCGGGCCTGCGCGCAGCACCTGTGGGGGTCGCCGGACCTGGCCGGGCGCCGGGTCGGCATCTCCGGAGCGGGCAAGGTCGGGCGGCGGCTGGCGGCGCACCTGGCCGAGGAGGGGGCGCATGTCGTGGTCGCCGACCCGTCGGCCGCCGCGCTGGACGCGGTGCGGGACGAGGTACCGGGCGTCGAGATCGCCGCGTCCACCGAGGACCTGGTCGAGCGGGACCTGGACGTGTTCTCCCCCAACGCCCTGGGCGGCGCACTGACCCGCGACGTCGCCGCCCGGCTGCGGGCCGCCGCGGTGTGCGGCGGCGCCAACAACCAGCTCGCCGAGGAGGCCGTGGCGGACCTGCTGGCCGAGCGGGGGGTGCTGTACGCCCCCGACTACCTGGTCAACTGCGGCGGCGTGATCCAGGTGGCCGAGGAGGTGCACGGGTTCGACATGGACCGGGCCCGGGCCCGGGTGCTCCGGGTGTTCGACACCACCGTGCGGGTCCTGGACCGGGCGCGGGCGGAGGGGGTCACCCCCGAGGCGGCCGCCGCCGCGGAGGCCGAGGACCGCGTCGCGGCCGCCGCGGCCACCGCCCCCCGCTTCCGCACGTTCTGACCGAAACCGTCGCTTCCGGCGCCGCGGGAGCCCGGGTAGCGACCGTTTCGGTGAGGCGGGGGTCGGCCGACCGTACGCCACACGCGAACCTGGCTGCCCCCACGGCGCCGGGGCAGGTACGCTTCCGTCGGACACGCAGGCACCGGCACCACCCCGCCGGCGGGCCTGCCACGCACGAGAGGACGCACCGACCGACCGGTGCGCGAGGGGGTCGAGCCATGGGGCGCGGCCGGGCCAAGGCCAAGCAGACCAAGGTCGCCCGCCAGCTGAAGTACGGCGGTCCGCACACGGACCTCGACCGACTTCAGGCGGAGCTGGCCGGGTCGTCCGACCACGAGTCCGTCCACGAGGACGATGTGGTCGAGGACGACGACGAGGACTTCGACGACCCCTACGCGAAGTACTACGACGCGGACGAGGACGAGGAGGAGGACGTCACCTCGCGGTGACGTCCCGACACCCGTAGCCCGACCGCACCAGAGAGCCGACCCGCGACGGCCGCACCGGGCCGGCGGTCCCACCACTCCGAGGTGACCGGCCGGGTCAGCCCGGGTGGTCCCCCACCAGCGTGACCGCTCCCCCGCCACCACCCTTGGCCTCGGCGTCTCCGGCCTCGCCGTCACGCCGCTCCCGCACCGACCCGAGCACCCACGAGGGCACCCCTCGGTCGGACAGCCGCGCCAGCACGGCATCCGCGTCGGCCGGGTCGATGACCGCGACCATCCCGACGCCCTGGTTGAACGTCCGCTCCGCCTCGGCCCGGGTCACCCCGCCGAGGCCGGCGATGAGCCCGAACACCGGTGGCGGCGTCCAGGTGGACCGGTCCACGTCCGCCGCCAGCCCGGCCGGCAGGACGCGGGCCAGGTTCGCCGCCAGCCCCCCGCCGGTGACATGGCTGAAGGCGTGCACCCCGAGCCCGGCGCGGACCAGGTCCAGGCAGTCCAGGGCGTAGATCCGGGTTGGGACGAGTAGCTCCTCGCCGACGGTCCGGCCGAGCTCGTCGACGTACGCGGCCAGCCCGGGACCGGCGCCGCCGAGCAGCACGTGCCGGGCCAGGGAGTAGCCGTTGGAGTGCAGGCCGCTGGCGGCCATCGCCACCAGCGCGTCGCCCGCGCGGACCCGGTCCGGCCCCAGCAGCTCGTCGGCCTCGACCACCCCGGTGCCCGCGCCCGCGACGTCGTACTCGTCCGGCGCCATCAGACCCGGGTGCTCGGCCGTCTCGCCGCCGAGCAGCGCGCAACCGGCCAGGCGGCAGCCCTCCGCGATGCCGGACACGACGGCGGCGATCCGCTCGGGCACCACCCGGCCGGTCGCGATGTAGTCCGTGAGGAACAGCGGCTCCGCGCCGCACACCACCAGGTCGTCCACTACCATCGCGACCAGGTCGATGCCGATGGTGTCGTGTACGTCCATCCGCTGCGCCACAACGACTTTGGTGCCGACTCCGTCGGTGGAGGTGGCCAGCAGGGGCCGTCGGTACGACCGGAGCGCCGAGGCGTCGAACAGGCCGGCGAACCCGCCGAGGCTGCCCACAGCCTCCGGCCGCTGCGCGCGAGCGACCGACTGCTTCATCAGGGCGACCGCGCGCTCGCCGGCCTCCACGTCGACGCCGGCAGCGGCGTACGTGGCACCACCGCCCGGCTTCGCAGGCGCGGCCGCGTCCGGCTCCTGATCCGTCACGGCCGACCCAGCGCGTCGGTCGCGCCGCCCCCGGCGACCAGGGTCGGCAGACCGCCCTCGACGTCGGTGGTCACGGAGCGCTCGATGCCCTCGAGCAGGTGCTTGCCGAGCAGTTCCGGCTCCGGCAGGTCCACCGGGTAGTGGCCGTCGAAGCAGGCCCGGCACAGCCGGTCCGCCGGCTGCTCCGACGCCGCGGTGAGCGCCTCCAGCGACACGAACCCCAGGCTGTCCGCGCCGATCGCGGTGCAGATCTGCTCCGGCGACAGGCCGTTGGCGATGAGCTCGGCCCGGGTGGCGAAGTCGATGCCGTAGAAGCACGGCCAGGCCACCGGCGGGGAGGAGATGCGTACGTGCACCTCGCGCGCACCGGCCTCGCGCAGCATCCGGACCAGCGCGCGCTGGGTGTTGCCGCGGACGATGGAGTCGTCCACCACGACCAGCCGCTGCCCGGCGATGACCTCGCGCAATGGGTTGAGCTTCAACCGGATTCCGAGCTGCCGGATGGTCTGCGAGGGCTGGATGAAGGTGCGCCCGACGTACGCGTTCTTGACCAGCCCCTCGCTGAACGGGATGCCCGACTCCTGGGCGAAGCCGATCGCGGCGTAGCGGCCGGACTCGGGTACGGGGATCACCAGGTCGGCGTCCACCGGGTGCTCGCGGGCCAGGGCCCGGCCGATGTCGACGCGGGCGGCCTGCACCGAGCGCCCCGCGATCGTGGTGTCGGGACGGGCCAGGTAGACGTACTCGAACAGGCAGCCCTTGGGGTCGGCAGGGGCGAACCGTTGGGAGCGCAGCCCGTGCTCGTCGATCGCAACCAGCTCGCCGGGCTCGATCTCGCGGACGAACGACGCGCCCACGATGTCCAGCGCCGCGGTCTCGGACGCGACGACCCAGCCGCGCTCCAGCCGGCCGAGCACGAGCGGGCGGATGCCCTGCGGGTCGCGGGCGGCGTACAGCGTGCCGTCGTCCATGAACACCAGGCTGAAGGCACCGCGGAGCCGGGGCAGCTCGTCCATCGCGGCCGCCTCCACCGAGCGGTCCGGGTGGGCCGCGAGCAGCGCGGTGACGAGCTCGGTGTCGCTGGTGGCCAGGGTCCGCGGCGCACCGAGGGGGAGCTCGCCGGCCTCCTCCGCCTGCGCGGCGACACGTGCTGACAGGTCGTGGGTGTTGGTGAGATTTCCGTTGTGCGCCAACGCAAGATGGCCGGTGGCGGTCGCGCGGAACGTGGGCTGCGCGTTCTCCCACACGCTGGCGCCGGTGGTCGAGTAGCGGCAGTGCCCGATGGCGACGTGCCCCTGCAGGGACTCCAGCGCCGACTCGGTGAACACCTGCGAGACGAGACCCATGTCCTTGTAGACCAGGATCTGGTGGCCGTCGCTGACCGCGATGCCGGCGGACTCCTGGCCGCGGTGCTGCAGCGCGTAGAGCCCGAAGTACGAGAGCTTGGCGACCTCCTCGCCGGGGGCCCAGACGCCGAAGACCCCGCAGGCGTCCTGCGGGCCCTTCTCGCCGGGCATCAGGTCGTGCGAGAGCCTGCCGTCGCCGCCTGCCACGGTTCTGAGTGTACGGTCCCGGCGCGCTGCCCCCGGCCCGCGACCCCGGGGTCAGGTGACCCGGTCGCGAGCGGGGTCCAGGGCCAGGTGCTCCCCTGCGGTGACCAGGTCGCGGAGCCGCCGCATCCCCTCCTCCACGTCGTCGTGGGTGGTCGCGAGGGGCACCGGGGCCAGCCGCAGCAGGTCGGGGGGCCGAACGTCGCCGATGACGCCGCGCGCGACCAGGGCCCGGCCGATCCGGTACGCCTCGGGGTGCGCCAGCACCACGTGGCCGCCGCGGTGGGCGGAGTCCCGCGGGGACGCCACCGTGAAGCCCAGGTCGGCCAGCCAGGCGTCGGCCAGGTCCACGAGGTGGTCGGTGAGGTGCCGCGAGGCCTCCCGCAGGGCGTCGATGCCGACCTCGGCCAGCTGCCGGACCCCCTCGTCGACGGCCGCCAGCCCGAGCACGGGCGGCGAGCCGGCCAGGAACCGCATGGCGCCGCGGGCGGGCTCGTACGGCTGGTCCATGGCGAACGGGTCGGCCGCGCCCCACCAGCCCGGGATCGGACTGACCAGGTCGTCGACCAGGGCGGCGTTGACGTAGAGGAAGCCGGGGGCACCGGGTCCGGCGTTGAGGTACTTGTAGGTGCAGCCCACGGCGAGGTCGGCCCCGGCGTCGTCGAGCGCGACCGGCACCGCGCCCGCGGCGTGTGCGAGCTCCCAGAGCGCCAGCGCCCCCGCGTCGTGCACCTGCCGGGTGGTCGCGGCCAGGTCGAGCAGGGCCCCGGACCGGTAGTCGACCAGCTGCAGGCTCACCACGGCGACGTCGCCGGGCTCGAGGGCGGCTGCGAGCCGCTCAGGCGTGATGCCGTACGGCGCGTCGGCGTCCACCCAGCGGACCGTTGCACCGGTCTGGTCCGCGACCGCCTGCAGGACGTACCGGTCGGAGGGGAAGTTGCCGGCGTCGGTGACGATGACCGTGCGATCCGGGCGGGTGGCGCGGACGTGGGTGACGGCGGCGTGCGCGAGCTTGAAGAGGTTGAGGCTGATCGAGTCGCAGACGACCGTCTGGCCGGCGGCGGCGCCGAGCAGCGCGGCCCCGAGCCGGTCGCCAACCGCGGCGGGGAGGTCGGCCCAGTGCTGCCACCCGCGGACCTGCTCCCCGCCCCACTCCTGCTCGACGACGTGCCGCAGCCGGTCGACGGTGGCGGCCGGCAGCATGCCGAGACTGTTGCCGTCGAGGTAGATCAGGTCGGGGTCGTGGCGGACGACGCCGTCGCGGGCGTCGGCCAGCCGCTCGGCCGCACCGGGGTCGTGGGCTCCGGTCACCATTTCTGCCTCGCTTCCTCGGCCCAGCCGCGGACGTTGTCGACCTCGATCCGCTCGTCGTCGTCGGTGACGACCCAGCCGGACCAGGTGCCGAAGCACTGGTGCACCTGCGAGCCGAGCAGCCCGAGCTCGGTGCGGGCGGTCCGGTCGTGGAACGGCGTGAGGGTGAGGTCGAGGCGGCCGCTGCGCGGGTCGCGGATCCGCCACGGCCGCAACCAGTCCGCGGTGTCGTAGTCCCACCACAGGTCGTCGTGGACCTTGGACAGGCGACCGTCGACGGTGACGGAGTTTTCGGTCGAGCCGGTGCCGTCGGTCCAGCGGCCCCCGACCTGGATGCCGAGCGTGCGGCCGTCGGCGGTGCGTCCGGAGCCGGCACCCCAGTTCCAGGTGATGCGGTGCGGCCAGCGGCCGCGGCCGTGGTCGAGGACCGCCCAGGTGTCGGGCGCGGTGAAGTCGTGGGCGACGCCATCGACGGTGACCGTGCCGGTGGCGGGAAGGGTGTTGTCCTTGACGGTGTACTGGAAGCGGCGGTCGCTCCACGGGACGACGACGCCGAGGCACTCGTGCCCGGCGGGCCTGCCCACGGTGAGGTCGGCGGTGATGCGGTCGGTGGCGGCGCGGATGGCCGTCCCGCCGTCGGGGAGCGGGTCGAGGTCGATCTCCAGTCCCTTGGCGCGGGCCCGGACGGGGCCGCCGCCGGGGGCGTCCGGCAGGTCGGCGCGGGCCAGCGGGGTGAGTCGCTCGACGCCGGTCTCAGTGCCGTCCGCGTCGAGGAACCAGACGGCGTGCAGGGTGCCGAAGTCCAGGTCGCTCACGGTGAGCGTGAAGACCTCGGTCGGCGACATCACCGCCCAGTACTCCCAACGCTTGGTCCGGCCACGCCCGCGCAGGTTGGCCCGGTGCATCGGGGTGCGGGTCCAGCCCACGGCGGCACGGTTCAGCCGCCCGTCCGCCCGGCACAGGTCCACCGGCCCGGTGATCTCCCGCTCGGTTGCCACCCCAGCAGTCTCCCCCGTCCCTGCTTTTCTCGGGCACACGATCCGCTATGCGGATCGTGTGCCCGAGTTCGAGCGCGACACGCCGTACGAGTTCGCCATACCGACCGCCCCTAGTGACGGCTGGGGTCCGTGTGTACGGCGGCGGTCGCCGCGGGGGATCACACCGGGATCGCCGTCAGATCGCCAACGGACGGCCGACGAGCCCTCGTCCCATCCGCCCCGCCCGTCACGACACCCGGATCATGTTGCGGATTCCGGGCACGACACGCCGGCCAACCTCGCCACACGATCCGCTTAGCGGATCGTGTGGCCGGGGTCGGGTTGGAGCGGGCGGGGCGGTGGGGGCGGGCCGGGTCAGATGCGGCCGCCGGCCTGGGCGGTGTCGCCGGAGAGCTTCTGGGCCAGGTAGATCGGGATGACCGACACGATCACCAGGGCCGCGGCCACCACGTTGACGATGGGTGCCTGGTTGGGCCGGAACAGGTTCTGCAGGATCCAGATCGGCAGCGTCGTGATGCCCGGGCCGGCGGTGAACGTGGTCACGATGATCTCGTCGAACGACAGCCCGAAGGCCAGCACCCCGCCGGCGATCAGCGACGACCGCATCAGCGGGAACGTGATCAGCCGGAACGTCGTGAACCCGGCGGCGCCGAGGTCCATCGACGCCTCCTCCACGTTGCCGCCGAGCCGTCGCAGCCGGGCCAGGGTGTTGTTGTAGACGACCACGATGCAGAACGTCGCGTGCGCCACGACCAGGGTCAGGAACGTGAGACCGCCGAGGTACGACGTGAACACGTTGTTCAGCGCGATACCGGTCACGATGCCGGGCAGCGAGATCGGCAGCACCAGCAGCAGCGACACCGACTCGCGCCCGAAGAACGCGTAGCGGCCGACCGCGAAGGACGCCAGCGTGCCCAGCACCAGAGCGATCGTGGTCGCGCAGATCGCCGTGATGACCGACGTCCACAGCGCCGAGCGCACGCCCTCGTTGACGAACGCGTCGCCCCACCACATCGTGGTGAACCCGCTCGGCGGCCAGGCCAGCGACTTGTCGACGCTGAACGAGTTGACCAGCACGACGCCGAGGGGGATGTAGATGAAGGAGAACGCGATCAGCGTGAAGACGGCGAGGACGGCCTTGGCGCCGCGAGACAGGATCACCGCGCGCTCCTAGAGGTTGTCCAGGGCGCCGGTGCGGCGCACGGCCAGCAGGTACACCACGACGATGACCACCGGGATCGTCGCGACCGCCGCTGCGAACGGCAGGTTGGTCACGTACGTCGTCTCCACGACGTTGCCCAGCATGATGGTCTTGCCGCCGACGATCTTCGCGGTGATGTAGTCACCGAGGCTGAGCGAGAACGTGAAGATCGAGCCGGCGACCACGGCCGGGAAGATCATGGGCAGCACCACGCTGCGGAACGTGCGCCCGGTCTTCGCGCCGAGGTCGTACGACGCGTCGATGAGCGAGTTCGGCAGCCGCTCCATGCCCGCGTAGATCGGCAGGATCATGTACGGCAGCCACAGGTAGGTCAGCGTGATGATGATGGCGACCTCGCCGTAGCCGGGGCTGTCGAGCCCGAACGGCGACAGGAACCACGCGACCACGCCGGACTCCGGCTGCAGCATCGCGCGCCAGGAGTAGACCTTGACCAGGTACGAGGCCCACAGCGGCGTCAGCACCAGGGCGACCAGCAGCGGGCGCCACCGGGGCGCCGCGACGCGCGCCATGAAGAAGGCCAGCGGCAGCGCGATGATCAGGCACAGCACGGTGACGGAGACCGCGATCAGCAGGGTCCGGCCGACGGTGCCCGCATACGCCGGGTCGGTGAACACCCGGGCGAAGTTCTTGGTGGTGAAGGACCGGACGACCTGGCCGGTGAAGTCGTCGACGGTCCAGAAGGCCGTGACGAACAGCGCGGCCAGCGACCCCAGGTAGACGACCACCAGCCAGAACAGCGGTGCCGCGAGCAGTCCGGACAGCCGCAGCAGCCGGTGGCGGTACAGGAACGCCGAGGCGCGACGCGGCTCCCGGGTCTCGGGGGCCGCCGGCGGCTGCGGCGCGGGTGCGGTGGTGGTCATGGTCCGTCCGGGGGTGCCGGGTGGTGCTGCGGGTGCGGGGCGGGGCGGGCCGCTCCGGCCGGGAGCGGCCCGCCCGCGCTCACGGGTGGTGCTGCAGCGTCAGCTGCGCAGCGAGGTCCAGGCGGTGGCCCACTCGCTGTAGGGCACGCACTGGACGTCGGTACGGCCGTCGAGGCACTGCGTCGACGGGGTGTTCCAGTAGTACACGTCGGTCCAGTAGTCCTCGGTGTCCGCGTGGAAGACCGCGCAGTGGTCCTCGTTCTCGGTCAGCGCGCAGGACTTGGCGTTGGCCGGGGCCTCGCCGAACCACTCGGCGACCTGGGCGTTGACCTCGGGCGAGACGATCCAGTCCAGCCACTTGTAGGCGCAGTTGATGTTCTGGGTGTCCTTGGCCACCATCCAGGTGTCCGACCAGCCGGTCGCGCCCTCCTTGGGCTTGACCGCGTCCACCGGGATCTCCTCGCCCTGGGCCAGGTTCACGATGACCTGCCACGAGGTACCGATCGTGGAGGTGCCGGCCTTGAACGACGCGATCTGCTTGGTGTAGTCCGACCAGTACTCCCCGATGAGCTCCTTCTGCTGCGTGAGCAGGTCAATCGACGCCTGGAACTGGTCCTGGTCGAGGGCGTACGGGTCGGTGATGCCGAGCTCCGGCTGGGTCGCCATCAGGTAGACGGCGGCGTCGGCGATGAAGATCGGCGAGTCGTACGCGGTGACCGTGCCCTTGTAGGGCGAGTCGGCCTCGAAGGTCGGGGCCCACGAGTCGGGGGCCGGGGTGACCTCGTCCGTGCGCCACATCAGCAGGTTGGCGCCGCGGCCGTGCGGGATGCCGTAGTTCACGCCGTTGACGGTGTTCCACGGCTTGTCCTTCAGCCCGGGGAAGACGTCGGCGTAGTTCGGCACCAGGTCGACGTTGACCGCCTGGACGTTGTCACCGGCGATGAGACGCAGCGTCGCGTCGCCGGACGCGGACACCACGTCGTAGCCGCCGCCCTGCATGAGCTTCACGGCCTCGTCGGAGGTGCCGAAGGTCTTCACGTTGACCTGGCAGTTGGTCTCCGCCTCGAACGGCGTGACCCAGTCGACGGCCGGGTCGGTGGACCCGTCCTCGGCGTAGCCCGGCCACGCCAGGATGTTCAGCTCGCCCTCGCCCTCACCCACGGGGCCGGCGTAGGCGGACGGGGCCGCGCTCGCACTCTCAGAGGAGCCTCCACCGGAGTCCGAGCTCCCGCACGCGGTGAGGACGAGACCGACCGCGGCCACGCCCGACACCACCTTGAGCAGACGCATCTTCTGCACCTGCATCCTCCCTCGTTCAGTCCGGCCGCGGGTGGGCCCCGCGGGTCGTGCGCCCGACCGGAACCGCTCCGGCCGATGCCTCCGCCCCGACGACGTCGTCGCGGCGAAACCTTGTGTGCCCGAGCGGCTCTCGCCCGGGACCCGCGTCGCTAGTGGACGCGGTACTCGTGCTCCTTGCGCCAGACCAGGCGGACCGTGCGTCCGCGCATGTCGGCCACGTCGGAGGACGACGTCTGCTGGTTCTGCTGGGTGGCGACGAGGCTGCCGCCCACCTCGAGGTCGACGACGAAGCGGGTCGCCTGCCCGACGTACACGACCTCGCGGACGGCCCCCACGGCGCTGTCCTCGCCCTCGACCGGGGACGCGTCCACGTCGACGACGCGGATCTTCTCCGGCCGCACCGACCAGACGCCGTCATGCCCGAGTACGGAGCGGGCCGCCTCGTCGCGCAGCAGGTTGGAGGTGCCGACGAAGCCGGCGACGAACTCGGTGGCCGGCCGCTCGTAGACCTCGGCCGGGGAGCCGATCTGCTCGATCCGGCCGGCGTTGAAGACGGCGATGCGGTCGGACATCGTCAGCGCCTCCTCCTGGTCGTGCGTCACGAAGACGAACGTGATGCCGACCTGGCGCTGGATCTCCTTCAGCTCCACCTGCATCTGCTCGCGCAGCTTGAGATCGAGGGCACCGAGCGGCTCGTCGAGCAGCAGCACCTTGGGCCGGTTGACCAGGGCGCGGGCCAGGGCGACCCGCTGGCGCTGCCCACCGGACAGCTGCGAGGGGCGGCGCTCGCCGTACTCACCGAGGCGCACGGACTCCAGCGCGTCGGTGGCCCGGCGGCGACGCTCGTCCTTGGGGACCTTCTTCACCCGCAGGCCGTACTCCACGTTCTCCTGCACGCTCATGTGCGGGAACAGCGCGTAGTCCTGGAACACCGTGTTGACGTCGCGGTCGAACGGCGGCGCTGTCGACACGTCGGTGCCGCCGAGCTCGATGGTCCCGGCGGTCGGCAGCTCGAAGCCGGCGATCATCCGCAGCACCGTGGTCTTGCCCGACCCGGACGGGCCGAGCAGGGTGAGGAACTCCCCGTCGTAGACGTCGATGTCCACGTCGTCGACGGCCACGACCGCGCCGTCCCCCGACCCGAACTGCTTGCGCAGCCCGCGCAGCCGGATGGCGACGTCGCGGTTGTGCGCGGCGGGATCGGTCTCGGTCATGGCCTCACGGTCCGAGGTCGGGTGCAGGGGCGCGACGGTATACCCAGCCGGGAGCGGCCGTCAGTGTGGGACCGGACGGTAGCACCGATTCCGTCGGCCGTACGAGTCCCCGGCCACAGATTCCGTCGCCATCGTTACCGAATCGTGCGGTTTCCCTCGCCCGTGCCGCTCCGTGCCGCCCCTCCCCTCCCACTCCGGGTCCGCCCGGCGCTCCGGCGTCGCCCCCGCCCCCATTCCGCGAGCGCTCAGTTGTCGTCGTTGTCGGCCGCCGGAAACGACAACAACTGAGCAATGAACGCAAGGGGGTCGCAGGCTGAGGTGGACGTGAGGCGCGGGCGGGCGGCGGGGCTGCGGCTACAGGAGGAGGGGGAGGTACGGGGAGAGGTCGCTGCGCTCGCCGCTGGCCCGGACCCGGCCGTCGGCGACCGCGTCCGCCCAGCCCGCCCGGCCGGTGGCCAGCGCCAGCCAGGTGGCCGCATCGGTCTCCACCACGGCGGGCGGGGTCCCGCGCCGGTGCGTGGAGCCGGGGACGGCCTGGACCACGGCGTACGGGGGCACCCGGACCTCGACGCTGCGCCCGGGTGCCCGGGCCACCAGCGCCGCCAGGGCATGCTTGACGGCCGCCTTCTCGACGGCGCGCGACGGCGACGTGCCCGCGTCGTACGCCGCCAGGCACTCCGCCACCGGGTCCGGCGCCGCGGTCAGCGCCCCGCCTCGGCCGGCTCGACCAGGGGGCCCAGCGGAGGGGTTCCGGCCGGGACCTCGGCGTCCACCCAGTCCAGCACCAGGTCCAGCGCCCGGTCCCAGCCCTCGTCCAGCATCACGTCGTGCCCGATCCCGTCGAGCATCACCGGGTCCACGCCATACATCCGCGCGGTCCGCTCGATGTCCACGACCCGGATGATCTCGTCCTCGGTCGCGCCGACCACGAGCACCGGCGCCCGGACGGGCCCGATCCGCCGGCGGCGCAGGAACTCGTACTGAACCAGCGGGGACTCGCGGCCGGTGCGACCCACGTACCTTTCCGCAGTCGATCGGTCCAGGCCCACGAAGAGCGTGTCCGGACGCATCGGCATGGTGCGGCCGACCAGCATCGCGGTCACGTCCAGCGGGCGCTTCGGAAGCGTCGCCAGCATCGTCGGGAGCGCGCCGTGCGCCGGGGCCGGGGTGAGCAGGACGAGCCCGCGCACCGGGTAGCGATCCGCGACCAGCTGCGAGACCAGGCCGCCCATCGAGTGCCCGACCAGCACCGGCGGCTCGAGCAGCTCGGTGACGGTCTGCAGGACGTCGTGCACGTAGTCGCGCATCAGCGTGCGCCCCAGTTTCTTCGAGCCGCCCGACCCGCCGTGACCGCGCAGGGAGACGGCGTACGCGGGGTAGCCGCGCTCGGCGGCCGCGGCCAGCCAGTGCTCGTCCCAGCACCAGGCGCCGTGGCCCAGCCCGTGCACGAACAGCAGCGGGGGCTTGCGCTCGCCCCGAGGCAGGTCGGCCCAGCCGTCCGGCACGACCGACAGGACCTCGCGGTGCACCGCCGCCGGCGGCACCGACCAGTCCCACAGCCGCAGCACGCGGGTGCTGCGGCGCAGCGGATCCGCCGTACGCGTCATCTCGCTCACTGCGCCGCCTCCATGGTGTGGATGTCCCGCTCCAGCGCGCGCAGGTAGTCCTGGTGCGCGATCTCGTAGTAGTGGCGGGTGGAGTCCTTGTACTCGGTGCCGCCACTGAAGCGGCGGTCCGCCTCCGCGACCACGGTGTCGTAGAACCGCCGGGCGGCCTCGGGGTCGTCTCGCCGCAGCCGCGCGTACGTCGCGATCTCCATCCCCTGCCAGTGCGCGATCGTCCACTGCCCGCTGTCCGGCTGGATCAGGCCGGAGACGACCAGGGTCGGCGAGCCCGGGGTGAAGATCTGGCGGGCCAGCTGCGGGTGGTCCCCGTCGAGGTTGAGGACGGCGACGTCCAGGAACGGGAACACGGCGAGGTAGCCGGTGCAGAACACGATGAGGTCGACCTCCGACGATGTCCCGTCGGTGAAGATGACCCACGGCCCGTCGATCCGCTCCACGTCCGGCTTCGGCGCGATGTCGCCGTGCCCGACGTAGTAGACGAGCTGCTGGTTCACGATCGGGTGCGTCTCGAAGAACTTGTGGTCCGGCTTCTGCAGGCCGAACTTGGTGAAGTCGCCCACCGTCAGCCGCAGCGTCGCCTTGAACGCCGCCCGCCGCAGCGCCAACGGCAGCCGCAGAGCCAGCAGCAGGTCCGCGGTCTGGTCGCTGGGGCGGCCCATCGCGTACTTCGGGTTGTAGTAGTAGCCGCGCCGGGTGGAGTGGTAGGTCTCCCGGGCGTTCTGCGCACTCTCGACCGCGACGTCGCAGCCGGTGTTGCCCGCGCCGACGACGAGCACGCGCTTGCCGCGCAGGATCTCCGCGCCCTTGTAGTCGGCGGAGTGGATGACCTGGCCGGTGAAGGAGTCCTGGCCGGGGTACGTCGGCACCTTGGGCCACCAGTTGTGACCGTTGGCGACGACGACGCCGGCGTAGCGCAGCGTGCGCTCCTCGCCGGTGCCGCGATATCGCACCGTGACGTCCCACTGGTCGGTGCCCTCGACCGGCACCGCGCGCACGACCTCGGTCGACAGCGCGATGCGGTCCAGCAGGCCGAAGTGCTCGGCGTACCGGCGCAGGTAGCGGTGCACCTGCCAGTGCGACGGGTAGTCCGGGTAGTCGTCCGGCATCGGGAAGTCGGGAAACTGGGTGAACGGCTTGGTCGAGATGAGGTGGGTGGACTCGTACACCCGCGCGTTCTCGCCCGCGTAGTTCCAGTTGCCGCCGACATCGGCCTCGCGCTCGTATCCGTCGGCGTCGATCCCGTTCTGCAGCAACGCCTTCAGTGCGGACAGGCCGTGCGGGCCACCGCCGATGACGCACCAAGCACCGCCCCGGTCGCGTACGCCGGGCGGGGTCGCGGGGTCCCCGTGGGCTGCCGTGGTCGGTTCGGCGGGAGTCGTGGTCATGCGTCCTCCATCGATGCGTAGGCCGCCCGCAGCGGCGCGACGAGCCGGTCGATCGTGCGGTCGAGGGTGTCGGGGTCCGCGCCGTACAGGCCGAGGACGGGGTCGAGGCCGGGCAGGTACGGGGCGAGGGCGAGGTGCGGCGCGAGCAGCAACAGGGAGGCCGCGAGGGCGTCGAGGTCGGCGTCCGGTCGCAGGTCACCATGCTCTTGCGCAGCGACCAGCAGCGGCATCACGAACTCCAGGTAGTGCCGGCCGGCCACCTCGCGCACGGCGGCCCGGACCTCGCCGTCCATCTCGAGGTTGGTGGCGGCGGTGACGCCGCGCTCCACCGGGTGGTCGCGGAAGTAGTCGACCCAGACCCGCAGCACCCCGGCGAGGTAGTCGAAGACCGGCAGGTCCGGGTCCAGGGTGAGCGACTGCACCACGACCTCGTCCCGGATCCGTCGGCTGGTGACGTCGCAGACGTAGGCGAACAGGTCGAGCTTGTCGTCGAAGTACTGGAACAGGCTGCCCTTGGCGACGTCGGCCTCGCGGGCTATTACGTTGAGGCTGCCGCCGGAGAACCCGCGGGCGGCGAACTCGGCCATCGCGGCGGCCAGCACCCGCTCGCGGCGCGGCTCGGCCAGGTTGTCCCAGGTCGGTCTCGGCACCCGCGCTCCCCTCGCCCCGACGGACCCCGGACACGAACGTGACCGGGCGGTCATATGACCGCCCGGTCACAGTGTGACCCGGGTCACCGGGGAGATGCAAGACCCCGGGCAGAGACCCGCCCCCGACGGCAGTCTGAGGGGAACCGTCGGGGGCGGGTCGGGCGGGGTCCGGGCCGCAAGCGGATCGACCCGGACCCCCGCCTCCTACCGACGCACCACCACCTTCTTGGAGCCGTACACCTTCCCGAGGTCAGTGACCACGCGGACGTTGTACGTGCCCGGAAGTGCGCGGACCTTGATGAAGAGCGCCTTGCCCACCTTGACGACCTTGGCGCCCTTGATCGCCTTGCCGTTGCGCAGCAGCTTGATCACGGTGCCCTGGTCCCAGGCCCCGGTGGCCACGCGGAAGGTGTCCTTCTGCGTGCCCGCCCGGTTGACGAACTTCGTGATGCCGTACGCCTTCACGGTCACGCGGATCGTGTTGGAGTACTCGTAGCTGCCCGGGCTGCCGGACCGGATGGCGTACACGCCGGCCTTGGCCCGGATCTTCGGGAACACCACGGACCCGTCCGCCGCGACGCGGGCCTTGGCGACCGCCTTGCCGTCGACGACCAGGGCCACCTGGACGCCCTCAGGCAGGGAGGTCTTGCCCTTGACCACGTGGAACGCGCCCTTGGACATGGCCATCGACTGCGTCGGGACGGTCAGCTGCACCGTCGGGACGACCACGCCGCCGCCGCCGGAGCCGCCCTGGGTGTCGGGAGGCGTGCTGCCGCCGTCAGCCGGAGGCGCGGAGCCACCGTCAGCCGGAGGAGCCGGTGCCGGAGGAGCCGGTGCCGGAGCCGGAGCCGGAGCCGGAGCCGGAGCCGGAGCCGGAGCCGGAGCCGGAGCCGGAGCCGGAGCCGGAGCCGGAGCCGGAGCCGGAGCCGGTGCCGGAGGCGGCGGGGGCGGCAGCGGAGCGCTCGCCTGGACGGTGACGGTGTTCGAGTTCACGAACGCGCCCACGCCCGCGGAGTTCTCCGCCGCGATGCGGAACTGGATCTGGTCACCCGCGGTCTGCCCGGTCAGTTGCCGGGTCAGCGTGCCACCGGCCGCCACGGTGGTCTGGTTGCCGAAGGCACCACCGTTGACCGAGCTGACCGCCACCTCGACCACGTACTGCGTGACCGCGGAGCCGCCGTCGGAGGCCGGAGCCTCCCACGTCACGGTCGCCGTGCCGACGCCGCCCACCGCCACCGCGTTCTGCGGAGCAGTCGGTGCGCTCGGACCCGCCGGCGTCGTCGCCGCAATGGCGTCCGCCACCGTCACCTGCGCGCCGCCGAAGGACAGGAACTCGACGTTGCGCACGATGTCGTTGCCGTCGGGACCGGAGACCGTCGCGGTCCCGTCCCCGTTGTCCGTGACGGTGTAGTCCGCCAGGGCACCGGAGAACAATGCCACGTCGGTACCCGCCGCCGGACCCAGCACGATCCGCTTCACCGGAATGATGTCGGACGGGTTCAGGTCGCCGTTGATGATGTGCTGCGCGACCGTCAGACCGCCGAGATTCGCCGACAGCCCGCTGACCTCGATACGCGCACTGGGCGGCGTCGTCGTGGCGCCGCTCTGCGGAACGGACAGGGCCACCATCAGGTAGGCGTCGCCGTCGATCAGGTCGTCGCCGAGCCGGCCCTCGAGCGTGTCGCTGCCCGGTCCGCCGATGAGGATGTTGCCGTCGAACCCGGTCGCCCCCGCGGGCAGCAGCCCGGCGAGGTTCTCGATCTGCGGGATGTCGGTCGCCAACAACTCGTCGGTGATCGGCGCCACGCTGCCCGCGATGGCCAGCGTGGTCCGGTCGTCACCCCGGAGAGTGTCGTCCAGGTCGCCACCGGAGAGCGCCTCGAAGTCGATGAAGCTGTCGAGGAGGGCCCCCGGGTCGTTCGGCGGCAGGGCGGCGACGAAGTTGGCCAGGTCGGCGTCCGGGGTCTCCGAACCGACGTAGGTCACCCAGTCGAAGCCCAGGCCGCCCGCGTAGTCGTCCTGCTGCGGGATGACGGTCCCGTTGGGCGCCACGTTGCTCTCGCCCACGGCGATGTCGGCCCGGCCACCGCCGTCGATGACGTCGGCCGTACCCGGACCGCCGATGAGGACGTCCTCGCCCGGTGCGTTGATGTCGACCCCGAACGGCGCCACGGTGTCACCGGTAAGAGCATCGGAACCGGCACCACCCTCGAGCCAGTCGTTGTCGTCGTCGCCGGTGAGGCTGTCGACACCGGCAACACCGAGCTGGCGGTCATTGCCGGTGCCACCGGCAGCCACCGCACCGTCGAGCCCGGCGAGCATGAAGTCGTCGCCGCCGAGACCGTGCATCACGTCGCCGGTCGTGGCACCGCTGAACGCGTCGTTGCCCGGGCCGCCGATCATGTTGTCGGCACCACTGGTGTCGAGGAGAATGTCGTCCCCGTTGCCGCCGACCGTGACGTCGTTGCCGTCGCCACCCTGGATCCGGTCGTTTCCATTGTTACCCCGGATGGTGTCGTCACCCGCGGCCGACTGGATCTGGTCGTTCCCCGCGGACCCACTGATCGTCACGTTCAGCAGACCGCCGCCCCCGTACGTCAGGGTTCGGTTGAACGGAGCCGCGATCGCCGGCTCGGTCACCGTGCCGTCACCGCCCGTGTCCGGGTAGGCGGGGAGACCGACCTGCGGACCGCTGACGTTCATGTCGAGCGTGAGGCTCGGCACCAGGAACAGCGCCGCGGGCAGGGCCTCGGCGTCGGTGTTGCGCATGAACATCTCGCTGAGGGTGTTCGCCTCGATCGACTGCAACAGGTTGAGGCCCGCCAGCCGGTCCAGGTAGTAGAAGCGGTCACCCTCCTGCAGGTTCTCCAGCGTGGTCTGGAAGACCAGGTTGAAGGTGTCGCCCAGCAACCCGCCGCCGGCGGCGGGGGTGCGCGGCCGCTCGGCCAGGCCACCCATCCACAGGTCGACGTCGTCCACGCCGGTCTGGCTGGCCAGGCCGCCCATGAACGCCTGCTGGGTCATCAGGATGCCCGCGGCCGCGAAGCGCTCGGCCTCGGAGTTGAGGTTGAGCGGCGGGTTTGGGGCAACGACTGTGCCCGAGAGCAGGTCATCGGGCGCGTACGCCGCGATGAAGTTCTGCAGCGACTCCGCGTGCCGCAGGCCGTTGCCGAACTCGGTCCAGCTCGCGTAGGGCACGAGCCCGTAGGCGGCGCGGACCTGGTTCAGCGAGGGCGTCCCGGTGTCCCGGCCGCGCGCCAGGTTCAGCGCGGGCAGGTCGAGCGGGAGGCCCAGCAGCGAGTTGCGCAGCGCGCCGGTCACGAACTCGTCGATCTCGCTGCTGCGCTGCAGGTTCATGCCGCGCGCGACCGCGCCCGCGGACGCCGACGCGTCAGCGAAGCCGGAGCGGAACGACGGCGGATTCAGGAAGGCGTCGAACAGCGGCAGGCTCTCGTCGGTGCCATCGGGACGCGTGCGTGCGACGTCCTCGCGCAGCATGGAGTGCCCGAACCGGTAGACGGCGTGGGCGAACTCGGCCGAGATGTCCGCGGGCAGAAGCGGGTCGTACGCCGCGAACGGACGGATCGCGGGCGACAGCGTGCGGGCGAACTCCTCGAACACCGCGTGCTGGTACTCGTTCTCCGTCACGAAGCGCGCCGCCTGGAACAGCCGCTGCTCGTAGGTCCACCCAGCAGCCGTGAACCCGGCCAGCAGGGTCGGGCTCGCCTGCACGATGCCGTTGATGTCGTCGCGGAGCCGGTTGTGCTCCTTGTGGAACATCGTGTGGATCGCGGTCAGGCCGAGATTCTCGTTGCCCCGCCCGTCACCGGTGACGAAGTGCTGGGCGAGCATCTCATCGTCGTAGCAGCCCGGGATTGCGCAGGTCGTCAGCGGGCCGGTCCCGTTCACGACAGTGTCGGTGTCGGGGTTGAGGACGCCGCCCGAGAGCGTGGGGACGGCGTTGTGGGCGATGTCGTCCAGGAACGTGTGACCCGTCCGGACCGCGGTGGCCGTCGAGATCGGCGACGCCGGGTTGCCCTCGAGGACTCCGTAGGTGGCGCCGCCGTCCCCGGAGGCCGTCGTCACCATCTGCGGGAAGCCGTTCGGGCCCGGCAGGAAGTTGCCGTACTCGTCGGTCAGCAGCAGCGGCACTGCGGACACGTCGCTGTCGACGAGGTTGATGCCCAGCACGTTGGCCGCCTGCTGCTTCACCTCGCCCCAGTTGGCGATGTAGCCCAGCCCGTCGGACGAGTCGACCAGGCGCCCGGTGTCGAGCGGCCCGCTGGCGTTGGGCGTCGCGGGGTTGTTGTCCTCGTCGACGTACTCGCGGAGGAACACCTGCTTGGACCCGTGCGAGCCGTAGGTCTGGTTCTGGTCGATCCACGGCGTCGTCGAGTTGACGCCGAGGTTGCCGTCGAGGACGGTCCGGTTCAGGACCATGAAGCTGCCGGGCGCGAGCGGGTCGTCGTCGGGAAGCGGCATGACCACGAACTCGGTCCCGTTCTTGGCGACCAGGTCGAGACCGTGGTCGAAGAACTGCCCGAACAGCGTGAACATCCCGCTGGTCGGCTGGGGCGCCGGCAGGCCAGCGACCACGCCGCCCGGCGGGACATTGGGGATGAACATGGTGGGCGGCGTCGTCGAGCCATCCCGCGGAGCCCCCAGTCCGCCGGCGGCCGCCACGGCCGCCGGGTTGTCCTCGGACTGGTCGGCGATCAGGTTACTGATCATCCGGATCTGGTTGTCCTGGACGCTGCCGGGACCACGGTCCTGGTATGTGGTGGCTCCACCGCCGTTGGCGTAGGTGAGCCCACCGGGCAGCGGGACCGTCCCCGGGTCGGTCGTCCGCCAGTTGTCGGGCGCGACCTGACCGTTGGGTCCCACGAGCCGGGGGAACGGGCGGTCGGCGGCACCGACGTCCTCGGCGGCGGCCGCTTCCATCGCCGGACGCACCGGTGCGTTCTGGAAGAGGTTGTTGCCGCGCCCGTCGACCATCCGCAGACCGTGCGGCAGGGTCTTGTCGGTCACGCAGGGGAGGACGGTGCAGTCGTCCTGCGCCGTGGGGGCGATGACCTGGCCGAGGCCCGGTCCAGCCTTGGTCGCGTGCGCCTCGGCGATCTGGATCTGCTCGAGGATGAACTGCACGTCGGATTCCGTGACCAGCAGGCCGGCGCCGACGCCGGCCCCCTGCGCCGCGGGGGCAGTCAGCGCCGTCGTTCCGGCGAGCATGCCGATACCGACGGCGAGCGCTGTGCCTGCGGCCAGCGTCCGCCGTCGGCCGCGCCGGGTGGCGCGGGACGTTCGGATGAGTTCCATGAGTTCTCCACCTAGCCCCTCACGCGACCCGCTTACCCCTCCAGCAGCGGTCACCGCGCGCCGCTACGCGCAGTAGCGACCTCCGCGACGGTAAGCGGAGCAGTTCGCGAGGGGATCCCCCATCTGGGACCCAATCCACGGCAGCGCCACCCCCAAAATGAGGGAGGCTGACTACTACGCGTAGTCGAGGCGTGATGGCCCGTGAGATTCCGTCGATCGCGCTCGTCCGTTCAGGTCGCATTCCGCTCGAGAACTTGGCCCACGCTGAAAGAGCGCCTACCGTCAACACCTCGGCGAGAGGAGGGGTTGCCGATGGACGCTACGCCTGCGCGCACCGCAGCCCCGGAGGCAACCATCCGGATCGTGGTCGTGGACGACCACCGCACGTTCGCCGAACTCCTCTCGCTGGCGCTCGAGGCCGAGTCGGACCTCACCTGCGTCGCTCACGCCCAGTCCGTGGCCGAAGGGCGCCTGGCGGTCCGGCGCGAGCGCCCCGACGTCGTGCTCATGGACCTTCAACTGCCGGACGGCGACGGCATCGACGCCACCGCGCAGATCCTGCGCGAGGACCCCGGGATTCGCGTCCTGGTCCTCACCGCGCACCCCAACCCCACCGAGATGGCGCGGGCGGGTGCCGCCGGCGCCAGCGGGTTCCTGGCCAAGGACGGGGCCCTGGACGAGGTGCTCACCGCGGTCCGCACCGCTCGTCGGGGCCACCTGGTCCTGCCGTCGTCCGTCGTCGCCCACTTCCGCGCCCAGTCGGACGAGCCCGGCCGCGTGTCCCCGCCGGACGCCGGACTCACCCCGCGCGAACTCGCAGTGCTGCGACTGCTCGCGGAGGGCAAGGACCCGCGCGCGGTGGCCCGAGAGCTGGGCATCTCGCTCAACACCTGCCGCGGCTACATCAAGGCCGTGCTCGCCAAGCTGGGCGTGCACTCCCAACTGGAGGCCGTCGTCCGCGCCTCGCGGATCGGACTGCTGAGTGAGGGCTACCGCCATGTCTGACACCGTGCGGGATCACGATCCGGTGGCCGCGGAGGAGCCCACACCTCCGACCGCGGACCCCAGCCGCCCCCGAGCCGGGTTCGTCCGCCGCGCCGTCGTGCTGTACGTCGCGTGGAGCCTGGGTGCGCTGGTGTTCGTCTCCGTGATCGCAGCGTTCCTCAGCACGTTCCTGGCCCGGCAGCAGGCCCTCGAGGACGCCGAGGTCGCGGCGGAGGCGGTCGCGACCCAGATCGTCGCCCCGTTGTCCACCCCCGCCTTCCATGCCGGCGTGGAGTCGGCCAGGGCCGAGTTCGGCCAGGCGCTGCAGGCGCGCAAGCGTGACGGCTCGATCCTCTACGTCAAGGTGTGGGCCGACGCCGGCGACGGGTCCGGCCGGGTGCTGTGGGCGGACGAGCCGGCCATCGTCGGTCACACCTTCCCGATGATGCCCGAGGACTACGCCCTGTTCCGGACGATGGGCTCCGTCGCCCGACTGTCCGACCTGCAGCGGGACGAGAACGTGGGAGAGCGCGGGGACCGCGAGCTGGTCGAGGTCTACACCGGGTTCAACGACAGCTCCGGGCGGGCCCTCATCTTCGAGGCCTACCTCCCGACCGCGCCGCTGGCCGCGAAGTACGGCTCTCTCATCTCGTGGCTGCTGCCGATCATGCTGGGCGCGCTCGCCGTGCTGGCCCTGGTGATGCTGCCGCTGGCTATCTCGATGGCCCGGCGCATCGACCAGCAGCAGCGCGACCGCGAGCTGCTGCTGCGCCACGCGGTGGAGTCGTCCGACCTGGAGCGCCGCCGCATCGCGCAGGACCTGCACGACGGAGTGATCCAGGACCTCGCCGGGGTCAGCTACGCCCTGGCCTCACTGTCCCGCCGCGTCCCCGAGGACGAGGTCAGCACCTCGCTGCTGCGGGCCAGCGGGACGGTGCAGCAGGATGTGGCGTCGCTGCGCACGCTGATGACGGACATCTACCCGCCCGACCTGGAGAGCCTCGGCCTCGCGCACGCCATCGAGGAGCTGGTGGGCCAGGACGCGTACGGCGACACCCGGGTCAGCCTGGACATCGACGAGCCGCTCACGCCGTCAGCGGTGACCGCGCGGCTGGCGTTCCGGGTGGTGCGCGAGTCGCTGCGCAACGTGGTGAAGCACGCGCAGGCGCACAACGTGGACGTCCGCCTGACCCAGGACGACGAGTGGCTGGTCGTGCAGGTCCGCGACGACGGGGTCGGCTTCGACTCCGCCGCCGCCAACACCGGCGGGTTGGGCCAGAAACTGCTGCGAGACACGGTGACCGACGCCGGCGGGACCCTCGACGTGGTGTCGGTCCGCGACCTCGGCACGCTCGTCACCGCGACGCTGCCGCTGTGAGGTCGCGCCCACGCTGAACGCGCGGGTGCCCGCGAGGTCCGCGCGACCCGGCGGGCACCCGGACGACGTCAGTCGTCGGCGTACATCGACTCGATCAGCTCGGCGTAGACCTTGTTGACGCCACGCCGCTTCAGCTTCATCGTCGCGGTCAGCTGCTCGGAGTCGGGCACCCACTCGTCGCCCACGAGCACGAACTTCTTGATCTGCTCGACGCTGGCGAAATGCTGGTTGACCTCGTCAACGCCGGCCTGCACCGCCGCGAGCACCCGCTCGTCGGCCGCGAGATCCGCAAGCGACGTGAACGCGACCTCCTGGCCCGCCGCCCAGACAGGGGCCGCGTCCGGGTCGAGGACCAGCAGCGCGGACAGGAACTTCCGCCCGTCGCCGATGACCGCGGCCTGCCCGACCAGCGGGATCATCTTCAGCCGGGCCTCGAGGTTCGCCGGCGAGATGTTCTTGCCACCGGCGGTGATGATCAGCTCCTTCTTGCGGTCGACGATGCGCAGGTCGCCGTCGTCGGTCCACACGCCGATGTCGCCGGTGTGCAGCCAGCCCTCGTCGTCGAACGTCTCCGCGGTGCGCTCGGGGTCGTTGAGGTAACCGCGGGACACGATGCCGCCGCGGGCGAGCACCTCGCCGTCGTCGCCGAGCCGGATCTCGGTGCCAGGCCACGGCTTCCCGACCGTGCCGGGCACCGCGGAGAACGGCGACCACGTCATCCCGCCGGTGTTCTCGCTCATGCCGTACACCTCGGAGAAGTTGACCCCGAGCGAGCGGAAGAAGACCGCCACCTCCTTGGGAAGCGGCGCCGCGCCGGAGAAGCAGATGATCGCCTGGTCCAGTCCAACCCGCTGCAGCAGCGGGTCGTACGCGATCGGCGCGAGGAAGTCGTGCTGCTGCTGCAGCTCCTCCGGGATCTCGGCCCCCGCGCGCTGCAGCTCGTCGTACTTCTCGCCGACCTGCAGCGCCATCCCGAAGCCGGCCTCCTTCTCCGGCCCCGCGGCCTTGACCGCGGCGAGGATGCCGCTGCGCAGCTTCTCCCACACCCGGGGCGGCCCGAACAGCACGTTCGGCCGGGTGCCGACGAGGTACTCCGCCAGCCGCAGCTGGTCCGGGCAGGTGGTCACGGTGCCGCGCAGGAACAGCGTCCCGTAGTGGGTCACCATCCGCTCCGCGATGTGCGCCATGGGCAGGTACGACACGTAACGCATGCCCACGGGGTAGGAGCCCACCATCGGCAGGTCCACGTGCGGCTGGTCCTCGAAGCCCTGGAGCATCGCGCGCCCCTGGGCGACCAGGTCCGCGTAGCCGGCCACCTCCCACGCGACATTGGCGTGGTCGAGCATGACGCCCTTGGGGTTACCCGTCGTGCCGGATGTGTAGATGATCGTGATCAGGTCGGTCGGCTCCTGCGCCTCGACGCTCGCCTCGAGGTCGACCGGGTCGCCGTCCAGCAGGTCGTTCCAGCCGAGCACCCCGTCGGGCCGGCCGGTGTCCCCCTGGTCGATGGTCACCACCGCGGACAGGTCCGGTAGCGACTCGCGCACCTCCAGCAGCCGGGCCAGGAAGTCCGGCCCGTCGACGATCGCCACCTTGGCCTGGCAGTGCCGGGCGAGGTACTCGATCTGCTCCGGTGCCGACGAGTTGTAGATGCTCACAGGCGTCGCCCGCAGCAGCATCGACGCGACGTCGCACACGTGGAACTCCGGCCGGTTGCGCAGCATGAGCAGCACCCGATCGCCGACGCCGACGCCGAGGGCCTTCAGCGCTCCCGCGACGCGGGTCGCCTGGTCGGCGTACTCCGCCCAGGTCGTCTCGACCCAGTCGTCGCCGGACTTCGCCCGCAGCGCGGGGGCGTCGGGGTTCTCGCGGACCGCGGCGAGGAACCAGTCGGTGACCACGGTCCCGTCGGCGAACGCGGCGATGTCACCGAGGTCGGCGGGCGTGGTGTGGATGGAGGTGTCGACGTCCGTCATGCCGCCCGACCGTACCCGGCCGTCCCGCCCGGCAGAACCCCTTCGGCGAGGTCGGTCGCGGCCTAGCATCGGAGGCATGCCGCAGCCCTCCGCCGCGCCCCCGTCGGCGGCCGGGAAGCGAGGGCTCCCGCTGGCGTTCTGGCCGCTGGCCCTGACGTACCTCGCCGTCGCGATGAACATGACGGTCGCCAGCGTCGCGCTGCCCACTCTGTCCACCGACCTGCAGGCCACTGCGTCCCAGTTGGTGTGGGTCGTCAACATCACCGCGCTGGCCAGCGCCGCGTTGATCCTGTTCGCCGGTTCATGGGGTGACCGGTTCGGCCGCAAGCGGCTCCTGCAGATCGGGATCGTGGTGTTCCTGGTCGCCGCGGTCCTGTCGGCCCTGTCGACGTCGATCGTCCAGCTGATCATCCTGCGCGGCCTGACCGGCGTCGGCTCGGCGCTGACCATGCCCGCCGCGCTGGCATTGGCGTTCCACGTGGTGCCCGAGGCGTCGCGGCGGACGGCGGTCGGGATCATCAGCGCGATGCAGGCCGTGGGGTCGCTGCTGGGGCCCGCGGTCGCCGGACTGCTGCTCACGTACTTCTGGTGGGGCTCGGCCTTCCTGTCCGTCACGCCGCTGCTGCTGGCGTCGGTGCTGCTGGCCCACTTCTACATCCCGAAGGACACGCCGCTGCCGTCCGCCACCCGGGAGCCGATGGATGTCTGGGGCGCGACGCTGATGGCGGTCGCGGCGGTCGGCCTGCTGTACGGGGCGGTCACCGCCTCAGCGGGGAGCGACGACCAGGACGTCGTCGCGGCGGTGTCGGCGGGGATCGGCGTGCTGGCCGTCGTCGCGCTGGTGTGGTGGGAGCGACGCTGCCCCAACCCGATCTTTGTGTGGGCGTCGGTGCGCACCCGCGCGTTCTGGGTGCCGACGCTGACGATCCTGCTGGTCCAGTTCGTGCTCGGCGGGATCATGTTCGCCAACACGCAGTACGTGCAGCTGGCGCTGGGCTTCAGCCCGTTCGCCGCCGGGGCTTTCCTGCTGCCGGCCCTGGGCGCGTGGATCGTGGTGTCCGCGACCGCGGGTCTGACCGCGCGCCGGCTCGGCTCCCGCCTCGTGGCCGCACTGGGCCTGGGTGCCGCGACTATCGGCCTGCTGCTGGTGAGCACCAGCTCGCTGGACCCGATGTACGTCGTGCTCGTGGTCGGCCTGGTCCTGGTGGGCTGCATGGGCGTCGCGCCCGCGTTGATGACGCACCTGGCGGTCGACTCGTACCCGGAGAGCCGGCGCACGATCGGCTCGGCGATCAACAGCGTCGCGATGCGGTTCGGCCTGGCGTTCGGCGTCGCGGCCTTCGGCACCGTGATGGCCGCTCGGTACGCCACCTCGCTGGCGCCGTCGCTGGACGGGCTGTCGTCGTCGCAGGCGGACCTGGCCGACAACAGCCTCGGCGGTGCGATCCGGGTGTCGCAGGAGGTCGGGGGGTCCACGGGCGAGGCCCTGGTGTCCGCCGCCCGCGACTCCTTCATGTCCGGCTTCCAGCTGGCGCTGATCGGTGCGGCCGTCGTGCTGGCCCTGGTCACCGTGCTGGTGGCCGTCGCCGCCCCGGGCGCGCCGTCGGTGCCTGCGGACGAGGTGCTCGAGGACGAGGTTCTCGAGGACGCGGTCGAGGAACTGCCCGAATCCGACGATGCCCAGCCCCGCAGCGAGCCCGGAGGAGTGCCGTGAGCCCGAGCGAGACCACCCGACCCGACCGCGAGGCCATCGCGCTCTGGGACAACGCACTGGCGGAGGTGTCGGACCAGGAGACCTGGGTCGCGGAGGCCGTGCAGCAGCTCACCGACGCCCGGCTGGTGCACGAGGGCGTGCTGTCCGTGCGCGTCGCCCGCCCGCGGATCCTCTCGGCGGAGGAGTGCGCGAAGGACCAGGCCGTGGTCTCCGCCGCCGGGGCCTGCCTGGTCGCGGCCGGTGGGCTGGTGCTGTCGGACGCCGGGTTGAGCCGGCGCTACCTGGGCGAGTGGCTGGAGGACTCGCCGTACGCCGACCTGTTCCGGATGCCGTCGGGATACCCGCAGGAGATCAGCGTCGGCCGGTTCGACGGCGTGCGGTCGCCGGACGGGCTGCGGGTCATGGAGTTCAACGGCGGGCTGCCCGGCGGCGTCCTGCCGACGGACGGCTCGGCGTCGGTGATGCGGACGTGGTCGCCGTACGAGCGGCTCGCGTCCCGGTTCCCCGTGCGCATCCCGCAGGTGGGGGCCGAGGTGGTGGCCGGGGTGCGGTCCACGTGGGCCGGGTTCGGCGGGACCGGCGAGCCGGCCGTCGTCTTCGCGGTGCCCGACGAGCTGCGGGACTTCCTCGCGCAGTCGCTGGCGTACATGCTCGACGTCGCCGCGGCCGAGGGGCTGTCGGTGCGGGTGGCCGACCCGGGTGCGCTGTCGTACGCACCCTCGTCGGGTCTCACGCTCGACGGCGCGCGGGTGGACCTGGTGGTGCGGGTGTTCTTCACCACCATGCTGCAGGCGCTCGGATCGCGGCTGGACGCGCTCAACGCCGCGGCCCGCGCGGGCGACGTCTGCCTGATCACCTCGTACCGATCCGGGCTGTTCGGGCACAAGTCGCTGTTCGCGCTGGTGACCGACCCGGCGGTGGACCTGGACGTGCCGGCGGAGGCGCGGTCGTTGGCGATGGCGCACCTGCCGTGGAGCCGGCTGATGGAGGACGTGTCGACGACCGACCCGGCGGGGTCGCGAGTGCGGCTGCTGGACTACGTCGCGGGCGCCCGGGATTCGTTGGTGCTCAAGCCGTCCGACGGCTTCGGCGGCGCCGGGGTGACGCTGGGTTGGGAGCAGTCCCCGGAGCAGTGGCGGGCCGCGGTCGAGACGGCGATGGGCTCCGGGACCTGGATCGTGCAGGCGAAGATCGACCTCACGACCGACGAGTTCCCGGAGCTGGCCCCGGGGTTCGCGCCGCGGACGTACCACGACGACCACAACCCGATCGTGGCCGACGGCCGGATCGTGGGCTACTTCGTCCGGCTCAGCGAGAGCGGCATCACCAACGTCACCTCCGGCGCCGGCTCCGTCGTCCCCACCTTCTTCCTGGAGTGACGCACACCCTCCTCCGGCACGCACGCACGCTACTTCCCGGCCAGGCGCACGGACGCCGCTCCTCGGACCCACCCACATCGCCGAGTGCTCAGTTGTTGTCGTTTCTCGCGCGCGGGAACGACAACAACTGAGCGCTCGCGAAGACGGTGCCGCGTCGGTGGAGGGGGCCGGGGCGACGGCCGGCGGTCGCCGTCGCAGCCCGCGGCTCAGGCGAAGAGGGCGGGGAGGGTGCGGTTGTGCGCCTCGCGCAGCTCGTCGAGCGTGACCGTGAAGAGGTCGTTGAGCGCGAGCACCTGAGTCCCCGGAGCGTGGCCGGCGTCCTCGCCGAGCCCGGAGTCCACGACGCCGATCCGCGCCGCCGGCATCTGCCGGGCCGCGCACATCTCGGTGAACCGGAGTTCCTCCGACCTCGGCACCACGACCACCGCACGGGTCGGGGACTCGGAGAACAGGAACACGAACGGGTCCAGCCCGTCCGGCACCCACATCCGCGCACCCACGCCGGATCGCAGCGCCATCTCCACGATCGCCTGCGCCACACCGCCGTCGGCCACGTCGTGCGCCGCCGTCAGCATCCCGTCGCGGGAGCCCGCGACGAGGATCTCGGCCAGCACGCGCTCCCGGTCCAGGTCCACCGTCGGGGGCCGGCCGCCGAGGTGACCGTGCACCTCGTGCGCCCACTCGCAGCCCGCGAGGTCATCGCCGGTGGTGCCGAGCAGGTAGATGAGCTCGCCGTCCGGACCCCAGGACATCGGGGTGCGCCGGTCCACGTCGTCGATGACGCCCAGCACCCCGACGACCGGGGTCGGGTGGATCGCCGTGTCGCCGGTCTGGTTGTAGAAGGACACGTTCCCGCCGGTCACGGGTACGCCCAGCTCGAGGCACGCGTCGGCCAGCCCGCGGACGGCCTCCGCGAACTGCCACATCACCTCCGGGTCCTCCGGGGACCCGAAGTTCAGGCAGTTGGTGACCGCCAGCGGAACCGCGCCGCTGGCGGCGACGTTGCGGTAGGCCTCCGCCAGCGCGAGTCGCGCGCCCTCGTACGGGTCCAGCTTGGCCATCCGGCCATTGCAGTCCGTGCTGATGGCGACGCCGCGGCCAGACTCCTCGTCGACGCGGACCATGCCGGCGTCCTCGGGCTGGGCCAGCACGGTGTTGCCGAGCACGTAGCGGTCGTACTGCTGGGTGACCCAGGCCTTCGACGCGAGGTTGGGCGACGCAACCATCCGGAGCAGGGTGGCGCGCAGCTCGTCCGGCGCGCTGGGGCGCGCCAGACCAGCCGGGCCGTCCGCCTGGAGCGCGTCGAGGTAGGCCGGGCGCTGCATCGGGCGCTGGTAGACCGGGCCCTCGTGCGCGACGGTGCGCGGCGGGGCGTCCACGATCCGCTCGCCGTGCCAGTCGATGGTGAGCCGGCCGGAGTCGTTGACCTCGCCGATGACGACGGCCTCGACGTCCCAGCGCCGGCAGATCGCCATGAAGTCGTCGATGTGCTCCGGCGTCACGATCGCGCACATGCGCTCCTGCGACTCACTCATGAGGATCTCCTCGGGAGTGAGCGTGGAGTCGCGCAGCGGGACCCGGTCCAGCCAGACGTGCATGCCGCCCTCGCCATTGGAGGCGAGTTCGCTGGTGGCGCAGGAGATTCCAGCGCCACCGAGGTCCTGGATGCCCTCGACCAGCCCGGCGTGCAGCACCTCGAGCGTGCACTCGATGAGCAGCTTCTCCATGAACGGGTCGCCCACCTGGACGCTGGGCCGCTTGGCGGGACCGCCCTCGTCGAAGGTCTCCGACGCCAGCACGCTGACGCCGCCGATCCCGTCGCCGCCGGTGCGGGCGCCGTACAGCACGACCAGGTTGCCGACGCCGCGCGCCGAGGCCAGATGGATGTCCTCGTGGCGCATCGCGCCGACGCACAGCGCGTTGACCAGCGGGTTGCCCGCGTACGACGGGTCGAAGACCACCTCGCCGCCAATGTTGGGCAGCCCCAGGCAGTTCCCGTAGCCGCCGATCCCGGCGACAACGCCCGGAAGCACGCGCTTCGTGTCGGGGTTGTCCGGCGCACCGAACCGCAGCGGGTCCATCACCGCGATCGGTCGGGCACCCATCGACAGGATGTCGCGCACGATCCCGCCGATGCCGGTGGCCGCGCCCTGGTAGGGCTCCACGTACGACGGGTGGTTGTGACTCTCGACCTTGAACGTCACAGCCCATCCGTCGCCGATGTCCACGACGCCGGCGTTCTCGCCGATGCCGACGAGTAGCGCGTCCGTCTCCGGCTTCTTGTCGCCGAACTGCCGCAGGTGCACCTTGCTGGACTTATACGAGCAGTGCTCGCTCCACATGACCGAGTACATCGCCAGCTCGCTGCTGGTGGGGCGACGGCCCAGGATGTCGCGGATCCGCTGGTACTCATCGGGTTTGAGCCCGAGCTCCGCGTACGGCTGATCGGTGTCGGGCTGCTCCTCGGCGTGGTCGACCGAGTCGACGGGGCGCGTCATGACGCCACCAGCGCGGAGAGGACGGAGGTGAAGAAGCGCAGCCCGTCGGTCGTCGGCCCCGTGAGCGGCTCGACCGCGTGCTCGGGGTGGGGCATCAGTCCGACCACGTTGCCACGCGGGTTGCGGATCCCGGCGATGTCGCGGTAGCTGCCATTGGGGTTGACCTCGAGGTAGCGGGCGATGACGCGACCCTCGCCCTCGAGCTCGTCGAGGGTTCGCTCGTCAGCGACGTAGCCGCCCTCGCCGTTCTTCAGCGGGATCACGATCTCCTCGCCGGGCTCGTACCCGTTGGTCCAGGCGCTGTCCGTGGACTCGATCCGCAGCCTCTGATCCCGGCAGACGAAGTGCAGGGAGTCGTTGCGGGTCAGCGCACCCGGGATGAGATGGGTCTCGCACAGGATCTGGAACCCGTTGCAGATGCCCAGCAACGGCAGCCCCTGCTCGGCGCGGGCCACCAGCGGGCCCATGATCGGGGCGAAGCGGGCGATGGCACCGCAGCGCAGGTAGTCGCCGTACGAGAACCCGCCGGGCAGTACGACGGCGTCGACACCGGACAGGTCGTCGTCGCCGTGCCACAGGGGTACGGGGGTCCCGCCGGCGAGCCGAACCGCGCGGGCTGCATCGCGGTCGTCCAGCGAGCCGGGGAACGTGACGACGCCGATGCGGGCGCCGGCCGCGGTCGGGGCGCCGTCGGTCACTGCTGGACCCCGCCCTCGTCGACCACGTGCAGCTCGTAGTCCTCGATCACCGGGTTGGACAGCAGTTGCTCAGCCAGGCGGTGGACCTCGTTGATCCGCTCCAGGTCGAGGTCGCCGTCGAGGTCGATCTCGAAGCGCTTGCCCTGGCGGACGTGGGTCACCCCCTCCAGTCCGAGGCGGGTCAGCGCACCCTGCACGGCGCGGCCCTGCGGGTCGAGGATCTCCGGCTTGAGCATGACGTCGACGACGACGCGGGCCACGGGGACGCTCCTGCGGGTGTGGTGGGTCCAGGCCTGGTTCCTATGGCCGCCAGCGTAGTCGGGGGCGCCGGACCTGCCCCCGCCGCACCCGCCCGGCCCGTGCTGCACCCGGCCCGGCCGCTGTCACTCCCGCCCGGACTCGCTCGCGGCGTACGGCACCCCCGCCTCGCACCACCCGTCACTCGTGCCACCGCCGTGGTGACGTTGCGCCGAGACACGCCGGCGTGTCTCAGCACAACGTCACACTCATGCGAGATCGGGCTGGCGGGGCCGGTCCGGCCACCCGTGGCTACTCCCCGTGGCCGGCCTGCCGGGCGGACCAGGCCGAGGCCACCATGTCCTCCAGCCCCCGGGTGGCGCTCCACCCGAGCCGCTCGCGGATCCGGTCCGCCGAGGCCACCAGCCGGGCCGGGTCACCGGGCCGCCGGGGCGCGACCTCGGCGGCCACGTCGTGCCCGATGACCCGGGACACCATGTCCATCACCTCGAACACCGAGGACCCCTCGCCGCGGCCCACGTTGTAGACCTCGGCCGCCCCGCCGGCCTCGCACTGCGCGGCCGCGGCCACGTGCGCCGACGCCAGGTCCACCACGTGGATGTAGTCGCGGATGCAGGACCCGTCCGGCGTCGGGTAGTCGTCGCCGAACACCTGCGGACGCCGCCCCTCAGACAGCGCGCGGAACACCATCGGGATCAGGTTGAACACCGCGGTGTCGCCCAGGTCGTCCGCCCCGGCGCCGGCGACGTTGAAGTACCGCAGCGACGTCCACGACAGCCCGAGCACCCGGGCGGCGTCGCGCACCGCCCACTCCCCGATCAACTTGGTCTCCCCGTACGGCGACTCCGGCACGGTCGGGGAGTCCTCGCGGACCAGGTCCACGTCGGGCTGCCCGTACACCGCGGCGGACGACGAGAACACCAGCGACCGCGCCCCCGTCTCGGCCATCGCCTCCAGCAGCGAAAGGACCCCGTCGACGTTCTCCCGGTAGTAGTACAGCGGCCGCTCGACCGACTCCCCCACCGCCTTGCGCGCCGCGAGGTGGACCACTCCGGTCACGTCGTAGTCGGACAGCGCACCAGCCACGGCCGCCCGGTCCAGCACCGACGCCTGGATCAGGGGCGCGCCCTCCGGCACCTTCGCCGCGACGCCGCTCGACAGGTCGTCCAGCACCACGACGTCGCGCCCGGAGTCTCGCAGCGCGCGCAGCACGTGCGCCCCGATGTAGCCGGCGCCGCCGGTGAGCAGCCAAGTGGTCATCAGGCGAACGCCTCCCCGGTCAGCCGTTCGTACGCCTCCACGTACTTCGCACGGGTCCGCTCGACCACGTCCTCCGGCAGCGCGGGCGGCGGCTCACCGGAGTCGCGGGACCACCCGGACTCGGCCGACGTCAGCCAGTCGCGGACGTACTGCTTGTCGAACGACGGCTGCGCGTGCCCCGGCTCCCAGGCGTCGAGCGGCCAGTAGCGCGAGGAGTCGGGCGTGAGCACCTCGTCGGCCAGCACGATCCGCCCCGCGTGCCGTCCGGCCAGGCCGACGCCGAACTCCAGCTTGGTGTCGGCGAGGATCAGCCCACGCTGCTGCGCGGTCTCCTCCGCGCGCCGGTAGACCGCAAGGGTGATGCGGCGCAGCTCCTGCGCCTCCTCCTGCCCGATGGTGATGACGACGTCGTCGTACGTCACGTTCTCGTCGTGGTCACCGAGGGCGGCCTTCGTCGCCGGGGTGAAGATGGGCTTGGGCAGCCGCGAGCCGTCCTTGAGGCCCGGCGGAAGACCCACGCCGCAGACGGATCCGCTGGCGACGTAGTCGGTGAGCCCCGAGCCCGCGAGGTAGCCGCGGGCAACGCACTCCACGGGGAACATGTCCAGCGGCTCGCAGAGCATCGCCCGCCCCGCAACCGCGTCGGGCACCTGGGTGGACAGCACGTGGTTCGGTACGAGGTCCTCCAGCCGCTCGAACCACCACAGCGACAGCGCCGTCAGGATGCGACCCTTGTCGGGGATGACCGTCGGCAGCACCCAGTCGTACGCGGAGATCCGGTCGCTCGCGACGAACAGCAGCCGGCCCTCGGGGGTGCCGTAGAGGTCGCGCACCTTGCCGGCGTAGACGTGCTCGTACTCGTTCGGTAGGTCGTACGAGGGAGCGGGGCCGGCGGTGCGGTCGCTGCTGCTCACAGGATGTCCCCGGGGGTGTAGGCGGCGGCGCGCGGGTGCTGCGCGGCGATGTCGGAGACGCGGCGGGCGATCGCGGCCACCTGGTCCCGTGCGGCTCCGGTGAACTCGATCGGCTCTGCCACAAGGGAATCGAGCGTCGCGCGGTCCAGGCCGAGACGCGGGTCGGACACCAGCCGGTCGAACAGGTCGTTGTCCGCGAGTCCCTCCTCGCGCATCTGCAGCGCGACGGCGACCGCGTGCTCCTTGATGGCCTCGTGCGCGGTCTCCCGCCCGACCCCCCGACGCACCGCGGCCATCAGCACCTTGGTCGTTGCGAGGAACGGCAGGTAACGCTCGAGCTCCCGCTCGATGACCGCGGGGAACGCACCGAACTCGTCCAGCACCGTCAGGAAGGTCTCGAACAGCCCGTCGATCGCGAAGAAGGCGTCCGGGAGCGCGACGCGGCGCACGACGGAGCAGAAGACGTCGCCCTCGTTCCACTGCGCCCCAGCGAGTTCCGCGGTCATCGACGCGTAGCCGCGCAGGATGACCGCGAACCCGTTGACCCGCTCGCAGGACCGGGTGTTCATCTTGTGCGGCATGGCGGACGAGCCGACCTGGCCGGGCTTGAACCCCTCGGTCACCAGCTCGTTGCCGGCCATGAGCCGGATCGTGGTGGCCAGGCTGGACGGTCCGGCCGCGACCTGGACGAGTGCGGACAGCACGTCGTGGTCGAGCGAGCGCGGGTAGACCTGGCCGACGCTGGTGAGGACGCGCTCGAAGCCGAGGTGCTCCGCGACCCGGGACTCCAGCGTCGCGAGTCGCTCGGTGTCACCGTCCAGCAGGTCGAGCATGTCCTGCGCGGTGCCGACCGGTCCCTTGATGCCGCGCAACGGGTAGCGGGCGATCAGGTCGTCGAGGCGCTCGTAGGCGACGAGCAGCTCGTCGGCCGCGGACGCGAACCGCTTGCCCAGCGTGGTCGTCTGAGCGGCCACGTTGTGCGACCGGCCGGTCAGCGGCTGGTCGGCGTACGTCGTCGCGAGTTGCGCCAGCCGGGCCAGCGTGGCGACCGTCTTGTCGCGTACGAGCTCCAGGGCGGAGCGGACCTGGAGCTGCTCGACGTTCTCCGTCAGGTCGCGCGAGGTCATGCCCTTGTGCACGTGCTCGTGGCCGGCGAGGGCGTTGAACTCCTCGATCCGTGCCTTGACGTCGTGCCGCGTCACCCGCTCGCGGGCGGCGATGGAGTCGAGGTCGACATCGTCGACGTGCTCCTCGTACGCCGCGATCGCCTCGTCCGGAACGTCGACGCGGAGGTCGCGCTGGGCGCGCAGCACGGCCAACCACAGCCGGCGCTCCAGCACCACCTTGTGCTCCGGGGACCAGATCGCCGTCATCGCCGGGGAGGCGTACCTCGCCGCCAGGACATCGGGGACCGAAGCGCGGCTCACGGGGTGCCCGCCGTCCCGGCGGCGGCCGCGGCGGCAATGTCGGTGCGGTGGTGCGAGCCGGGCAGGTGGATCAGCCGGACCGCCTCGTACGCACGCTCCCGGGCCTGGGCCAGATCGTCGCCGACCGCAGTGACCGACAGCACGCGGCCGCCGGCGGACAGCACCGCACCGTCCGGGCCCGCAGCGGTCCCCGCGTGCAGCACCGACACGTGGTCCATCGCCTCGGCCTCGTCCAGCCCCTCGATCGGGTCGCCGGTACGGGGCGCCGCCGGGTAGCCCTCCGACGCGATGACCACGGTGACCGCGGCCCCGTCGTGCCAGTGCAGCGGACCCACCTCGGCCAGCGCTCCCGTGGCGGCGGCGTGCAGCAACTGCCCAAGCGGCGTGGAGAGCCGGGCCAGCACCACCTGCGTCTCCGGGTCGCCGAAGCGGGCGTTGAACTCGACCACCCGCAGGCCGCGGGACGTCAGCGCGAGGCCGGCGTACAACAGCCCATCGAACGGCGTGCCGCGGTGCCGCATCAGGTCGACGGTCGGCTGCAGCACGCGATCGACGACCTCGTCGACGAGCCCGTCGGGCGCCCAGGGCAGCGGCGAGTAGGCGCCCATGCCGCCGGTGTTGGGGCCAGTGTCGCCGTCGCCGACGCGCTTGAAGTCCTGCGCCGGCTGCAGCGGCACGACGGTGGTCCCGTCGGTGACGGCGAACAGCGACACCTCCGGGCCGTCCAGGTACTCCTCGACCACCACCTGGGCGCCGTCGCCGCGGGCGAGGCAGGCATCGGCGTGCGCGAGGGCCGCGTCGCGGTCGTCGGTGACCACGACCCCCTTGCCGGCGGCGAGGCCGTCGTCCTTGACCACGTACGGGGGCCCGAACTGGTCCAGCGCCGCGGCGACCTCGTCGTGCGTGGTGCACAGGTGGGACATCGCGGTGGGTACGCCGGCCTCGGCCATGACCTGCTTGGCGAAGGCCTTGCTGCCCTCGATCTGGGCGGCGGCTCGGCTCGGGCCGAAGCAGGGGATGCCGCGGGCGCGCACCGCGTCCCCGGCGCCAGCAACGAGGGGTACCTCGGGGCCGATCACGACCAGGTCGGCCTCGACGGTGGTCGCCAGGTGAGCGACCGCCTCGGGGTCGGCCGCGTCGACCGGCACGGTCTCGGCGTCGCGGGCGATGCCGGCGTTGCCGGGCGCGCAGACGACCTCGGACACGTCGTCGTCGGCGAGCAGCGACCGCACCAGCGCGTGCTCCCGCGCCCCCGACCCGATGACCAGCACCTTCACGGCGCCGACCCTACCGACGCTCGCCCGGACCCCCACGCCCCCCGCCCGCCACGCCCCGGGCACCGGGGGTAGGTTCGCGACCACACCCCACCCCAACGGCACACGATCCGCTATGCGGATCGTGTGCCGTTGGGGTGCGGCGTGTCGGGCCCAGGCCCGGGAACACGATCCGGACGGTGGGACGGGTGAGTCCGGTGGGGCGGCCAGCCGCAGGGGCCCCGCTGAGTGGACCGCTCACCCTGGGGCCGCTCACCCCGAGGGCCGCGTCACCCGCGGCCCCTCGCGCCATCCGCGGCCCCTCGCGCCATCCGCGGCCCCCGCGTCGCCCGCCGGCTGACGCCACCCGCGCCCCAGCCGTCACATCACCCGGATCGTGTGCCCAAGAGTGACAAGCGGGACGGCCCGACCTCAGCCTTCGTAGTGGGCGTCGACCAGGGTGAAGACCTCGTCGAGGATGGCGAGACCCTCCTTGGCCTCCTCCGCGGTGACCACGCACGGCGGCACCACGTGCATCCGGTTGAAGTTGGCGAACGGCAGCAGCCCGCGCTTCTTCGACTCCGCCTGCAGCTGCACCATCGCAGGCGAGGTGCCGGCGTACGGCGCCAACGGCTCGCGGGTCTCCCGGTTCTTCACCAGGTCCAGCGCCCAGAAGACGCCCAGGCCGCGGACCTCGCCGATCACCGGGTGCCGCTCCTGCAGGTCGCGCAGCCCCGGCCCGAGCACGTCCTCGCCGATCGCCGCGGCGTGCTCCACGATCCGCTCCTCGCGCATCGCGTCGATGGACGCCACGATCGACGCCGCCGCCAGCGGGTGCCCGGAGTACGTGAGGCCGCCCGGGAACACCCGCTCGTCGAACGTCGCCGCGATCTCGTCGGAGATCACCACGCCGCCGACGGGGACGTATCCGGAGTTGGAGCCCTTCGCCCACGTGATCAGGTCCGGCACCACGTTCCAGTGGTCGAACGCGAACCACTCGCCGGTGCGGCCGAACCCGGCCATCACCTCGTCCAGGATCAGCATGATCCCGTACTTCGTCGCCAGCTCGCGCACGCCGGCCAGGTATCCCGGCGGCGGCACCAGCACGCCCGCGGTCCCGACGACGGTCTCGATCAGGATCGCCGCGATCGTCGACGGGCCCTCGAACTGGATGACCTGCTCCAGGTGCTGCAGCGCCCGCGCCGACTCCTCGGCCTCGGTCGTCGCCCAGAACGACGTGCGGTACAGGTAGGGGCCGAAGAAGTGCACGTGGTCCTCGGCGAACTCGTTCGGCCAGCGCCGCGGGTCACCGGTCGCGACGATCGCCGCGCCGGTGTTGCCGTGGTACGAGCGGTAGAACGACATCACCTTGCGGCGGCCGGTGTGCAGCCGCGCCATCCGGACCGCGTTCTCGTTGGCGTCGGCGCCGCCGTTGGTGAAGAAGACCTTGTTCATGCCCGCCGGGGACAGGTCGGCGATGCGCTGCGCCGCCTCGCCGCGCACGTCGTTGGCGTGCTGCGGGGCGATGGTGGCCAGCTTGGCCGCCTGCTCCTGGATCGCGGCGACGACCTTGGGGTGCTGGTGCCCGATGTTGACGTTCACCAGCTGGGACGAGAAGTCCAGGTATCGGTTGCCCTCGTAGTCCCAGACGGTGCTGCCCTCGGCCCCGGCAATGCACAGCGGGTTGAGCGCGCCCTGCGCCGACCACGAGTGGAACACGTGCGCGCGGTCGAGCTCGAGGACGCGGGCGCCCTGGGCGGGGTCGGGGGTGACGGTCATGGGAAGGCTCCCTGGCAGGTCCGGACACGGGTCGTCGACGCGCGCATGCAGTCCGCGTACGCGGGCCACGCGCCGACGCCGCCCAGCGTAGGCAGCGCGCGGCACCCCCGACCCCGCCAGCCTGTCAGGGCGTACGGCCGTCGCCGGACACAGTGTCAGTCGGCGGGTCGGCGCTCGCAGGCCTCGGCGCCCGGGGAAGCCGCCACCCGGGCGACCAGCCCTGCCCGCACCACCGGCCACTCCGCAGCCACGACGGAGAACAGCACCGTGTCCCGCAGCGTCCCGTCCGAGCGGCGCTGGTACCACCGCAGCACGCCCTCGTACCGCGCCCCCAGCCGGCGGATCGCCGCCTGCGACCGGTGGTTGCGGATGTCGGTCTTCAGTTGCACCCGACCCATCCCGCCGACCTCGAACGCCCACGCCATCAGCAGCAGCTTGCACTCGGGGTTGACGACCGTGCCCCACACGTCCGGCGCGTAGGTCGTCGACCCGATCTCCACCCGTGCGTCGCCCGGCGCCGCCTCGAGGTACGAGGTCGTGCCGATGACCTCGCCGGCTGCCCGGTCACCGAGGGGTACGCGCAGCCGCACGGTCCAGGGGAACCAGGCCGGGTCGGCCCGCTTGCCCTCGATCAGCGCGCGCATCCCGGCCGGGTCGGCCGGACGCCCGGCCACGTGCGCCCACACCGCGTCGTGGTCGAGCGCCGCGAACAGCTCGTCGCCGTCGCGGTCGGGGTCGGACGCCGTCAGCTCCACGTAGCGCCCGCGCAGCACGGAGCCGTCCGGAGGCGGCCACACCGGGACCGGCCACGCCACCTCGCGCGGATCAGCGACGGCCACCGACTCCCACAGCGCCGACGACGACCGCGACATCAGCACCAGGCCGTCCCGCTCCCCGTCGACCCCGAAGCCGATCTCCGCGTGGAACGACACCGACTCCTCGTTGACCACCGACGTCACGCAGCGCACGGTGCGTCGCCCGCCCAGCGCCATCTCGGTCGCGAACCGGTCGTGCAGCAGCCGCCCCAGCCCGCTGCCGCGCTCCGACGGCGCGACGCCGACGAAGTGCACGTAGCCCTCGTCCGGGGCGTCGGTGGACGTGAAGCCCACGAGGAACCCGAGCAGGTCACCAGACCGCGACTCCGCGATCAGGCTCGTCCCGGCGAAGTGCTCGAAGAACAGCCTCGGCAGCATCGCCGCCATCGGGCGGCCGTCCCACCACTCGTCGACGACCGCGGCCACGCGCGCGTGGTCCTCGGGCAGGGGCCGCCGCAGTACCCACCCACCCGGCGTCGACACCGCTGACTCGCAGGTCAGGAGATCAGGTCACGCAGCGCGATGGTCGCGTTGCGGTCCTGGCCCACTCCGATGGCACTGATCGGCGCACCCGAGGCGTCCTGCAGGAACCGCACGTACGCCTGCGCGTTCGGCGGCAGGTCCTGGAACGTCTTCGCCGTCGAGATGTCCTCCGACCAGCCGGGCAGGTACTCGTACACCGGCTTCGCGTGGTGGAACTCGGTCTGCGTCACCGGCATCTCGTCGACGATCGTTCCTTCGACGTCGTACGCGACGCACACCGGGATCTGCTCGAACCCGGTGAGCACGTCCAGCTTGGTGAGGAAGAAGTCGGTCAACCCGTTGACACGAGTCGCGTAACGCGCGATGACCGCGTCGAACCAGCCGCACCGGCGCGGGCGACCGGTGGTGACGCCGCGCTCCCCGCCGATCTCCCGCAGCCGCTCGCCGTCGTCGTCGAACAGCTCGGTGGGGAACGGCCCCGAGCCCACGCGGGTCGTGTAGGCCTTGAGGATCCCGATGACCCGCGTGACCTTCGTCGGGCCGATACCCGCTCCGGCGCAGGCACCTCCGGCCGTCGGGTTCGAGGACGTGACGAACGGGTAGGTCCCGTGGTCGACGTCGAGGAGCGTGCCCTGGCCGCCCTCGAGCAGCACGACCCGGCCCTCGTCCAGCGCCCGGTTGAGCAGCAGCGAGGTGTCCTGGACGTACGGCCGCAACGGGTCCGCGTACGCCAGCAGCTCGTCCACGACGCGGTCGACATCCATCGCCCGGATGTTGAACACCTTGACCAGGATCTGGTTCTTGTTGTGCAGGGCGCCTTCGACCTTCTGCCGGAGGATCCCGGGGTCGAACAGGTCCTGGACCCGGATGCCGAGGCGCGCGACCTTGTCGCCGTACGTCGGCCCGATGCCGCGGCCAGTCGTCCCGATCTTGTTGCGGCCCAGGAAGCGCTCGGTGACCTTGTCGAGGGTCACGTGGTACGGCGTGATGAGGTGCGCGTTGGCGCTGAGCGCCAGCGCGGACGTGTCGACGCCGCGCGCCTCCAGCCCGGCGATCTCCTCCATCAGCACGGCCGGGTCGACCACGACGCCGTTGCCGATGACGGGGACGACGCTGGGGGTGAGGATGCCGCTGGGGAGCAGGTGCAGGGCGAACTTCTGGTCGCCGATGACGACGGTGTGGCCGGCGTTGTTGCCGCCCTGGTAGCGCACCACGTAGTCGACGCGGCCGCCGAGCAGGTCGGTCGCCTTGCCCTTGCCCTCGTCGCCCCACTGGGCACCGACGAGCACGATCGCCGGCATGGGTGGGCTCCTCCCCCTGGCGGACCGGGACGGGCAGGAAGGCTACCGGAGCGGCGCGCTGCGCAGCCTTCCCGTACGAGAGCGGCGCGCGCGGTCAGCCCGCGCGCACCAGGTCGACCAGCGCCCGGCCGAGGTCGCGGCCGGACAGCCAGGCGCACTCGACCCGGGGGCCGGCGTGCCACCCGTCCCCGGCCAGCGCCACCCGAGTGTCGGGGTCGAGGTGGTAGGGCTCGGGCCACGCGGTCACCGGGCGGGCGTACGTCCAGCGCTTGACCTCGATCCACTCCGGGTCGGCGGTGGCGCCGAGCACCCGACGGATCGACGCGAGCATCGCCGGCGCGATCGTCTCGGGCTCGCGCAGGTACCGGGCGCTCGCGACCGGGTCCGCGTGCGCCACCAGCACCGCCGCGTCGTCCCCCCGGCGACGGCCGTCGTCGGCGATCCACGTGACGACCGGGTCGTCGTTGACGAAGACGCCGTCCAGCTCCGGCCAGCAGCGCTCCGCGTACACCGCGACCAGCGCGATGACCGGCTCCCACAGCACGCCCTCGGTGGCGCGGCGGGTCGGGCGGAAGGCCGGGTTCCCCGGCTCGATCAGCCGCCGCACCTGTGGGTCGGGCATGCACAGCGCGACCGCTGCCGCCGGCTCGTCGTCCACCCTCGGCAGGCCGTCGTCACCGAGCCGGACCGCGCCGACCTCGTGGTGCGGGCAGAGGGTGACGCCGTCCTCGGGCAGGTCGCCGACCATGGCCTCGACCAGGGAGCGCAGGCCGTGCGGGGCGGAGTAGCGCAACGGCCCCGTCGTCGTGCCGCGCAGCCCCTCCGGCCCGGCGACCGCGAACGTCTCCGTCCACGCCCGGGCCAGCCCTCGGTCCACCCAGCCGTCGACCAGCGCGCGGAAGTCGGGGTCGTGCGCGGTGAGGTACGAGGCGCCGAGGTCGACCGCGTGCCCGTCGTACGGCGTGCCGGTGTCGCGCAGCGTGCGCACCGCCAGCCGGCCGCCCCAGCGGCGGCCCCGGTCGGACAGGCGCACGGGGACCCCGGCGCGCGCGAGCTCGGTGGCGCAGGCGGCCCCCGCGATGCCCCCGCCCACGACCACGACCGGCGCGGTATCGGACGGCGGGCTGGCTGGTCCGGACGAACCGGCCGGCCCGGCTGGTCCGGGGGGCGGGGCGGGGTCGTCGGTCACGGGCGGCTCGGATCCGTCAGGACCAGCGCAGCTGGGCCGCGGCGACCGGGTCGCAGTCGCGCAGGAACGCCTCGACCCGCTCCGGTTCGCCGTCCTCGCCGATGGCGGCGGCGGCCCGGCCGAGGGCGGCCAGGGAGCGCAGGAACCCGCGGTTCGGCTCGTGCTCCCACGGCACCGGGCCGGCGCCCTTCCAGCCGTTGCGGCGCAGCGCGTCCAGGCCGCGGTGGTAGCCGACCCGGGCGTACGCGTACGACGCGATGACCTCGCCGGCGTCCCAGGCCCGGTCGGCCAGCGTGGCCCAGGCCAGGCTGGACGCCGGGTGGCGGGCGGCCACCGCGGCCGGGTCGTCGCCGGCGTAGATCTCGGCCTCGGCCTCGGGGTCCGCGGGCAGCAGCGTGGGCGGCGGGCCGCCGAGCAGGTTCTCGTGCACCGTCACGCCCGCCATCCTCCACCCCCGGCCCCGCGGGCGCCCCCCGGTCCGGCACTCCCGGTCTCGGCCTCCATCCCCGCAGAAGTGAGCCGACTGGTTGTTACCCGGGCCATCGGGGGCCGGGTAACAACCGTTCGGCTCACTTCTGTGATCACGAAGCCCGGGCGGAGTGCGGGACGGCGGCCCGCGAAACCGCGGAGCCGCTTGCGGCGCGGTCCGCGGCGCGCGCGTGGGCCAGCAGCACCCGCCGGCACAGGCCGGCCCGGTCGTATGCGACGTCCTCCCAGCCCCAGCGCACGAAGACCCAGCCGGCCCGCTCCAGCGACTCCTGCCGCCGCTTCTCCGCGTAGAGGGCCCGGGCGTCGGTGTACTTCAGGCTGCCGTCGGCTTCCCCGAGCAGCCGGACATGCGGCCAGCCGAGGTCGGACCAGTACCGCCGGCCGTCGTCACCGGTCACCGGGTAGCCCACCTCAGGCCTGGGCAACCCGGCCAGCAGCAGTACCCCGCGCGAGCAGGACTCGAACCCGTTCTCGGCCGCCGGATCGGCGAACTCCACAGCTCGTCGCGCCGCCGCAATCCCCCAGATCGGCCCCGCCTCACGGGCGGTACGGCGCAGCAGGTCCCGTTGCGGCTCCACCGCCGAGGCCGTCCGGACCACCGCCCGCTCCCAGGACGGGTCGACCCACGGGTCGGGCCACGAGCCGGACCACGGATCGGACGATGGATCAGCGCCTGCATGGCCGCCCCATCCCGCGTCCGCCAGCACGAGGCGGCGGAGCACCGCGTCGACCACCATGAGCGCCTCGGGCAGCGGTCGGGTGCACGCGACGTCGATCGCGGTGCGGGCCAGGGTTGTCACCGCCAGGCCGTCGACCTCGGTCAGGTGGTGCGGCGGGAGGTCCCGGCGCCACCGGCGCCACCCCTCCTCCGGCCGGCTCCCGGACACGGCGCCGCCGGTGCCGGTCAGATCCACGACGGTGGGCAGGTCGGCCGGGTGCAGCGCCGGCTGCGTCACGCCGTGCACCAGGACCGCGGACGCGTGGCTGGGGGCCGTACGCCCGTCCGTGGCCGCGACGGGGCCCGCACCCGGCCCAGGGTCACGGGTCCCGGACCCGGCCCGGACCGGCCCGCCCACTCAGCCGACCCAGCCAGCCCCACTGCCTCCGCCACCCCGGCAGGCTCGACGACTAGCAGGCCTCGCCCCAGCCGCCGGACCCCGCCGCGGGCGACCGCTGCGCGCAGCTGGCCCCGGGTCCACCCGGCCGCGAACGCCTCCGCGACGGCGAACGGCCGGTCGCCGAACGCCGCGGCCAGCCCGGCGGAGGTGTCCAGCGGGGCACGGATGCGCGGCATGTGCCGCACCCTGCCGGGTCGTACGGATCCCGACCAGCCGTCGTCCACAGGCCCCGGGCCCCACAGAAGTGAGCCGAGCGGTTGTTACCCGGCCCCGACCGGGGCGGGTAGCAACCGCTCGGCTCACAAACGCGGGTGGGCCGGCCAGACCAGCCGGACCAGCAGGTCAAGCGGACCAGCGGGGCACAGGGCTCAGGAGCCCATCGCGGTGCCGGCGGAGCGGAGGTCCTGGCAGGCCTCGACCACGCGGGCGGCCATCGAGGCCTCGGCCTCCTTGCCGTACGCGCGCGGGTCGTACTTCTTCTTGTTGCCGACCTCGCCGTCGATCTTGAGCACGCCGTCGTAGTTCGTCATCATCCAGCCGGCGATCGGCCGGGTGAACGCGTACTGCGTGTCGGTGTCGACGTTCATCTTCACCACGCCGTAGTCCAGCGCCTCCCGGATCTCCGACAGCAGCGAGCCGGACCCGCCGTGGAACACCAGGTCGAACGGCTTCTCCACGCCGTACTTCGCGCCGACCGCGTCCTGGATCTCCTTCAGGATCGACGGCGTCAGCACCACGTTGCCGGGCTTGTAGACGCCGTGCACGTTGCCGAACGTCGCCGCCACCATGTAGCGCCCGCGCTCGCCGAGGCCGAGCTTCTCCGCGGTGGCCAGGCCGTCCTCGGGGGTGGAGTACAGCTTCGCGTCGTGCTTGGCCTCGACGCCGTCCTCCTCGCCGCCGACGACGCCGATCTCGAGCTCCATGATGATGTTGGCCCGGTGGCACTTGTCGAGGAGCTCCTCGGCGATGTCGAGGTTCTCCTCCAGCGGCACGGCCGAGCCGTCCCACATGTGGGACTGGAACAGCGGCTGCTCGCCGCGCGCCACGCGCTCCAGGGAGATGTCGATGAGCGGGCGCATGTAGCCGTCCAGCTTGTCCTTCGGGCAGTGGTCGGTGTGCAGCGCCACGTTGATCGGGTAGTGCTTGGCGATCGAGTGCACGAAGTCGGCCAGCGCCTCGGCGCCGTAGACCATGTTCTTCACCATCTGGCCGGACGCGAACTCCGCGCCGCCCCACGAGAACTGGATGATCCCGTCGCTCTCGGCCTCGGCGAAGCCGCGCAGCGCGGCGATGGCGGTCTGGGAGGAGGTCACGTTGATGGCCGGGTAGGCGAAGTGACCGGCCTTGGCCCGGTCGAGCATCTGGGCGTAGACCTCGGGGGTGGCGATGGGCATGCGGTTCTCAGCTCCTGGGTGCCTGCGGTGACAGGGGTCCGACCGGGGCGCGGACCCCGGTCACTGGCGGACAACCCTTCCACAGAACCCGGCAGGGCGGGAGGGGACGTCCGGCCACCAGCGACGGGACCTCAGCCCGCTCGTTCCCCGCCGGACCACGGCCCCCAGCCCGACACGTCCGCTCCGGATGCCGGCCCCCAGCCCGACACGTCCGCTCCGTACGCCGGCCCCCAGCCCGACACGTCCGCTCCGTACGCCGGCCCCCAGCCCGACACCGGCGCTCCCCTGGACGAAGGCCCGTCAGCCGCCCGCGTCGCCCCCGGCGCCGGCGCCCGCGGCCACCAGGTCGGCCGCCTTGCGCGCGGCGATCAGCACCGGGTCCCAGACCGGGGAGAACGGTGGCGCGTACGCCAGGTCCAGCCCCGCCACCTCCTCCACGGTCATCCCGTTCCACAGCGCCACCGCCGCGGTGTCGATCCGCTTCGCCGAACCGGACCGCCCGACGATCTGCGCCCCGAGCAGCAGCCCGGTGCGCCTCTCCGCGATCACCTTGGTCGTCATCGGCTGCGCGCCGGGGAAGTAGCCGGCGCGAGTCGTCGACGCCAGCGACGCGGTGACGAACTCGTACCCCGCCCGCGTCGCGTCCACCTCCCGCAGCCCGGTCCGCGCGATCTCCAGGTCGCACACCTTGCTGACGGCGGTGCGCACCACGCCGGGGAAGGTGAGGTACCCGCCGCCGAGGTTCACCCCGATCACCCGGCCCTGCTTGTTCGCGTGCGTGCCGAGGGGCACGTGCACCAGCTCCCCCGTCACCCGGTCGCGGCACTCGACGCAGTCCCCGCCGGACCACACCGTCGGGTGGCCGACGACCCGCTGCCGCACGTCGGTGACCAGCCCGCCGTGCGGCCCCAGCGGCAGCCCGGCCGCCTCCGCCAGCGCGGTGTTCGGCTTCACACCCAGCCCCAGCACGACCAGGTCCGCCTCGTACGTCCCCGAGTCGGTGACCACGGCCCGCGCCCGCCCGTCCGGCCCGACCGCGATCTCGCGCACCGGGTGCCCGGACGCGACGGTGACGCCCATCCCCTCGATCGCCTTGCGCACCAGCCGGCCCATGTCCGGGTCCAGCGTGCTCATCGGCTCGTCCGCCATGTCGACGACGGTCACCGTGAGCCCGCGGTCGCACATGGCCTCGGCCATCTCGATCCCGATGTACCCCGCGCCGACGACGACCGCCCGCTGCGGCGACTCCGCCAGCGCGTCCAGCAGCGCGAGCCCGTCGTCGATGGTCTGCACGCCGTACACCCCCGGCGCGTCGATCCCCGGCACCGGCGGGCGCACCGGGACCGCCCCGGTCGCGATCACCAGGTCGTCGTAGTCGAGGTCGTACTCGGAGCCCTCCACGCGGTCGCGCACCCGCACCCGGCCGCGGTCGACATCGATCGCCACCGCCTCCTGCCCGGTCCGCAGGTCGATCCCGTTGGCGCGGTGCTGCTCCGGCGTGCGCGCGATGAGAGCGTCCGGTCCGGCCACCTGGCCGGCCACCCAGTACGGGATGCCGCAGGCCGAGTACGACGTCCACGGCTGGCGCTCGATGGCGACGATGTCCAGGTCGTCGGGGTCGCGTCGGCGCCGGCGGGCCTGGGAGGCGGCCGACATGCCGGCGGCGTCGGCGCCGATGACGACGAGTCGTGAGGCGGTCATGCCTCGATCGTCGTACGGGACCCCGCCGCTGTCAGCGGGTCAGGTGGACGCGGCCCGTGGCGTCGCCGCGTCGGTGTAGTGGAACGCGGGCAGCCGTCGCACCTGCGGGTCGAGCATCGCCAGCAGCAGCGGGACCGCGATCACCGCGGCGCACAGCCACAGCGCGGACCCGGTGCCCAGCGCCAGCGCCACCGGCCCCGCGATCGCCAGGCCCACCGGCTGCAGCAGCGAGGAGCCGAGCCAGTCGTATGCGGACACCCGCGATAGCGAGTCCTCGGGCACGTTCTGCTGGAGCGCGGTGTCCCACAGCACGGAGAACACGTCGATCGCGACACCAGCGACGAACGCGGTCACCGCGATGAGCCACAGCGGCGCGGGAATGGCCAGCAGGGCGAACGGCACAGCCACCAGCGGGGCCGCGGCCACCGCCACGAACATCGGCCGCCGCGGCCGCAGCCGCATCGCGACGAACACGCCCAGCACGGTGCCCACGGCCTCCGCGGTGAGCAGCACCGCCCACGGCCCGGCGCCGCCGAGCACCTCGTTGGACTGCACCGGCCCGAGCACGCCGAGCCCGGCGGCCAGGCCGAGGTTGACGAACGCGAAGCCGACGACGACCACCACGACCCAGCGGCGGGACGAGAACTCCCGCCATCCGCCGCGCAGCTCGCGCAGCGGCGCCCAGGACCCCTCGCGCGACGCGTGCCGGGACCGGATGCCGACCAGCAGGACCGCGGCGGCGAAGAAGGTGAGGGCATCCACCAGGACCGCCCAGCCGGCGCCGAGGGTGGTGATGAGGACGCCCGCGGCGGCCGTCCCGAGGATGCGCGCCACGTTGGTCGCCAGCCGGAGCAGCGCGTTGGCGGCCTGCAGCCGGCCCTGCTCGACGATGTCGGGGACGATCCCGGTGAGTGCGGGGAACAGGAAGGCGACGGCGACGCCGTTGAGGGCGGCCAGCGCGGCGATCGCCGAGACCGTGGCGTTGCCCGTGAGCAGGAGCAGCGCCGCGGCGAGGGTGACGGCGCCGGCGAGCAGCTCGGCGGCCATCATCACGCGGGCGCGGGGGAACCGGTCTGCCAGCACGCCGCCGAACAGCATGAACACGATCTGCGGGACCGCCTGCGCCGTCAGCACGAGGCCCAGGCTCGAGGCGTCACCGCCGGGCAGGTCGAGGACCGCGAACGCCAGCGCGATCGGGGTGAGCGCGCCGCCGAAGACCGACACCACCCGGGCCAGGAACAGCAGGGCGAAGTCGCGGTCGCGCAGCAGCGACAGGTCGGCCCGCCAGCGGTGGCCGTCCGGCCCCTCGGGCGGAGTGGCGGGAGGCAGTGCGGCGGCCCCAACACGCGCCAGCCCGGCCGCGCCGCCGTCGCCGGAACGCGGCGCGGAGTCGCTGCCCGGCGCCGTCACGTCGGACGACGCTAGCCGACCGGCTGGTCGAAGAGGTGCCGCCGCACCCAGGCGTGCATGGCGATGGCCGCCGCCGCCCCGGCGTTGATGGACCGGGTGGACCCGTACTGCGCGATCGACAGCACGTCCGCGCACGCCTCCCGGGCCTCCTCGGACAGCCCCGGGCCCTCCTGACCCAGCAGCAGCACGCAGGCCGCGGGGAGGTCATACGTCTCCAGCGGCACCGCACCGGGCAGGTTGTCGACGCCGAGCACGGGCAGCCCGGCGCCGGACGCCCATGCCGCCAGGTCGGCCACGGAGTCGTGGTGGCGCAGGTGCTGGTAGCGGTCGGTCACCATCGCCCCGCGCCGGTTCCACCGACGCCGGCCGACGATGTGCACTTCGGCGGCCAGGAAGGCGTTCGCGGTCCGCACCACGGAGCCGATGTTGAGGTCGTGGGCGAAGTTCTCCACGGCCACGTGGAAGGGGTGCCGGCGGGTGTCCAGGTCCGCGACGATCGCGTCGACGGTCCAGTACCGGTAGCGGTCGGCGACGTTGCGCCGGTCGCCGTCGGCGAGCAGCTCGCGGTCGTAGCGCGGGTCGTCCGGCCACTGCCCCTGCCACGGGCCGACGCCGACGACCGCCGACGGCCCCTCGGCGTCCCCGGTCGGCCCGGTCACCGGCGCCCCGCCTCGAATCGGCGTCGTCGGGCACGGCCGGATAGCCTCATCGGGTGGACCTCCTCGCCGCGGTGGTGGCGCTCGGCCCGGACTGGCTGAACCCCGAGACGCTGCTGACGACCCTCGGCGACATCGCCTTCTGGGTCGTGCTGGGCATCATCTTCGCCGAGTGCGGCCTGCTCATCGGGTTCTTCCTGCCGGGCGACTCGCTGCTCTTCGTGACCGGCCTGTTCATCGCGTCGGGCTACATCACGCTCAACATCTGGGTCGCGGTCGTCCTGCTGATCGCGGCCGCGATCCTCGGCAACGCCACCGGCTACTGGATCGGCTACAAGGTCGGCCCCGCACTGTTCCGCAGGCCGGACTCCAGGCTGTTCAAGCAGGAGTATGTCGACAAGACGCACGAGTTCTTCGAGCGGTACGGCGCCCGCGCGATCGTGCTGGCCCGGTTCGTCCCGATCGTGCGGACGTTCATCACGGCGATCGCCGGCGTCGCCCGGATGGACTTCCGCCGGTACATGACGTACTCCGCGATCGGCGGCGTGCTGTGGGCCGGCGGCGTGACCCTCGCCGGCTACTACCTGGGCACCATCCCCTGGGTGAAGGACAACGTGGAGATCATCCTCATCGCCGTGGTGGTGGTGAGCGTGATCCCGATCGTCATCGAGTACTGGCGGCACAAGCGCGAGAAGGCGCGGCTCGCAGCGGCGGGCGGGCCCGCGTCCGCACCCGCGCCGGCCGACGAGCCCGGCGACGACGCTCAGGCCAGCCCGAGGTCGGTCAGCGAGTAGGCAGCCAGGTACGGCAGGCCGGCTGCCGCGACCGCCGGCGCGGCCCCGCGCTCGACGATCACCGCGACCCCGACCACCTCCGCGCCCGCCTCGCGCAGCGCCTCCACGGCCGTCAGCACCGAGCCGCCGGTGGTGGAGGTGTCCTCCACGGCCAGCACCCGGCGCCCGGCCACGTCCGGGCCCTCGATCCGCCGCTGCAGGCCGTGCGCCTTGCCCTCCTTGCGTACGACGAAGGCGTCCAGCCGCCGCCCCCGGGCGGCGGCGGCGTGCAGCATCGCCGTGGCGACCGGGTCGGCGCCCAGGGTGAGGCCGCCGACGGCGTCGTACGCCAGGTCCGCGGTGAGGTCGAGCATCACCCGGCCGACCAGCGGCGCGGCCTCGGCGTCCAGGGTCACCCGGCGCAGGTCGACGTAGTAGTCCGCCTCGCGTCCGGAGGACAGGACCACGCGGCCGTGGACCACGGCCTTGCCGACGATCTGGGCGCGCAGGGCCTCGCGGTCGTGGTCGGCGTGATCGGCGTGAACGGTGGCGGCCGGGGCATCGGTCATGCGCCGGAGCCTACGGAGGGGCGCCGCCGTCCGGACCCCCGGCCGGGCCGGCCTCAGGCCTGGTCGTCCGGCGAGCGGTCCTGGTCGTCGATCGCGGCCCGGTACAGCGGGGTGGTGCGGACCGGCGTCGGCAGGATCGCGTCCTCGTCGTGGTCCTCCACCACCGGCGACCAGCGCTCCTCCTCCGGCCGGGCGGCCGCGGTCCGGTCCTCGGGCCCGGCGACCTCGACCCGGTTGCGGCCGTTCTCCTTGGCCCGGTAGAGCGCCCGGTCGGCGTACCGCAGCAGGTCGTCCAGCGAGTCGCCGTCCTCGCGCACCACCAGCCCCGCGCTGACGGTCACCGGAGGGGCGTCGCCGGACGCGGTCTCCACCAGACGCGAGCGGATCCGGTCCAGCACGTGGCCGGCGGTCTTCACGTCGGTGTGCGGCAGCACGATCGTGAACTCCTCGCCCCCGACGCGCGCGGCCAGGTCACCGTCCCGCAGGCCGGAGGCGACGATGCGCGCGAAGGCCCGCAGGGCGCGGTCGCCGGCCTCGTGACCGTACGTGTCGTTGAGCAGCTTGAAGTGGTCGAGGTCGAGCAGAGCCAGGGTGATCGGCTGGCCGCCGTGCAGGATCCGGCGGGCCTCGGTCTCGAAGGCGCGGCGGTTGGCCAGCCCGGTCAGGCCGTCGGTGGAGGCCTGCACCTGGGTGCGCTCGAAGGTGCGGATCGTCCCGATCCGCGACCCGGCCAGCGAGCCGACCTGGGCGAGCAGGGCCACCTTCTCGGCGTCCCAGTCGGCGCCCACCGGTCCGGTGGCGTGCAGGACGCCCAGGGCGCGGCCCATGAACGACACCGGCACGCACGCCGCCGAGCACGGTCCGCAGTCACGCTCACGCAGCTTCGGGCAGGCGTTGATCTCGTGGCTGTCGGGGAACACGGCCGCGGACCCCCGGCGGACCGCGACGCAGTCGTACGGCGCCTCGACCGGGCAGGACGGCGGCGGCGGGTCCGTCGTCGCGGTGGCGGTGCGCAGGTGGGCTCGGGAGGAGTCGGCGAGCAGGAACTCCGCCGGGTGGCCGGGCAGGATCCGCGCGAACGCCTGACCGACGACGTCGTACGTCCCCGGCTCGCGGTCGACCATCTCGAACGCCTCGGCGACGGCGCCGGCGAACTTCACCCGCTCCGCCTCGGTCTCCAGCTGCTCGACCAGGTCGCGCTGGACCGTGACGGCGGCGTTGAGCGCCTGGGCGATCCGGCCGATCTCGTCGCGCGCGCGAACCGAGGCGCGGGCCTCCAGGTCCCCCTCGCCGACCTGGGTGGCGACGGCAGCGATGAGGCGCAGCCGCTTGCGTACGGAGGTCACCACGAGCAGCCCCACGCCGAGGACGAGCAGCGCGGCTCCGGCGGCACCGGCCATCACGCGCACCGCGGCCGACGTCCGGGCCGAGTCCAGGTCCGCCTGGGCCTGGGTGGCCGCACTCGCCAGGCTGGCGGCGGTCGAGTCCCACGACGCCTGCAGGTCCGAGCCGACCCGGCGCAGCTCCAGCAGGCTGGCCTTGGCCGCGGTCGGGTCCCCGCCGTCCAGGCGGCTGAGGCCCACGTCGAGGGTGGTGCTCAGGGTGTCCATGACCTCGTGCAGGGTGGCGACGTCGGCGGCCAGGGCCCGGGGGAGGTCGAGAGCGCCCGCCTCCTCGATCACCGCGTGCGCGTCGTCGATCTCGCCCGCGATGTCACCGCTGACGCTGCTGCCGCCGACCCCGGTGGCGAGGGCAGCGGCGAGGTCGGCTCGGGCCCGCTCCAGCCCGGCGGCGGCGCGCGAGACCTCCTCCTGGGCCTGGGTGACCAGGGCCAGTCGCGTCTCGGCCTCGGCGACCGAGGAGGCGGCGCTCATGGTCAGCAGGGCCACCGCGGCGAACGACACCAGAACGGCGGCCACCATCGCGGCCAGGCCCCAGCGCAGCGGCAGCGCCGGCCGTGGCCGCGCGGACCCGGTCGGCGCGCTCGCCCCCGCCGTCCGGCGCGTCACGTTCGGAGTATCGGCCCGGTCCGCCCGGCCCATGAGGGCCGGACGTCCCGTCACTGGGAGTCACCTTCCCCGGCGCGGCCGGGCCGTCGCTCGCAGCGCCGGTCCGACGGCGTGGAAGGCTGCGCGCATGACGATCCCCGGAGCGGTGCAGGGCGGCGCAGGCTGCGTCGTGCTCTGCCCGCCCGCGCCGGGCGCCCCGCCGTACGACCGCGCCTCGGTCGCCGCGGCGCTCGCTGCCGCGGGGATCGCGGTGCTGGCCCCCGACGTTCCGGACCTCGAGGACGAGGTGGCGGAGCGAGGGATCGCGGTGGCGACCGCCCACTGGGTGGCCGAGCTCGCGGTGGCCCTGGGGTCCGCCCGGCCGGCGGAGCCCGTACTGCTGGTCGCGCACGGCGCGGGCGGACCGATGCTGCCGGCGCTGGGCTTCTCCCAGCGGGCGGCACGCCGCTCGGTCTGCGGCTACGTCCTGGTGGACGGCACCCTGCCCCGGCACGGGATCGCGCCGGACTGGCCGGACGCGCCGGTGGTGGCGCTGGTCTCCACGTCCGCCTCGGACGAGGTGCGTGCGGAGGCCCTGCAGGCCCGGCTGCGCGGCTGGGAGGTGGTGGAGGACGCCGACGTCCCCGCCGCCGTGGTCGCCGTCGCCCGCCGCTGACCCCTCTCCGCGTGGGCACACGATCCGCTTAGCGGATCGTGTGCCCGGGTTGCGCGGCGTGTCGGATACCAAGGGTGACGGTGCAGGGACTCTCAGCCGGAGGGGTGCTCGGTCCGGGCCTGGCGGCGGGGGCCGCTGGGCCGGGCCGCGGAGGCCCGCCGGACCAGCGGCCGCGGGGCGTACCGGGCCAGCGTCGACAACGCCTTGTACTGCCCGCCCGGCACGCTCACCGGCCGGCCCTTGCGGGCGTCCCGCAGCGCCTGCTCCACCACCTGATCCGGGGTCAGCCACAGCCACTCGGGCACGCTGGACATGTTCATCTCGGCGCGCTGGTGGAACTCGGTGTGCACGAACCCCGGGCACACCGCGGTCACGTGCACCCCGGTCCCGGCGAGCTCGTGGTTGAGCCCCTCGCTGAAGACGAGGACGTACGACTTGGCCGCGGAGTACGTGCCCCCCGTGGTCCAGGCGGCGACGCTCGACACGTTGAGCACCAGCCCGGAGCCGCGGGCCAGCATCCCCGGCAGGGCCAGGTGGGTCAGCCGCATCGGCGCGGTGACCAGGACGTCCAGCAGCCGCTGCTCGTCCTCGAGGGAGGTGGCCGCGAACGGCTTCTTCAGCCCGAACCCCGCGTTGTTCACCAGGATCTCCACCGGCGTGGGGCCGTCGGCCGCGACCCGCTGCTCGACCGCCGCCCGCTGGCCGGGGTCGGCCAGGTCCGCCGGCAGGCTCTCCACGTCCACCCGATACGCGTGCCGCAGCTCGTCGGCCAGCTCCCCCAGCCGGGCCCGGTCGCGGGCGACCAGCACCAGGTCGTGCCCGTCGGAGGCCAGGGCCCGGGCGAAGGCCCGCCCGATGCCGGAGGTGGGGCCGGTGATCAGCGCGGTGCTCATACCCCCCGATCCTGGCCCGCGCCCGCACAGATGTGAGCCGAACGGTCGTTTCCCGGGGCCGGCGGGGCCGGGAAACGACCGTTCGGCTCACATCTGCGCGTCGGTGAAGAAGGCCGCGGTGACGGCGACGATCTCGGCCTGGGCCACGTCCCGCGGCACCGTCGGAGTGCCGTCGCCGCGCTGCTCCCGGTAGTCGCCGAAGTAGCTGTGCACGGCGCCCTCGACCACGACGAACTCGGTGTCCGCCGCCAGGTTCGCGCGTGACTCCTCGACGTCGGCCACCGTCGTCAGCCCGTCGCTGCTCGCGCTCACCGACAGCACCCGCGCGCCGGCCAGCTCCTGGCTGAGGTCACCCGCCGGGTACGAGGCCCACAGCACCAGCCCGGTGACCGAGTCCCGGTGGTTGGCGGCGTACGACGCGGCCACGACCCCGCCCAGCGAGTGCCCGCCGACGTACCAGTCGGGGACCTCGGGATGCGCCGCGAGCACCGACGACGCCGCGTCGGGGTCGAGGAACCCGATGTCGTACGGCTCCTTGACGACCACCACGAGCACGCCGTCCGCGGCGACGCGGCGCAGCAGGGCCGAGTACGCCCGCGGGTCGACCAGCGCCCCCGGCCAGAACACCCAGCCGGTCGACGGCCGATACTCCGGCTGGTCCGGGCTCACCGGCCGGAACTCGATCCGGGTCCGCGACTGGGTGACCTCCACGTCGTACGCACCCTCGGCGCCGGCGCTCCCGGCGGGGGACGACACCGGCGCGCTCACCGCGTCGAGGGCCACCGGCTCGGCCGGGGCCGAGCGCAGCCACCACAGGCCGGCGGCGAGGACGACGAGCGCCAGCGCGCCGGCCACTCGTCCGACGATGCGCGCCGGGGTCGTGGTGCGGGTCCGGCGGCGCCAGCCCAGCCCGCCCACCACGCCCGCGAGAACCGCCGCGGCCAGCAGGGTCAGCGGGTAGGCGGGGTGGTTGGCCCACAGCATCGCGGCACGGGTCGCGACGACGGCCAGCACCACCGCAAGTAGGACCAGCGCGGGCACCCCCCACCACCAGGCCCGCCCCGCCCGGTCCCGCGCTCCCGGCTCCGACACGTCCCGGTCCATCGCCATGCCGCGAGTCTCGCGGTCTCCCGCCCCCTCGGCCGCCCCCCCGCGTTTGTGAGCCGAACGGGCGTTACCCGGCCGAAACCCGGGCACACGATCCGCTAAGCGGATCGTGTGCCCGGGTTGCAGTCCCGGAAACGACCGGTCGGCTCACATCTGTTGCACCCAGGGGCCTACCGTGCGGACCATGACGCAGACCGCGCGCCGGACCCTCGCCGCCCTGGCCGCCGCGGCGCTGCTCGGGGGAGTCCTCGCGGGCACCACCCCGGCGGCGGCCGACGACGGCTCCGGCCCCGCCGCCGCACCTCCGCAGGACCGGGTCGCCGCCCTCCACCAGAAGGTGGTCAACGGCCGGCCGCCCACCGAGGGCGAGTTCGGCTTCCTGATCGCGCTGGCGGTGCGCTCGGTCTACGAGCAGACCGGGCTGATCGACGCGCAGTACTGCGGCGGCTCCCTGGTCTCCTCGTCCCTGGTGGTGACCGCGGCCCACTGCGTGCAGTTCCGCGACGACCAGGGCGAGGTCTTCGTCATCGACCCGATCGCGATCGTGGCCGCGTCCACGGTGGCGCTGAGTTCGCCCGACGCCCAGGTGGCGAGCGTGTCGTCGATCGTCGTGCACCCCGGGTACGACGACCAGACCAACAGCAACGACATCGCGGTGCTGCGGCTCACGACCCCCCTCACCGGGGTGCCCACGATCCGCCCGATCACCACGACGCAGGCGCAGACGTCGGTCGTCGCGGGCGCGCCCACCTGGTCCGCGGGCTGGGGGTCGACCACCAGCATCGCCAACCCCGTCTGGCCGGACTCGTTCTCGGTCGCGGACATGACCGTGTTCCCCGACGACGCGTGCGGCGGCGGCGCGTCGTACGCCCTGGACGGCGTGACATTCGCCGGCTGGGGGCCGCCCGCCGACCCGGCGACGATGGTCTGCGCGGACGGCGTCACCACGTCGGCGCCGCCGCTGGTCGTCGACACCTGCATCGGGGACTCCGGGGGGCCGCTGGTGGTGCGCGCCGGGTCGTTCCTGCGGCTGGCCGGCGTCGTGTCGTTCGGCGAGGAGTGCGCCGGCACGCTGCCCGGCGTCTACACCCGGGTCTCGGCCATGGAGGACTTCCTGCGCGCGGTCGGGGTTCCGTACGCCGACCCGCCGGTCGCACCGCGGATCACCGCCGCGACTCCCGGCGACGGCTGGCTGCGGGTCACCGTCACCGGCACGCCCCCGGTCACCTCGTTCTCCGTGTCCGCGCGCGCGATCGTCGGCGGCCTCCCAGGCCCGGACGTCGTCTCCGTCTGCACCGCCGCGGCCAGCGAGGCGGGCGTGGGTGCGTGCACCCTGACCGGCCTGGTCAACGGGCAGGCGTACTCGCTGACGGCGACCGCCTCCTCGGCCGTCGGCACGTCCGTGCCCTCGGCCCCGGTCACCGCGACCGCCGCCGGGCGCCCCGGCCAGCCGCGGATCACCTCCGCCAAGGCGCTCGCGGGCGGCAAGGCCCGGCTGAAGGTCACCACCCCGCCGGACAACGGCGCCCGGATCACCTCGCTGACCGTCAAGTGCAGCGCCCCCGGACGCACCACCCGCAAGGCCCCGGTCCGCTCCGGCGTGGCCACCGTGAGCGGGCTGGTCGCCGGCACCCGCTACCGCTGTGTCGCGTGGGCGACCAACGCCGCGGGGTCGACGGCGTCCCTGCCGGCGTACGTCGTCGCCCGGCCGTGACGCGGACGACGCCCCCCGGATTCGTCATCGCCGCAGCCGGCGACTTACCGTGAGCGCCATGAGGACCCGGCTGGCGGCCACCGGCGCGCTCGCGGGCGCCGCCGCGCTGGTCGTCGGCACGGTCGTCCCGACCGGGGCCGTACCCGTCGGCACCGGCACGTTCGGCGACGGTGCGGTGCAGCAGCGGATCGTGCACGGTCGCGCGCCGCAGGCGGGCGAGTTCCCGTTCCTGGTGGCGCTCGCGGACCGCGCGACCTACACCGAGCGCGGGCTGTTCCAGGCGCAGTTCTGCGGCGGCACGCTGGTGTCCCCGACGATCGTGGTCACCGCCGCGCACTGCCTGACCGAGCCCACCGGCGACGACGTCATCGTCGCTCCCCCGTCGGCGATCCTGGTGGCTGCGGTGCGCGACCTGGCCGCACCCAACCCGCGCGTCATCGACGTCACGGCGGTGAACGTCAACCCGACGTACGAGCCGATGCGCAGCTCCGGCGACATCGCCACGCTCACCCTCGCCACCCCGATCGAGGGTGTCCCGGTGGCGAAGCCCGTTATGGCCCAGGACGCCTCCCGGCTCGAGGTCACCGGGACCGCGGTGGAGTCCGCCGGCTGGGGCGCTCTGCGGGAGGGCGTCAACACGTACCCCGACGTGTTCCGCGTCGCCGACCTGGTGCTGTTCCCGCCCGCCACGTGCGGCGGCGGGAAGCCGTACACACTGAACGGCGTGCGGTTCCAGGGCTTCGACCAGTCCGAAGCCGACCCCGAGACGATGCTGTGCGCGGGCGGGGTCACCGCGAAGAAGCAGATCATCGACACCTGCCAGGGCGACTCCGGCGGCCCGCTCACGGTGCCCGACGGCGACGAGACGCGGCTGATCGGCATCGTCAGCTGGGGCGAGGGCTGCGCCCGCGACACCCCCGGCGTCTACACCCGGGTGTCGCAGTACACGACGTTCCTGCGCAACGCGGGCCTGGACCTGACCGGGCTCCCGTCGCCGCCGCGGATCGTGAACGTGTCCTCCGGTCAGGGTCACCTGCACGTTCGGGTGGGCAAGCCCGTGGACGACGGCGGGTCCCCTGTGACCTCCTACACCGTGACCGCCAAGGCGCTGTCGGCGGTGGCGCCCGACGCCGCCTGCACGGCGACGCCGGAGAAGCCGCTGTGCACCGTGTACGGGGTGCGGCCCGGCGTGACCTACCGGCTTACCGCGCTCGCCGTGACCGAGGCCGGGACGTCCGCGCCGTCGAAAGCGGTGCAGGCCAACCCCTATGGCCCGCCGGAGCGTCCGGTGATCCAGCGCCGGGTGCCGATGACCGACGGCCGGGTGTGGTTCAAGGTGGAGCGGCCGTGGGCCAACGGGTCGACCATCACCTGGCTGCGGGTGGAGTGCTCGACGAAGGGCGCCGCGACCCGTGCCGCCACGGTGACGAAGGGGACGGCGGTCGTGCAGCGGATGTCACCGAAGCGGACCTACTCGTGCGTGGCCAAGGCGTCCAACGCCGCCGGCACCTCGGTGTCGAAGCCGGTGAAGGCCCGCCCGCTGACCTAGGAGTCAGGCAATGCCGCTGGCTCGTGCGAGCCTCAGCAACTGGGCCTCCCGGGTGGCGGCGGTCTGCGCCTGCACCAGGTAGAACAGCGCCTCCCGCGCCCAGCGCCCCGTGGGTCTGCTGGCGGCCATCGCCGCGCCCGCCTGCGCGGTGACCAGGGCCTGGGTGCTGCGTACGGCCAGGTCGAGGGAGTGCGCCCGCAGCGCCAGGCGCGCCTCGTTGCCGCCGGGGGCGATGCCGTCCACAAGGTCGTACGCGCGGGACCGCACGTCGCGGCACTCTTCGGCCAGCGCGTCGGCGAGGTCTCGCATGACGCTGTCGCTGCGGGCCGTTCCGGTGGCGGCGAGCTCGGCCACGGCCGCGCGGGTGATGCCGAATGCCGGGGGTGACGCGTTGACCGTCTTGGCCAGGTCGCGGCCCAGGTAGTCCGCGCGCTCGTCGACCGCGACGACCCGGTGGTCGGACAGCCACACCTCGTCCAGCCGGACCGGTCGGGTGTGCGTGCCGCCCATGGAGAGCAGCTCCAGCACCGGCCCCGGCTCCAGCCCGGGCTGCGGCGCCGTGTCGAGGAAGCCGAGGACGAAGCGGTCGTCGTACGGCTCCTCGGCCGCGGCCACGACCATGACGACGTCGGCGATGTCCCACGTCGTGACCCAGTCCAGCGAGCCGGACAGCCGCCAGCCGGGACCGTCGCGGCGGGCGGTGAGCTGCGGAGGTCCGGGTCTGCGTACGTGGGCGAACGCGATGGCGCTGACCAGGTCGCCGCTGGCGAGCCCGGGCAGGAGCGCGTCGCGCAGCTCGTCCACGTGGGGCGCGAGGTCGCTGGGGGCCGCGGTGGCCAGGTTTCGCGTGGGGTTCTGGTGCTGCACCCAGCAGAACCAGGTTGTGCCGCAGCCGCCGGCGATCAGCTCGCCGACCTCCCGGGCGACGCTGGCGGGAGTGCCGTCCGCGGTGCCGCCGTACGAGGCTGGCGCGGACATGCCCATCAGCCCGGCGTTGCCGAGCGCGTCGAGGGTGGCGCGGGGCAGGCCGTCACGGTCGGCGACGAACGCGCCGGGCGCGAGCAGGTCGCGCACCAGGTCCCGCGCGACAACGGCGTGGCGGTGGTCGGCGGTGCCCAGACTGGCGCCGACCGGGTCGGAGTCGGGGAACGCCTGGCTCCCCTTCGTCGTCGGCGCCGCCACGGGGCCGACGGTAGCGCGTCAGTAGGGTGGCCGCCGTGCGCTGGCTGGTGACTGGTTCCCGCGGGCAGCTCGGGTCCGACCTGATGGACCTGCTGTCGGCGCGCCCCGGCGACACCGCGGTCGGCCTGGACCTGCCGGACCTGGACATCACGTCGCCGTCGTCGGTGGCGGACGCGTTCGCAGCCGCCGCTCCCGACGTGGTCGTGAACTGCGCGGCGTGGACCGCGGTCGACGACGCGGAGAGCCACGAGTCCGCGGCGCTGGCCGTCAACGGCGACGGCCCGGGGGTGCTGGCCGCGGCGTGCGCAGCATCCCCCGGCACGGTGATGGTGCAGGTCAGCACGGACTACGTCTTCTCCGGCTCCGTGACGTCGCCGTACGCCGAGGACGCCGTGCCGGACCCCCGATCGGCGTACGGGCGCACGAAGCTCGCGGGCGAGGTCGCCGTGCGGTCCGCGCTCCCGGACTCGTCGTACGTCGTGCGCACCGCCTGGCTGTACGGGCTCAACGGCGCCAACTTCGTCCGCACGATGCTGCGGCTGGAGGCCGAGCGGGAGACCCTCGACGTCGTCGACGACCAGCGGGGCCAGCCGACCTGGAGCCGGGACCTGGCGCGGCAGATCCTGGCGCTGGTGGACCGGCGGCCGCCGGCGGGCGTGTTCCACGGGACGAACTCCGGCGAGACCACGTGGTATGGCCTGGCGCGCGAGGTGTTTCGGCTCGCGGGGGCGGACCCGGCGCGGGTGCGGCCGACGACGACGGAGGCGTTCCCGCGGCCGGCCCCGCGTCCGGCGTACTCCGTGCTCGGGCACGACGCGTGGATGCGCGCGTCGCTTTCACCGATGCGGGACTGGCGGGTCGCGCTGAGCGAGGCGTTCGAGGCGGGGATCACGGCGTGAGGGTTCGTCCGTGACTCGCCGTATGCCGCCGCTGGTCCCGCGGATGCGCGACCAAGAGACCTCGATCTTCGGGGGCATGTCCGCGCTCGCGGCGGAGACCGGGGCGATCAACCTGGGACAGGGGTACCCGGATACCGACGGACCGCAGGAGCTGAAAGACGTTGCCATTGCGGCGATCCGGGACGGCCGGGGCAACCAGTACCCGCCGGTGCACGGGCTGCCCGAGCTTCGCCGCGCGATCGCGCACCACCAAGAACGGTTCTACGGGATGACGCCGGACTGGCGGACCGAGGTCATGGTCGCCACCGGTGCGTCGGAGGCGCTCGGGGCCGCGCTGCTGGCGCTGGTCGACCACGGCGACGAGGTCGTCGTGTTCGAGCCGTACTTCGACATCTACGCCGCGGGGATCGCGCTGGCGCGCGGGACCCGGGTGGCGGTGCCGCTGAAGGCACCGGACTACCGACCCGACCTCGACGCTCTGCGGGCGGCGGTGAACGAGCGGACCCGGCTGATCCTGGTCAACTCCCCGCACAACCCGACCGGTGTCGTGTTCACGCCGGCGGAGCTCACGGAGATCGCGCGGATCGCGGTCGAGAAGGACGTGCTGGTCGTCTCCGACGAGGCGTACGAGCACCTGTGGTTCGACGACCACCGGCACGTGCCGATCGCGACGCTGCCCGGGATGTGGGAGCGCACGCTCACGGTGGGCAGCGGCGGGAAGTCGTTCTCCTTCACCGGCTGGAAGGTGGGCTGGTGCACCGGACCGGCCGACCTGGTGGGCGCGGTGCGTGTGGTCCGGCAGCACCTGTCCTACGTCTCCAGCGGGCCGTTCCAGTGGGCGATCGCGGACGGCCTGCAGCTGCCGGACGAGTACTTCCGGCAGTTCCGCGGCGACCTCAAGGCCAAGCGGGACCTGCTGTGCAGCGGGCTGGACTCGTTGGGGTTCGGGGTGATCGAGCCGCAGGGGACGTACTTCGCGACCACCGACGTGCGGCCGCTGGGTTACTCCGACGGGCTGTCGTTCTGCCGGGACCTGCCGGGCCGCGCGGGTGTGGTGGCGATCCCGCAGCAGCTGCTCTGCGACGACCCGGAGGTGGGGGCGCCGTACGTGCGGTGGGCCTTCTGCAAGCGCCCCGAGGTCCTGCACGAGGCCCTCGACCGGCTCTCCCGCGCCTTCCGCTGACCCCGCCGCGCTGGGCCCAGCTCGACCAGTACGCCCCGGCGCTCAACACGTCAATTGCTCAGTTGTCGTCGTTTCCAGTCACTGTAAACGACGACAACTGAGCAATGAACGGACTACGCCGCGTGCTGGAGGTAGGACGCGGTCACGGTGTACAGCGTTTGCAGGACGACCTGCTGGTACTGCGCGGACTTCTGCGTCGGCATCGCGCTGCCCACGGTGATCAGCACGTTGCCGATCTGGGTCGCGGCGGTCATGTCGGTGACCTTGTCCCCGTGGGGGTAGACGGCCGTCGTGATCGTCTTGGCGCCGACGCCGCCGTACGGAGCGGGCAGGAAGGACGCGACCTGCTTGGCAGGGGTGCCCTGCTCATCCGGGGAGTCCTTCAGCATGATCTTGGTCGGGGTGGTGTGGACGAAGTACGTGAGCTTGGCGCCGGCAGCCTTCGCCTGCGCAGTGGTCGGGTACTGCGTCACCCAGACGATCAACGACGCGTGCTGGGGCGGGGTCCCGATGATGTGGGAGCTGGTCCCGGTCGGGCCGGCGGGGAACTCCTGGATCGAGCTGTTGGCCGTGAAGCCGAACCCGGACTGGCCCTGGGCGAAGTACGAGTACGAGTAGTTCGTCATGGGCATTCCGTGGGGCGTGGCCTGCTTCGCGCTGGCGACGACCTTCTTCAGCTCCGCCTTGGTGAGCTGCTTGTACGTCGGCACGGCGTCGCCAGCGGGAACGGGTACGGCGGCGCTCGGCGTCGGGGCAGCCAGCGCGGGCGCGGCGAGCAGGGCGGGCCCGGCGACCAGGCCGAGGCCCAGGACCGCGGCGGCGGAGAGAGTGGCGATCTTGTGGGTGCTGGTGCCGGCCATGACGACCTCCTCGGGTCGGTCCGCCGGCATCTCCGGCGGTTCGCTGTGATGGCGACACCGGAGGCATTCCGCGTGTTCGGATCCGGCAAACCCGTTGCCGCACAGACCATCCGAACGTCCGGCATGCCGGGTCCAACGGCCTCACCCGTCCGGAGCAGCCGCGGCGCACCGTCCGCACAACACACCGAACCGTCGCTTCCGGCCCGGATGTCGGGCTCGGAAGCGACGGTGTCGGTGGAGGGGCTGAGGGGAAGCCACTCGGTCAGGCGTGCGCCTCCTGGACGTACCGCGCGGTCACGGTGTCCAGCGTCTGCAGGACCGTCTTCGCCATCTTCGGGGACTTCTGGTGCGGAGAGGCGCCGGTCACGTGCACCAGGACGTTGCCGACCTGCTGGAAGCCGCTGACGTACAGACCCGGGCCTCCCTCGTTGTAGGTGTACGTGACGACGGCCTTGGTCCCGTACGCCGAGGGAAGCAGGGTGCCGGTCTGCTTAGTCGGGCGACCCGGGTCCCCGACCTCGACCTTGATCTTCGCGACCTCGGGGCAGTGGGTGACGATGGTCTTCAGCTGCTGGCCGGCGGCCTTCGCCTCGGCGGCGGAGGGGTACTGCACCACCGCGACACCCAGGGACGTCGACTGCCCCATCTGGTAGCCGAGCAGGCCCTCCTCACCGGCCGGCAGGAAGCGCGGGGCCCCGCCCTTCGACCAGCACACCACCGGCCGGCTCGACGGTCCGGAGTCCGTGCCGTACAGGTTCACCTCGACCGGGCCGAATCCGGCGGGTGCGTCCTGCGCGGGGTTGACGACGACCTTCTTCAGCTGCGCCGGGCTGAGGTGCTGGTACCCGGTCGCCTTCGCGGTCGCGACGTGCGCCGGCGCAGTCGGGGCGGCCATTGCCGGGGCCAGGACGGCCGGGGCGAGCAGCCCGAGGCCGAGGATCCCGGCCGCGGAGACGGTGGCGATGCTGTGGGTGCTGGTGCCGGCCATGACGACCTCCTCGGGTCGGTCCGCCGGCCTGTCCGGCGGTTCGCTGTGATGGCGACACCGGAGGCATCCCGCATGTTCGGATCCGGTAAACCCGTTGCGCCACAGACCACCCGAACGTCAGGAATGCCAGGCCCAACGACCTCACCCGTCCGGAGCAGCGCTGGTGTAACGGGCGCACACAGCGGTGGCAAGGCTCAGCCGATCGGGACGGCCTTGCCCTTCAGAGCCTGCAGCTGCCGGATTGCCAGCGTGCGTGCGGCCGGGACCGCCTTCTTCGCGCTTGCGGTCACCGTGACCAGCAACGGCCCCCGGCGAGCGCAGGCCGTGGCTCCCTTCACCCCGACCGTGGCCTTGGGACCCATGCCGCACGCCGCTGCCGCCTTGTCGTCCACCTCCGGGCCCGTGAGGCCCTGGTAGACCCGTGCCGACAGCCGGGGGCTGATCCGCTTCTTGGCGACGGTGAGGACGACCCGGTAGGTCCACGACCCCGACCGCACGTCGGGTGCGTACGTCAGCCACGCGAACGTCTGCTTCTTGCGCGGCGGGGTCACGCGCGTGGCCGCCCGTCCCAGGGCCGACCGCACCTGGGCAGCGGTGAACAAGGACGCCAGCAGGGCCTTCGGCGGCACGGCGCTCAGAGCGGCCTGCGGGGTCAGGGTCGGTTCCACCCCGGTCCACTTGGCGACCTGCGCGCGGGCTACCAGGTCCGAGCACTCGGCGCCGTACGAGATACGTGCGGCCGTCGACCAGGTGGGCTGCGCGACGTAGCAGCGCCCGGCCACCCAGGCGTCTCCGCCCGCGCGCAGCTCGGTGCTGACGACGATCGGTCCGGACGGCGAGGGGTCGGGGCCGACGGCGAACACCAGCCGGTCTGCGGTGTCCGCCACGACGGTGAAGGAAGCGGACGCCGCGGCCTGGGCGCGGGCGTCGGCACGCTGCCGGGCCCAGCCCTGGTCTGCCCCGCCGGGGGTGAGGTACGCGTACACCGACGTGACCAGCCGCGGGGCCGCGGCCGCTGTGGCACCGCCGCCCGCGTACCGCGGGATCGCCGACAGGGAGCCGTACACCAAGCCGTCGGCGGCCCCGGAGTACGGCCCCAGCCAGCCGCCGGACAGCGCCGACGTGCACGGGGCCAACGTCGCGATGGCCCGGCACATCTCGGCGGTGGTGAGGTAGCCGGCCCGCGAGGTCAGGGCGTCACCGGAGTAGGCCGCCGCGGGCGACCCGGGAGACGCCAGGCCCGTCGCAACCAGGCCCGCGCAGACCACGAGGGCGCACGTCTCGGGCACCGGGCGTCGCATGCAACCCAGCATGCCTCGCCACCCCCGCCACGCGGCGCACCGACCCCCGGGTCTCGCGCACCACTCCCGGACCCGCGCCGACCCGTGCCCGACGCAGAAGTGAGCCCAGTGGTCGTATCCGGGGGCGATCCGCCCCTGCGATGTCTCATGACCTTCCGGACGGTTTGTATGTCTCATCACTTGCCGGACAGTTGGCTGGGTGGTTTGGGGCGGCCGGGTCGTCGTCCGTTGCCGTAGTAGCGGCGGCCGGGGGTGGTGGTGATGGTGCGGATGTGTAGCCCGTCGCGGTCCCAGACGTGGATGCGGTCGTGGTCGAAGGTGCCCAGGACGGTGGCGTGGGCGTGCTGGACGCCGAGCATGATCCGCACGTTGCCGAGGCGGACGACGCCTTGGCCGGTGACGGTGCGGGTGATGATCGCGTCCCCGGTGGGGTCGTAGCCGTCGCCGGGACCGTCCGGCTTCGGTGGGGGTGGGGCGACCGGGGTCGCGGCCCATGCCTGCAGTGGGGTCATCATGTCCAGGGCCTGGTGGGGGCGGTGGTTGTAGTAGTCCTGCAGGGCGTCGAGCTGGTGCTGCAGGTCGTCCAGGGTGGCCGCGGCGGGTCGGGCGGCCAGCCAACGCTGGCTGGTCTGGTGGTGCCGTTCGCTCTTGCCGGTGGTCTGGGGGTGTCCGGGGGTGGAGGAGATGACCTGGACTCCCTGGCTGCGCAGCCAGGTCTCCACCACGCCGCGTCGGCCGCGGCGGGCGGGGTTGATCGCGGCGGAGTTGTCGGACAGGAACCGTTGGGGGACACCGGCGCGGTTGATCGCGGCGGCGAGCACGGCTTGGACGTCGGTGGTGGTCTCTCCCGGGGCGGCGCGGGAGGCTAGGACCCGGCGGGAGTGGTCGTCGAGGACCTGCAGCACGGTCGCAGTGGTCCCGTCACCCAGTGGGTGGGTGAACCCGTCCAGCTGCCAGCACTCGTTCGGCGCCGGGTAGGTGAACCGGTGCCGGGTCGCCGGACGCTTGCGCGGGTTGGTCTGGGCCACCCCGGCCCGGGTGAAGATCCGCGCCAGGGTGGCCCGCGACGGAGACGGCAGCCCCCGGGCGAGCAGGGCGTGCCGCACGCTGATCGGCCCGCCGTAGCCGCCCTCGGCGATCAACTCCGCCCGCATCGCCAGCGCCGCCGCCACCACCGGTGCCGGGGTGCCGCCGGCCGGCCGCTGGGGCGCGGTGGACCGTCGCCGGCTCGCCGCCAGCGGCCCCTCCCGCGCCGCGACGCGGCGCAGCTCGTAGAACCACGACCGCGACATCCGATGCTGCCGGCAGAACGCCGACACCGCCCCCCACGGAGCGTCCTCGGGCCAGTTCGCGATCGCCAACCGGACATGAACCGGGATGCGATGGTCATCCGTCACGCCACCGGACTGTCCGGTAACTCATGAGACAGAACTGTCCGGTAAGTCGTGAGACATCACAGGGGCGATCCGCCCCGGGTAGCGACCGTTCGGCTCACTTCTGTGCCGCGGCTGCACCGGCGCACCCGCTACTTCAGGGTGACCACGCCGGCCTGGTTGCCGTACACGTAGCCCTGGTTGGAGTTCACGCGCACCTGGTACTTGCCCGATACGGCCTTCGCGGTGACGACCAGCTGCTTGCCCTTGGTTACCACCTGGGCCTTCTTCACCGCGTTCCCGTTGCGGGTCAGGTAGATCGTCGTTCCCACGGCCCAGTTCCCGGTGGCCACGGTGAAGGACGCCTTGCCCGACTTCACGGACGCCGGCGGGATGATCTGGAACGGGATGATCGTCAGCGCGAACGGGTTGCTTGTCGCCTGCGTCGGCCCGCACGCGCCCCCGCACACCCGCACCGCGTACTGCCCGGCCTCCGCCGGGATCCACTTGCCGCCGCCGATCGACGTGTTGTCGAAGCGGATGTTGCCGTTGGCCTGCACCGTCGACTGCGCCTTGGCGGACCCGCCGAGCGTCAGGTAGGCGATCGTCCCGGGCGTGATCCCCGACGTCGTCGCGGAGACGCCGAAGAGCCCGCCGGAGGAGATCGCCGAGCCGTTCGCCGGCGATACCACGGTCACCTTGGCCGACGCGGCCGGGCGGTACGTGATCGTGGCCGTGACGGGCGGCGCGGACACCCCCTGGACGCTGAACGTGACCGTGTCGGTCAGCGGGACGGACAGCGCGGGAGCGTTGTCCTGGAACGAGTAGTTGAGCTTCCCCGCGCCGTTCGTGGTTCCGGCCGCCTGGTTGCTGAACGTGTTGCGACCCGTCGAGGACACCAGGACGGGAACGCCGTTGACGGATCCGCCCCCGGTCGAGGACAGCGTCAGTGCGAACTGGGTCTTGCCCCCGATCGTCGTCGTCACGGTCACCGGATCGACCGCGAGCTGGTACGTCGTCGGAGCCATCGCCGTCACCGCCAGCGTGGTCAGCGGGCTGGTCCCCAGCAGGGTCGTCCCCGGGCACGTCGTCGTGCCCGCGGTCACCGTGAAGAGGACCAGCGTGTACGAGCCAGCCGCGTTGAACGTCACCTGCAGGTTCGCGGCGAGCTGGCCGGACAGTGCCACCGGCGTGGCCGTCGTACCCGTCTGCCCCAGCTGGGCGGCCAGGCAGTACGTCCCGGCCGGTATCCCGGCCGGCCCCGTGGTGGGCGTGGTCAGGACGTACGTGGCCGGTGTGCCCACCACCGGGTCCGCCGAGACCGCCGGGGTCAGGACGTACGTGTCGATCGCCGCCGCCGGTGGAGCGACCGCGACCATCCCGACCACGACCAGGGATCCCGCCACCGCTCCGACCAGGACACGCCACGACCGCATGACACCGCTCCCCTCCGGGGCGCGCGAGGGCGGCGCCCCGCTGCCACCGTAGGCAACGAGGCGCCGCCGTGTCGTGCTCAGGTCCGGGTGGATCCGTGGATCGTCACTTGACCTTGAAGGTGACGCCCGCGGCCGGGCCGGCGCCGGCGGAGTTCTTCGCCGCCACCTGCACGGTGTACTTCGCGCCCGACTTCAGGTTGGTGAACTTCACCGTCCGGGTGGACTGGGCCAGGGACTTCCAGGGCCCGTACGAGCCGGTGCCCTTCTTGATCCGGTACTGGTAGCCGGTGGGCTGGCCGCCGACGTACGGGGCGTCCCAGCTCACGGTGGCCTTGCCCTTGTTCTTGGACACGGCCTCGAGCTCGACGACCTTGCCCGGCTTCACGACGGTCTGCTGCGGGGTGACCGCGGCGGACGGCACGGAGAACGAGCCGGTGCCGACCGAGTTGGTCGCGGCGACCCGGAAGGTGACCGGGGTGCCGTTCGGCAGGCCGCCGACGACCAGGGTGGTGCCGGCCGTGGGCGAGCCGGGGGCGTTGGACCAGTCACCGCCGTTGTTCAGCGAGTACTGCACGGTGTACGAGGTGACCGCCGGGCCGCCGTTGGGGGCCGGGGCCTGCCACGACACGGTCGCCTGCCCGTTGCCAGGAGCCGCGCCCACGCCGGTGGGGGCACCGGGGGCCGGCTGGGCGGCGTACGTGACCTTGGCGGTCGCGGTCAGGCCGCCACCGGTGAACGTCAGCGCGTCGGTCGAGATCGACGACGAGGGGTTCTTGTCGGTCAGCGTGTACGCGACCTGGCCGTTGGCGTTGGTGGTCCCGATCACGTTCGAGGCCAACGGGTTCCGGCCGGTCACGGTGACGGAGACCGGGATGCCGTAGGACGGCTGGCCGGCGCCGTTGCGGATCGACACCGTGAACGCGGTGGAGCCGCCGGACGGCGTGCTGGCGACGGCTGGAGCCACCGACATCGAGCCGGAGGGAAGCGTCGACAGGTGCGCGGTGGTCTGGCTCGTGACGGCGTTCCCGGTGCGCAGGGTCGCCGTGATGAGCGCGTTCTGGTTCGCGGTCGAGTTGCGCGCCGTGAAGTAGAGGCTGCCACCCGGGGAGATCAGCAGCGAGGTCTGGCTGGCCCCGTTGAACGTGACGGTCGGCGAGTTCGACGTCACCGTGATCGTCTGGTTCGACCCGAGCTGGGTCGGGTAGCCGGCGGACCCGAGGACCGTGATCGAGAACTGGCTGGGGTTGCCGACCTGCGCGGTGGCGTTGTCCGGCGACAGCTGGACGGAGGCAGCCGCGTTGCCGTTGACCGTGACGTACTCGGTGGTGAGGGCCTGCCCGTACGTGACCGACGACGGGCAGCTGAAGCCGAGCCCGCCACCCTGGACGACGCCGATCTGGTAGGTACCCGCGGCGGGGAACGTTGCCTTCAGCGCCAGCGACGTGGTCGGCGTGTCGGGCAGGACCTGCCCGGTGGTCGCGGAGATGGCACCCGGCGAGCCGCTGCCGCTCACGGTGGCCAGGCAGTACGAGCCGTCCGGCAGTCCGGAGGGACCGAGGCTGGCGTTGCTGAGGTAGTACGTCTGCTGCGAGGAGACGCTGACGGTCGAGGGACCGGTCAGCGTGTAGGAGCCGGTGGCCGCGAACGCGGGGGCCACGGCGAACGGGGCGACGGCGGCCACCAGGGCGCCGGCGCCGACGGCCGCGAGACTCCTGCGGGCGGCCTTCGACGAGAACATGGGGGTGCTCCTTCCCCGCGTCGCCGTCGTGCTCCCCCGATGGGGCACGGTCGCGGCCGCCGCGGCGTCTGGCAGTGCCATTCCCGTTCCTACACCGGCACAATCGCGGAGTCGCGACGAGCACCCGGACAGCCAGGAGGGGGTCCGCCGAACGGCGGACCCCCTCCCTGACCCGGGAGTCAGCAAGTCAACTGACGGTCACCACGCCGGCCTGGTTGCCGTACACGTAGCCCTGGTTGGAGTTGACCCGGACCTGGTACTTGCCGGACAGGTTGCGGGTCTGGATCACGATCTGCTGGCCCACCTGCTGCACCTTGCCCGTGGCCACGGACAGGCCGTTGCGGGTCAGGTAGATCGTCGTCCCCGGCTGCCAGTTGCCCGTGGCCACCGTGAAGTCCAGCTGGCCCGCGCCCGGGTCGGGCTGGCCGACGATCTGGAAGGGGATGATGTTCAGCGAGAAAGTCTGCGACGTTGCCTGCACCGGGCCGCACGAGCCGCCGCAGATGCGGACCGCGTAGTTGCCGGCCTGCGCCGGGATCCACTGGCCGCCGCCGAGCGAGGTGTTGTCGAACCGGATGAACCCGTTCGCCTGCACCGTCGACGAAGCCTTCGCGGATCCGTTGAGCGTCAGGTACGCCGTCGTGCCCGCCGCGACGCCGGTCGACTGGGCCGAGACCCCGAAGAGGCCGCCGGACGAGATCGACGAACCGTTCGAGGGCGACGTGACGGTCACCGAGGCCGCCGGCGGCGGCGCGGAGTAGGCCACCGTGGCCGTCGCGGACGCCCCCTGCGCAGTGAAGGTGAGCGTGTCCTTCGTTGCTGTGCTCGATGCCGGGGCCGTGTCCACCTGCCGCCACAGGACCTGCCCGTTGACGTTGGTCGAACCGGCGCTGGTGGTCGCGAATGTGTTGCGTCCAGTGGACGCGACGGTGACAGGCACGTTGGGCACCGGAGTGCCGGAGAGGTTCGTGAAGGTGACCGTGAACGTGGTGCTGCCGCCGAAGTCCGCCGAGGCGACAGTAGGAACCACCACGAGCGTCCCCTGGGGCGCGGTGCCGAAGTTGGCCTGGGCGCTCGCAACCGGGGTGCCCGAGCCGGCGTTGAACAGCGACGCTGTCAGCACGGCGGACACGTTGGCCGTCGCGGCCTGGACGGTGAAGGTCTCCGGCGTTGCGGTGGTGAACGTGAGCATCAGCTGCTGCGTCCCGTTGAACGTCACCGCCGCGTTGCTCGAGGTGACCGTGGCCACTTGGCCGGGACCGAGGTTGACGGGTACGCCACCGACGCCGGTGTAGGTCAGCGTGAAGGCCGCAGGCGCGCCGGGTGCGGCGGACTGGGCGACCGGCGTGATGGAGATTCCGGTGGCCGCGTTGCCCACGGTGATGTTGGTGTGGGCGAGGATCGTGGCGTTGGCGTCACCGTACGGCGTGGTCGTGGGGCAGTTGCCCGGCAGCGCCGAGTACGAGAACGCCGTGACCGCGACCTGACCAGAGCCGGCGGTGAACGTGGCGGTCACGTCCGCGGAGTTGCCCTGACCGGGCAGCTGCTGGGTGGGCGTGGCCGTGGTGGCCGCGCCCTGGCCGGGGTCGGCGGCGACGCAGTACATCCCGGCCGGGATCCCGGTGCCGGGGGCGATGCTGGCGTTGGCGATGGTGAACTTCGTGGGCGTTCCGACGGTGGTGGTCGCCGGACCGGTGAGGGTGTAGCCGCCGGGCAGGGCCGCTTGTGCCGGTGCCGCGAGCAGCAGCCCAGCGCCGAGCGCGACGGCGGCCGTCGCGGCGCCGATGCGCCCGGGTCGGCCGAGGGACAGGGACATGCGTACTCCTCCTGGGAGTGGGTGGGGTTCGGTCTCCGCCACCCACGAACCTACGTCGGCCCGGGGCGCGCGCCGGATCACTTACCCGATCCGAACACGGCAATCCGAGCACGACGACGGAGGGGGCCCGCCGTGGTGGCGGACCCCCTCCGGGGTGGTACGGCGGTGCTACGTGGCGATCACCCGCGACACCGAGTCGACTGGACCGGGGCCGGCCTTGTTGAGGCCCTTGACCTGCCAGGTGTACTGCTTGCCCGGGGTCAGGTTGTTGAACTTCACGCTCAGGGACTTGGTGCTCCTCCAGGACGTGTAGTTCCCGTTGCCCTTCTTCCAGCGGTACTTGTACGTGGTCACCGGGCTACCGCTGCTCGGGGGCTTCCAACTGACCGTGGCCTTGCCGCGGTTGTTGGAGACCGCCTTGAGGCTGCGGACCTGACCCGGCTCGGTGATGGGGTTCTGCGGGGTCACCGGGACGCTGGGCGCCGAGAACGACCCCATCCCGGCCGAGTTGGTCGCAGCGACCCGGAACGTGACCGGGACACCGTTATCGAGACCGTTGACGACCAGCGACGTCCCGGCGGTGGTGCCGCTGTTCGACCAGGTGCCTCCGCCGTTGGTGGACTGCTGGACCGTGTACGACGACACCGGCGCGGTGCCGGCGGGGATCGTCGGCGGGTTCCAGCTCACGGTCGCGGACTCGTTGCCCGCGGCCGCGGTGACCCCGGTGGGGGCCGGCGGCGGCGGTGCTGCGACGTACGTGATCGTCGCCGAGGCGGCGAGTCCGTTGGCGGTGAACGTCAGCACGTCCTGGTTGGACGGGTTGGTCGCCGCCGCGGTGTCCTTCTGCACCCACACGACCTGGCCGTTGGCGTTGGTCGCGCCCGCGCTGGTCTTGGCCAGCGGGTTACGGCCGGTCACGCTGACGGTCACCGGGACGTTGGCCAGCGGCTGGTTGGCGCCGTTGACCAGGGACACCGTCAGTGAGGTGGAGCCGCCGAAGTTGGCCGACGCAGACGCTGGCGCGACGGTGAGCTTGCCGCCGATGTAGGTGATCGTCGCCGCCGCGGTGAGGCCGGCCGCACTGAACGTCACGTAGTCCTGCGTGGCCGTGCTGGTCGCAGCGGCGGTGTCCTTCTGGACCCAGTAGACCTGGCCGTTGGCGTTCGTCGAGCCGGCGCTGGTCGCACCGAAGGTGTTACGACCTGTCGACGACACGGTCACCGGGATCCCGCTGACCGGGTAGCCGCCGGAGTTGATGTACGTCACCGTCAGGCCGGTGGAGCCTCCGGTCGGCGTGGTCGCGGTCGCCGGGGAGACGGTGAGGGCGCCAGAGGCGATCGTCGACAGCGACACCGTGTCCTTGGGCTGCGGTGTGCCGGCACCGTTCAGGGTCGCGGTGATGCTGGCGCTCTGGGCGACGGAGTTCTGCACCGTGAACGTGTTCGGGTACCCCGGCGAGATGGTCAGCGTGGTCACGGAGCCGTTGAAGAGCACGGTGGAACGGTTGGCCACCACGGTGATGGACTGGCCGGGACCCAGCGGAACGGGTAGTCCCGTGCTGTCACTGACCGTCCACGTGATGGACACGGGGACGTTGACGCTGCTCTGGTTGAACGCAGGCGTCAGGCTGATCTGGGTGGCGCCGCCCGACGTGACGTAGAAGTACTTGCTGGTGAGGATGTTGGCCCCCAGCGGAGGATCACCAGGACATGGTCCCGCGCTATTCACGGGGAAGACGTCGACCTCAGTGTCGCCGCTGCCCGAGAAGGTGACGTTTGGGAACTGCAGCTGCGTTTGGAACGGGTCGGTGACCTGGGCCGCGTTCACCGTGAGGTCGGGCGTTCCGTACGAGGAAGCCAGGCAGTAGTAGCCGGGGGCCGCCGGCCACAGACCGCCGGCCGAGGCGCCCTGGTCCTGGGCATACACCGACATGGTCACGGGAGAGCCCGCGACGATGGTGCTCGGGCCGTTCAAGCTGTACGTCGTGGTCGCCGAGGCCGAGGTGGCCAGCAGCGGGAGCGTGGCGGCCGCGAGGGCGGTCGCCGCGGCGGCGGCGAGTCCGCGCCGCCACCAACGGGTCGAGGTCATGCAGGGCTCCTTTCGAGGGCACCGATACTCGGAACGTAGCCCCCGGAGGCCCGTGATGGCGGACCGAACGAGTGACGAATCGGACACGGTGGGCCGCGCCGGCGTCCGCCGCGGCCCACCGCCCTTCTCCCTACCGGATGACCACCACGCCGGACCGGTTCCCGTACACGTAGCCCTGGTTGGAGTTCACCCGCACCTGGTACTGGCCGGGCCGGTTGCCCGCAGCGACCGAGACCTGCTGACCGGTACGAACGACCACGACGGACGCGGTGGCGAAACCGTTGCGGGTGAGGTAGATCCGCGTTCCGGGGTACCAGTTGCCGGTCGCCACGGTGAAGACGAGTCGGTTCCCGGCCACGGCCGGCTGGCCCACGATCTGGAACGGGATGATCGTGAGCGAGAACGTGCTGCTGGTGGAGATGGTGGGACCGCAGGCCCCGCCGCAGATCCGCACGCCGTAACTGCCCGCCTCGGCCGGGATCCACTGCCCGCCGCCGAGGGTCGTGTTGTCGAAGCGGATGAAGCCGTTGGCTTGGACGGTGCTGCGGGACTTGGCGAGGCCGTTGAGGGTCAGGTACGCGGTCGTGCCGCTGGCCACGCCGGTCGCCTGCGCGGACACCCCGAACAGGCCGCCGCTGGAGATGGCCGATCCGTTCGACGGCGACGTCACCACCACGGAGGCGGGGGCCGAGTACGTGATCACGGCCTGACCGCTCTTGCCGCCGGCAGAGAAGGTCACCGTGTCCGTCGTGGCCGTGCTCGACGCCGGAGCAGTGTCCTTCTGCACCCAGGTGACCTGCCCGGCGGCGTTCGTCGTCCCGGCGCTCTGCGCCGCGTACGTGTTGCGGCCGGTCGAGGCGACCGTGACGGGCATGCCGGCGACCACCTGGTTGGCCGTCGTGCGCACGGTGGCGGTGAGGGTCGTGCTGCCACCGATCGCGGTCGCAGCCGTCGCCGGTGTGACTGTGACGGATCCGACCGTGACGTAGGTGACGACCGCGCTCGCGTTCCCGCCCACGCAAGTGAACGTCACAGTGTCCTGGCTCAGCGGGCTGGAGGTGTTCAGGTCACGTAGCGACCAGGTAATCACCCCGTCCTTGTCGGTGGTGCCGACCAGGGTCGAGGCCCGCGGGTTGCGGCCCGCAACAGTCACGTAGACCGCGGCTTTCGACAAGGCCGATCCATTGGGCTGCTTCACCGTCACGGTGAACGCGGTCGTCCCGGCGACCGGCGTCGTGATGCTCGTCGGGCTCACGGTCACGGACGCCGCCGCGGCGTAGGTCACGACGGCGACCTGGCTGGAGCCGCTCGCGGCGAAGGTGACCGTGTCGGTGGTCAGCGGGCTGGTGGTGTTGGTGTCCGTCAGGGTCCAGGTGAGCGATCCGGCCTGGTTGGTGACACCTATCGGGGCGGACACGCGCGGGTTGCGCCCCACGACCGCCGCCGAGACCGTCACCCCGGGCAGCAGGGTGCTGCCGGCACCCGTGACGGTCACCGAGAAGGTCGTCGTCCCGCCGACGGCCGTGGTGGCACTCGTCGGCGTCACCGCCAGGGACACGACGGAGGTCGTCACCAGGGTGACCTGGTCACTGGGGTCGGGCGGCCCGGCGGCCGAATCGACGCTGCCGCTGATGGCGGCGCTCTGAGCGACCGAGTTCTGCGCGGTGAAGGACCCGGGTGAGCCCGGCCCGAGGATCAGGCTGGTCAGCGAGGTCCCGTTGAACGTCAACGTCGCGCGGTCGGAGATGACGTACAGGGCCTCACCGGCCACGAGGTACGTCGGCTGACCGCTCTCGTCCGTGACGGCCCACGTGATGGTGGTCGCCTGGTCGACGGGGACCGTCTGCGTCCCGGGCGACATGGTCAGCGCGGTCGGGGCCCCTGAGACGTGGAGGGAGGTGGAGGCGACTGCACCACCGGGCGTGGTCAAGGAGCAGGGACCTGCAGACTCATACGCCGAGAACGCCACGGTCGCCCCGTCCCAGGGCGGTGTCGCCGCGGTGACGATCACCGAGAAGACCAGCTGGGAGTCACCCGGGTCAGCGGTCTGCGGGTCAGCCGCCGAGGTCAGTCCCTGCGCGGCGTCGACGGAGACGCAGTAGCTCGTCTGCGCCTCCAGCGCGTCGATGGTGAGGACGAAGGTGCCCGCCTGCCCCTCGCGCATCTGCGTGGGGCCCTGCAGGCCGTAGGTCGGCACGGCAGCGGCGGGCGTGGCGACAAGCGGGGCGGCCGCACCTGCCAGGACGAGCGTCACGATCGCGGCCAGCCATCGGCGCGTGCGCACGGTCACCACTGCTCCTTCCGGTTCGAGGTCGTCGACGCTTCGAACGTAGCCCCGGGCCGGGATCCCCTCCGGAGGCGAAGGTCCGTGCTGCGCAAAGACGAGGGGCGGCCCTCCGGAAGTGGAGAGCCGCCCCTCGCCTGCGCTCGGGACTACTTGTTCGGGGCTACGGGATCGTCACGACCCCGGCCTGGTTGCCGTACACGTAGCCCTGGTTGGAGTTGACCCGGACCTGGTACTTACCCGAAAGGTTCCGGGTCTGGATGACGATCTGCTGGCCCACCTGCTGCACGCGGCCGGTCGCGGCCGAAATCCCGTTGCGGGTCAGGTAGATCGTCGTCCCCGGCTGCCAGTTGCCCGTGGCCACCGTGAAGTCCAGCTGCCCGGCACCCGGCTCGGGCTGGCCGACGATCTGGAACGGGATGATGTTCAGCGAGAACGTCTGGCTGGTCGCCTGGACCGGGCCGCACGTCCCGCCGCAGATCCGGACCGCGTAGTTGCCGGCCTGCGCCGGGATCCACTGGCCGCCGCCGAGCGAGGTGTTGTCGAAGCGGATGAACCCGTTCGCCTGCACCGTCGACGAGGCCTTGGCCGATCCGTTCAGCGTCAGGTACGCCGTCGTGCCCGCAGCGACTCCGGTGGACTGCGCCGACACCCCGAACAGGCCGCCGGACGAGATCGACGACCCGTTGGACGGCGAGGTCACCGTCACCGTGGCAGCGGGCGGCGGTGTCGAGTAGTTGATCGTCGCGGTCGCGCTGAGCCCGTTCGCAGTGAACGTCACCACGTCCTGGTTGGCCGGGTTCGAGGCGGGGGCGTTGTCCTTCTGGGTCCAGACGACCTGGCCGTTGGCATTGGTGGAGCCGGCGCTGGTGGAACCGAAGACATTGCGGCCGGTAGAGGACACGGTCACCGGCTGGTTGGGAATGGGAACGTTCGCAGCGTTCACCAGCGTCACCGTCAACTGCGTCGACCCACCGAAGTTGGCCGAGGCGGTCGCAGGTGCCACCGTCAAGGACCCGCCCACGTACGTGATCGTGGCCTGCGTCGTCCACCCGTTGGCCGAGAAGGTCACCTGGTCCACCAAGTTCGGGCTACCCGCGGGCGCGTTGTCCTTCTGGACCCAGACGACCTGACCGGCCGCGTTCGTCGTGCCTGCAATCGTCGAGCCGAAGGTGTTGCGGCCCGACGAGAAGACGGTGACGGGGACCCCCGACAACGGAAGACCGATGCCGTTGACCAGCGACACCGTCAACGTGGTGGACCCTCCAATGGGCGTCGTGGCCGCCTTCGGTGTCACCGCGATGGAGCCGGTCGCGATGGTGCTGAGCTGGGCCGTCTCCGACGCGCCACCGGTCAGCGAACCCAGTAGGACCGCCGTCTGGGCGACCGAGTTCCGCGCCGAGAAGTAGAACGTGGGCGAGGCCCCTGTCAGCGTGACCGACGACGAGGTGATGCCGTTGTGGGTGAAAGACACCCCCGAGTAGCCGGGAGCGCTCACGAAGATCGACTGTCCCGGCCCGAGGGTCGTCGGATTGCCGTTTCCGTCGACCGGAGTGACGGAGTACGACGCGGACTGGTTGACCGCGGCGGATTGCCACGACGGGGTGAAGTTGAAGTCCGCCGCGCTACTCCCGGCCACGCCGATCTGGACGGGTGATCCGAGCATGGACCCACCACCGCAGGCGCCGCCAAGGAGGCCCTCATAGGCCTGCACCGAGTAGGACCCGGCTGCGGGGAACGTCAACGTTGTCTGCGTCCCGATCGGGGTGCTACCAGAGCTGGAGACGGTCGCTGGGCCGGTTGCCACGAGGCAGTAGAGACCACCGGGAGGCAACGACGGGTTGGAGAGCAGGAAGTTCTCGGGCTGTCCCACCACGGCGGGGAACGGCCCCTCGTAGCTGAGCGTGTACTCACCGGCCGCCGTCGCGGGTGCGGCGAGGGCACCGGTCGCGACGAGCGCGAGCGCCCCCATGCCAGCGACCAGTGCAGCCCGTCGAGAACGTCGCAAGATCATGCAGAGACCTCCGAGCGGACCCCGGGATTCGGGGATGGGTTGTGGGTCGATCCTTTGCTCCCTACCCAAGCACGTGGGGCGGGCGTCCGTCCGAAGAGTGCACACGTTCGCGGGATATGCAGAGCGGGGCCCCTCCCGAAGGAGGGGCCCCGCCCTGTGCTAGCTACCGGCCTTGGCCGGAGTGCTCACAATCAGATCGTCACTTGATGACGACCTGGCCGTTCGCGTCGCCGTACACGTAGCCCTGGTTCGAGTTGACCCGAACCTGGTAGGTGCCCGGCTTGGCGACCAGCTTCACGGCCACCGGCTGACCCGGGGCGCCCACCTTGACCGCAGCGACGGAGATGCCGTTGCGGGTCAGGTTGATGGTGGTGCCACGAGACCAGTTGCCGGTCGCGATCTGGAAGTTGTCGGTGTCGCCACTGACGTTCTCCTGGAATCGCGTGATGCTGAACAGGCGGATGTCCAGCGACACCTCGTTCGAGTACATGTACGAACCCGCCTCGCCGTAGCGGACCGCGTAGTTGCCCGGCTGGGCCGGGATCTTCTCGAACCGGATGTTGCCGTTGGCCTGGACCGTGGTCTTGGCCTTGGCCCGGCCGTCCAGCGTCAGGAACACCTCAGTGCCCTCGGCGAGCGAGCTCGTCGCCGACACACCGAAGTAGCCACCGGACGAGATCGCCGAACCCTGAGCCGGCGAGACGATCTGAACGGCGCCGCCGCTCGTCCACGCCAACTTCGACTCACCGCTCGGTGACGAGGCCGCGAAGCCGCTGCCTGCCGGCACGTTCGCCGCATCGCCAGCCTGGGCACCAAACAGCTCGAAGGTTGCGGTGGAAGTCCCCTCCTCGCTGGGCAGAGTGCTGACCTCGACCATGCCGATCCCGTCAGTGGAGGTGACGAAACCAGTCAGCAGTGAGTTGCCCGAGTACAGGAACCGTCCAACGCCCGTGATCGAACCGTTGACGAAGGCTCCGGCGACACCGTTGCCGAAACCGTCCTTGGCGGTGACGGTCACCTTCTGCGCGCCGCCGACCTTCGCAGAACCCGTGGCCGGGTCAACGGCGAGGTCGCGGGCGAAGTCCGGGTCCGTCACGACGGTCCACGACCCACTTGCGGTTCCGGACCCGGCAGCCGCGTTCACGGTCGCCGTGCCGGTCTTGGTGGAGTACGCGGTCGCCGTGGCGACACCGGCCGCGTTCGCGAGCGCACCGCCGGTCTTCGCCCCGGAGGTCACAGCCATCCCGTTGGAGCTGGCGAACCCGACACCCTCCGACCCGCTGAAGCTGACGAAGGCGTTCGGCACCACGATGCCGTTGACAGAAACCTGGACGCCGACGGGAGTCCAAGTGTTGGCCACCGGGCCAGAGACCGCGGTGGGGTTCTCGACCTTGCCGTTACCCGGCACGACCGTCTTGACCGTGGCCGTGGTGGTCGTCACACCTGAGACGACGGTCAGCGTGGGCGTGACTCCGTAGCGGACGGTGAAGGAGTCCGTGTCAAAGGCACCACCGGTGGCGTACGCGATGACGTCAAACGTGTCCTGCGTGGCCGTTGCGCTCGTGGCGGTCGTGGACATGCTTCCAGAGCCGCTCGGGAGCGAGATCGAGGCAATTGGCACAGCCGGGCCGCCGGTCGTGCGGAACAGCGTGGCGAAGGCGCCGCCAGTGAAGAGGTTGCCGTACTGGTCAAAGACCTGGACATCAACCGGAACGTTTCCGCCCGCGGCAGCGAACACCACTGAGGTGTCCGGCGGGTTGATGACCATGTCAGCCGGTGCCGGAGCCTGGTAGATCACTCCAAGCGAGAAGTTGGTCGGCGTCGGCCCGTAGCTGAAGAGCACGTCGAAGGCGCGACCACTCGTTGCGCCCTGGACGGTAACTTCGAAGCTCGCTGTTCCGGTGGCACCCAGAGTCACGGTCGACGGGCCAGTCACGGTCAAGCCTGCGTCCGCCGGGTAGCTCACAAACGCGGTCCCACCATTGGGGGTGCCGGTCGCGGTGACGTTGAACTTGGTCACGGTCGGGTTGGCGAAGTAGTCACACCCAACATTCACCACCGCGCAGTTGCCGGCAGCGAGAACAATGTCAGAGGAGTTGGTGAGGTCCGCCGCCAGGTTCACAACCCGCGGAACGGTGTTGTACACGGCCTGCACAGTCGGCACAGTGTTGTTGGACGGCGTAAACGTGAAGACCGCATTCGCCGGGCTAGCGCCGCCCTGCGCAACACGAACGGTCATAGTAGTGACGCCCGCCTCAAGCGGGTCCCCGCTGGTCATCGGAACGACGAGAGGCGTGAGCTGGTTGACCGTAGCCGATCCGCCGTTGACCGTCCACGAGACGGACACGGTGTCGAAGCCGTTGGGCAGCGTCGGCGTCCCAGCAGGGTCCTTGTAGGACAGCGTCACGGGGAAGGTGGTGTTGTCCGGCACGGAGGCGCTGGACGGGACAACGCTGAAGGACGCAATCTGCCCGCCCGCCTTGATCGACACGTAGGCCACGATCGGGTCAGTGGGGTCACACCCGGTGAGGCCGATCGGCGGGATCGCGTCTCGGCAGACGCCCAGGGTGTAGTCGCCGACCGCGGAGAAGGTCAGCGCGGGGCCGATGTCGGCCGACATCGCGTCATTGGCCGGCTGAACCCGGTTGCCCACGGGCTGACCAAGGCCGAGGCCGTTGACCGTTGCACCGGCCGTGGTGCTCGACACGTACACGAGGCCGTACGACGCGGGGGTAGTGGCGGTGGACAGCGCCTCGGTGGAGGTGATGGACACGGGGGTGGTGCTGGTCGGCAGCGCAGCGCGTACGGCACTCGGGCCACTGGCCGTGTACACCGCAGCAGCGGAGGCGGGGCCTGCTGCCAGCGGCACCAGGATCCCGGCCCCGAGCGCAACCGCCGACCCCAGGGCGATCAGCCGCTTGCGGCTGCTCGTCTGAGTCTTCGACATGCGTCGAGATTCCCTTCTCGAGAAGTGGGGGAAGGCTTCCCCCGGGTTCCATCTCCTTGTGAGGTGGAACCGGCGGATCCGTGCACGGACCCAGAGCCGCATAGCGTGCGCGACTCTGTCTCTAGAGACGACGCCACCCTAGCCGGGTCGCGCTGGTATTTCGGGAAACTTGTGGTGTGTCTGTGACAGATGTGTCGAGTGAGATTGTCACGACGCGTGGGGGGTGACGCACTCCACGTAATCTATGACCACACTGAGGGGGCGTCCCGCCTGTTGCGAACGGTCCGCTCACCCCGCGCTCGGGACCAAGGGCCCGCCCGTCGAAGGGTCGTTAGTCGCTCCAGAGCCTACTGCCGCGCTCGTTCCGCTCGGGGCGGACGCTGGTTGCACGTCGGAGGCGTCGGACGACGGCGGACTGGCAGAGGCCGCGGAAGCGGACCCCGACGGGGAGGGAACGGCAGACGAACTGGAAGACGGAGGCGTGGTCGGACGCGCAGACGCGGTGGCCGGACCAGCCTGAACGCCGGACACCGCAAGACGACCGGACACAATGCGGTCAAAACGAGGCGAAAGGACCACTACCAAGCGCACACTACTCGGCTTCTCGGCAAGTCCTGGCCCGTCAGCAGGTCCGAGCACTCTGCCCGCACCGGACAAGCCCAAGGTGATGTCCACGAGGAGGCTCCCCGCATCATCGACGACAGTCTTGCGCACGGACATCGTGACAGGGTCAAAACGCAGTCTTGCACCCTGCACGGGGAGAGTCGGCACCGCCACTATCTGAAGGAATGGAGTGCTGGCATCGATGGCTACGTCGACTCTCAGGGAACCCAGGCGGGTGTTGGCGATGAAGGCCAGGTCGCTGGAGACCGCGGGTCGACCGTCGCCAGCGGACTGGCTGTCAACGACAACCGCGCCGGCATCCTGGGAGGTCAGGTCCCCCACCACCGCAAAGCCCCTGGGTACGGCACCCGAGTCGACGGGAGTTGGGCTCGTGGACGACGGCCGCTCGGACTGCGTGGGTGAGGTCGACGTCGACGGGCTGGACCCCTCCTCCTCCGGCGACGAAGACGGCCGGCCGGGGTCGCTCGTCGAGCTGGGCTGAGGAGTCCCGGCGGCGGGCGCGGCCACCGAGGATCCGGCTGCCGGCTCTCTCGTCCCCACCGGCTCGCCGCCGTCCACGGCAGCCGCGGACGGCCCATCGCCTACCGGGGCCGGCTGGCCCTCCGGGCTCACGGACGAGGTCACCGAGGGTGCCGGGGTGCCAGGAACGGGCACGGGAGCGGGCACGGTCGACGGCGGAGAAGCCTCCAGTAGCCCGCCACCCACCTCGGCTGGCGGAACCGCGACGACCGTGGACGGCGCCTCGTCCGTCGACCGGAGCATCGCCATTACCGCAAGTGCCGGCAGCGCGAGCAGGAGGAGGAGCACACCGAGACGCTGTGCTCCGCGTGCCGCGCGCTGGCCGGCTATCCCCCATACCTCGGGTCCGGAGAGCTCCAGCAGGTCGACGCTTGGGTCCACCGCGGTGCCGACCAGGAGGCGGCGCAGGGTCCTCCTGGCCCGGAAGAGGACGTGCTTGACCGCCGACTCGTCGATGCCGAGTTCGGCGGCGATCTCGGGGACCGGCTTCTCCTCGACCTCCCAGGCGATCAGCGCACGCCGCTGGGTCGGGGCGAGTCGCGCCAGCGCGGAGCGGACGATGACCGCGTCCTCCGCCGCCAGGATCGGATCCTCGAGATCCCCGTCGTCGGCGGGGATGTCCACGACCAGTTCGTCCAGCGGCGTCGACGCCGGGGTCCGGCCGTTGCGCCGGATCCGGTCGAAGCACAGGTTCGTCACCGTGCGGCGGGCGTACGCGACCGCCTGGGCCTCGGTCTCGAGCTCCGGCATGGACATCACGAGCCGGAGGAAGGCCTCCTGGACGACCTCGTCCACGTCGAAGGGGTTGTTCAGGTAGCGGTGCGCCAGGACCGCCAGGGAGTGACGGTGCGATACGTACAGAGACGCGATGTCGCGGGGGTCGGTGCCGAGACGATGGTCCATGGGGCGGTCGCCGGGCGCAGCCGAATCGAACGGCGTGGGCTGCGCCCCGCCGCCGGTCTGGTCCACACCGCTCATCGTCAGTCCTGCTCGGTCAGGCCCGCTGCCCGCGCGCCGCTCACACGTTGAGACGCTGCTGCGGCCCCCCAGTCGCGGTTCCGCGGCAGATGTCCTCACGAGTGTCTCATCCGGGACGCCCGGTGACCGACCTCGAGGACCTCGGCTCCGACCCGACCTACAGGAGTGGGCGCCACCACACCTCGTGGCCGCGGTACCACGCAACCGTCTCGGCCAGCCCCGCCTCGAACGACTTCCGGGGCTCATAGCCCAGCCCGCGGATGCGCCCGTCGTCGACGGAGTACCGCCGGTCATGTCCCTTGCGATCGGCGACGTACTCCACGGAGGTCGACCAGTCCGCGCCCATGGCGGCGAGGATGGCCTCGGTCAGCTGCCGGTTGGTCAGTTCCTCCCCGCCGCCGATGTTGTACGCGTGTCCCGCCTCGCCCTTCTCGACGACGATCTGGATCCCCCGGCAGTGGTCGTCGACGTGCAGCCAGTCCCGCACGTTGAGGCCGTCCCCGTAGAGAGGAACGGGCTTGCCGTCGATGAGGTTCGTCACGAAGAGCGGGATGACCTTCTCCGGGAACTGGTGCGGCCCGTAGTTGTTCGAGCAGCGGGTCGACGATGCGTTCAGGCCGTACGTCACGTGGTAGGCGCGGACCAGCAGTTCCGCCGCGGCCTTCGCGGCCGAGTACGGGGAGTTCGGGAGCAACGGGGCGTCCTCGGTCCACGACCCGACCTCGATCGACCCGTACACCTCGTCGGTCCCGATGTGGACGGTGCGGGGAATGCCGTGGCGCAGGCAGGCGTCCAGCAGGGTCTGGGTCCCGACCACATTGGTCACCACGAAGTCCTGCGGGCCGTGGATTGACCGGTCCACATGGGTCTCGGCCGCAAAGTTGACGACCACGTCATGTCCGGGGAGCACCTCGTCCAGGAGCGGACCGTCGCAGATGTCCCCGCGGACGAAGGTGTACCGGGGATCGTCGGCCACCGCGGCGAGGTTTGCCGGGTTACCCGCGTAGGTGAGCTTGTCGTACACGGTGACCGAAGTGACGGCGCCCGAGGCGAGGCGACCGGCCAGCAGCTCACGGACGTAGTGGGACCCGATGAACCCGGCCGCGCCGGTGACGAAGTAGCGCACGGTCGAGAACTGTACGGGGGCCGGGCGCCGTCCCCGTCCGACCGTCCGACTGCGCAGCGCCAGTAGCCTCTGACCAGCGTCCCGGCCCATCCGTCGGGGTGACCGGTAAAGGGAGTGTCCGTGGCGGAGGATCCGGCAATCCGTCGGTGGGTGCTCCCGCTCCTGGCGGACGCCCGTGACCTCACCAGTCACAGCGACGAGCTGCACCGGCTCCGTCCCCGTCTCCCCGAGGCCCTCGCGGACGAGCTTGACCGTCGACGAGCGGGGCTGGCGCGAATGCTCGATGTCTGGCCCGGCTGCCGGGTTCTCGACCTCAGCGGTGACCTCGGCGCGACTGCCCGCAGCCTCGCCGAGCGTGGCGGGCAGGTCACCGCGGTCCGATCCTCGGAAGCGGAGGGGGCGGCCGTCAGCGCCCGCTGCACGGGCCTCGACGTGACTGTGGCCAGGTCGCTCCCGGAACTGCAAGCCGACCTCATCGTGGCGCGAGTCGGCGACGGCGACGAGCCCCCCGGAGTAGCCGAGTGGGCGCTGGGCACGGGCTCAGCCGCGGTCGCGGTGTTCGGCGGGGGCTCCCCCGGCTCAGGATCGGCCGTACGCCTGTCGACAGCTCTGGCGTCCTCCGGCCGCCGGGTGTCGGTCCTGAGTGTCTGGCCGGACCCGATCCTCGCTCAGGCCGTCGGCGATCAGACGGCCCTCACCCCGCCGGGGCTGGCCCGGCTGCTGCGTCGCGCGGGGCTGCCCCCGCTCACGGCTCCGGGCGGCTGGCTCATCGTCGCCGAGCGTGACCCGAGCAACACAGTCTGGCCGCCGGCGCGTCGCGGGGCGGCGGTCACCCTGCGGCGGGCCTCCAGCCTGGCGACGGTGACCGAGGTCGCCGACGGCCCCCTGCCCTGGCGGACCTCGTGGCTGGTCCCCGACGGGGTCCACACGGCCCCCTCGCTCGGCGTCGAGGTCCGGCTCCCGGGACCCGAGCCAGATCTGGACTGGTCTGTGGGAGACCGGTTGATCCAACCCGGGAGCGGCCCGGGGGCCGACGAATCGAAGGCCAGAGCCCTGGGCGTGTGGCGCACCCACGCCACATCCGTCGAGGCCGACGAGGCAGGGGACTTGAGCCCACTGCGGCTGTACGAGACGGAGGGTCGACTCGTCGCCGCCGACCAGGAGGTCGTCGTGGAGGGAGGCCGTGACGCCGCCATGGCCCGGGCCTGCGTGGAGATGGCGCTTGCCGGCTTCGATGGCGACAGCGCCCTCGGGGCCGAGGCCGCCGAGTTCCTCGCCGCGGCGGTCGGCCTCACCGGCGAGTGGCTCGGTCCGGCCGTGGACCGGTGGGCCGAGGTGATCGCGTTCCTCGAGACCGGCGAGGGGGAGGGGTCCCGATTCGAGTTGGCCGTCACCGCCTCCCGCCTCCTCGCCGAGGCCCGGCTGGTCGGCCCGTCGGAGGACGGGCAGCCCCGGGGCGTCGGGGTGGAGCGCCTACTGGACCAGGCGGCGCGGTCACTGCTGGCTGCCGAGGACCGGGCGGTCATGGCCGGGTCCGAGGCGGAGGCAACCGCCTTCGAACGGGAGGTGCTGCTGGCGGCTGCGCGTCACGACCGACTCGCCAACCAGCAGCTCGCGGAACTGCTGGCCGCCGAAAACGCAACGCGGCTCGCCGTGGAGGAGCAACTCCGTGCGTCGCGTGAACGCGCCGCCGACTTGGCGCGGATGCTGGAGGAGGTCTTCGCCTCCCGCAGCTGGCGCGTCACGGCACCGCTGCGCCGCGGACGGTCCTGGGGGAGGGAGCGGTCGTAGCCTCCGACCGCTGGTACAGGTAGGGGTCTCTTCGCATCACCCAGGGACTGCGTTCCTCCAGCACCGTGAGGACCGTCTCCGGGTCGTCGACATACGGAGCCCAGGGGCTTGCGACCACCACCCGCTCCCACAGCACCCGGCCCAGTCGCACATGGCGTGAGCCATGGTCGACGGCACGGCACCACAGATCGTGGTCCTCGAGGCCATCGACCCACGGGTCCACCGCGAAGCCGCCCAAGCGATGGAGCACCTCACGTCGCCACAGCCCGGGACCGTCGAGGTAGGCGTGTCGCGCGAGCCGGTGCGGGAGGGGGTCCAGGGTCGCCGAGATGCCGTCGGGCTCGACGACGGCGCCGTACGCGACGTCGGCTCCCGGCTCCGCCAGCGCGCCGACCAGCTGCCGCAGTGCGTCGGGTACCGGGAGGAGCGACCCGTCCTGCACCTGGACGCAGGTCACCGACTCGGGCAGGCGACGGATCCAGGCGTTCCGGGTCCAGCCGGCCCCTCGGTCGTCGTCCGCGGCCCCCATGACCAAGAACCCCGGGATGAGCGTGCCGGCGACAAACGCATCGACCACCGAGCGCGGGACCTCCGACCCGGTGTTGGCCACGAGGACCACGGCCACGCTGCGGTGCCCTCGAAAGGGTCGGAGGACGCGGTCGGGCGCTGGGTCGCCGCTGCAGCGCGCGCGCCGGGCGGCCGCCGCCCCCACCCGGTCGAGGACTTCCAAAGACCCGGGTACCCGAACGTGGGGCGCGGTGAACTTGCTGCCGGGGAGCCACGAGGCGGGGGTCCACACTGGCGGCTGCGAGGAGGGAGCCCCATCGGTCGGCGGCTGGGGACGGTCGGCGATCCCCCTCCGCGAGCGCCGACCCCCGCGGCGTGACCGACGTCGCGTCAGGTCGTCCGCCGCCTGGGCCAGGCGTGCGCCGGCCTTCCGGACGTCGAGGCCGCGGACGAGGTCGTACGCCGCCGAACGCACCGCCAACGCTGCGTCAGGGTCCTCCACGAGGCCGCGAACGGCGGCCGCCATTTCCTGTCCCGAAGCGACCAGCAGATGCTCACCCGGGCGCGCTGGGGCGAGGTCCGTGCTGGGCTCGGTGACCACGACCGCGCCGTTGCACATCGCCTCGAGCGCACGCACCCACTCGAAGGACTCCGTCCCGGCCCGATGCGCATTCAGGAGGACCCGGGACGACGCGAGCAGCGACCACTTGGCCTCGGCACCGACAGCCTCGCCGCCCGGTTCGACGACGACCTCGTCCGCGGCCATGACCACGCGCTGCTCCAGGTCGGCCAGGTCGAGCAGGATCGGGCCGAGCCGGGCATCCCTGGCCCGGTCGTGGGTAGCAAGCACCACGACGTCGACCGGGCGGTCTGTGTTCTGCCCGCCCCACCGGTCCCACACCGGGCTCCAGCCCAGTTGGAAGGGCTCGACCCGCAGTCCGCGGGATCGCAGCTCGTCGCGGGACTGCTCGTTGATGTCGAAGACGGCGCCGAACAGTCCAGCCCCGCGCGCGGCTCGCTCGAAGGTGTCCGAGCCGGGGTGCTCGACGTTCAGGGCGATGGACGTCCGGAGACGGTCCGGGGCCACCCCGGAGCCTCCGAGCGCGAGGAACTCGTGCGGGATCACGACGGGAACGACGGGCTCGCCGGCGTCATCCACCGATGGCGGCAGGGCGCCGGTGACAAGCCGGGCCCGTCCTCCCGCGCGCTGGACCGCATCGACCACGACCGCGCCGAGTTCCCGCATGAAGAAGCTCGATCCCGGCGGGTGCACGAACACCACCTCGGCGGTCATGCGCCCGGCCTCCCCGACGACCCGAGCAGGTCACCCGGCAAAACGTCCGGGTCCGTCGCGAGGCCGGGGAGCAGCCGGGCGAACGCGGTGACGTAGCCCGCGGAGTCGTAGCACTCGTGGACCCGCTGGCTGGCCGACCGCCCGGCAGCGTCCCGTTCCTCGGCGGGAAGTGAGAGGACTCGATCGAGCGCTTCCATGAGGGAACCGAGGCTGTCGGCTTCGAACAGCCAGCCGTCCCGGCCGTCGCGGACCAACTCGGGGACACCGAAGACCCCGGTCGACAGGACCGGCAGACCGTGGCCCATCGCCTCGAGCATCGTCCGCGGCATCGACTCCACGTCGGACACGCTGATGAACACGTCCGCAGCGGCATACCAGGGATCAAGGTCCGGCGTGAGGGGCACGAGCCGGATCCGATCTGCCAGGTCCCGCTCCGACACTCGCCGCTCCAAGGCACGCGAGTAGGCGTCATCCGTCCGGCCGACGAGGACCAGGACGGCGTTCGGATGGTCTGCCGCCACCTGCGCGAATGCCTCCACCAGCAGGGCCTGGCCCTTGCGCTGCTCGAATGTGCCCACCGAGACCAGCACGTCCGCGGCGACAGGCAGGCCGAGCGTGGCGCGCAGCCGCGGGGCGCGCCGCGTCGCGGTCCCTGGGTCCGGGAAGGACGAGGTGTCGACCCCGTACGGGATCACGACCCCCCTCCCCCGCCGGGTGTGCCCGGCGAACAGCTCGCGCGTGGCATGAGCCTCGAAGACCACGGCTGCCGCGGACCGGAGCGCCACCGGCCAGCGGGAGCGCAGCGCAGCGGGACCTCCGCTGGGCGGTGCGACGATCGCCGAGTAGTGGCCGAGGTCGAAGCTCTCGTGCACCGCCCAGACCGCGGGAAGCCCGGCCACCCGGGCCGCCTCGGCGGCGGGCATCGCACCGAGGGTGTTGACGAGGACGGACCCGGCACCGGACCGCCGCATGCGCCAGGCCAGGTGGCGTACGAAGGCCACGTACCGGTCGACGTCATTCACCGGGTACGGGCCGACCTCGGCGACCTCGCACCCCCACCTGGTCAGGTCGTCGGCAAGCAGGCCGTCCTCGGGCGCTGCCACGGTGGCCGTCATGCCGTGGCCATGGACGAGCCCGCGTAGCAGTTCGTGCAGGTAGAGCTGGCCGCCGCCCAGCCCGAGGTGGTGCGTCGCGACGAACACGCGGCTCGGGTCGCCCCGGCGCCATCGGGCGGGCCCCCGCAGCGCGTCCGCCGCGGCGCGGCGCTGCCCCGAGGGGGCCATCGGCGAGGCGGCCAGCACGAAGCTTCGGGGCTCAGTCCGCCATTCCGCGCCGTCGGCCGACCGTGCGACCACCTCCAGCGCGCCGCGCTCGTGGGCCGGACGGTCCTCGCGCACCGGAACCCAGGCGCTGAAGCCAGTGAAGAACCCGGTCGATCCTTCGAGGGCGGCCACGTCGGGGCGGGGCACGTAGGGCCGGGCGGAGACTGTCCGTCCACGGCCGTCCGGCCAGGTCACGGAAACCCGAACCGACTCCACCGGGCCCAGGGGGAACCGGACCCACCCGGTGACCTGCACCCCGGGCGCCCGTACCGCCCCGCCGGGGCTGGGCGTGTCCACGACGCCGACAGCGTCCCCGGTCCACTCCACCGGGGAGGGGACGAGAACCTCGGGGGCCGGCGCGGTCGTCATGGAAGGGACCCCTCGGCGGCCAGGACCGCCCACGTGTCCGCGAGGCCCCGGTCGAGCGGTCGCGGGTCCCAGCCCACGACCCGCTCAGCCAAGCGCGCGTCCAAGACGTTGTACGGCAGGTCGATGGGGCGGTCGGGATGTCGCTCGACCGGCACCGGCCGACCGGTCACCGACTCGACCAGTTCCCGGAGCTGGTTCAGCGTGGTCCCCACCCCGGTGCCGAGGTTGAGCGAGGCCGGCGCCACTTCCTGGGAGATCAGCCGCTCAACGGCGGCGGCGACGTCGTCGACGTGGACGTAGTCGCGAGTCAGATTCCCGTCGCCGTAGAAGGGGACTGGGCGGCCGGAGCGCGCCGCGGCCAGGAACGCGGCCACCGCGCCCTGCCCCCGGTCGGTGCGCTGCCCGGGCCCGTAGGCGTTGGCCACCCGCACGGTCGTGACGGACGTGCCCACGCGCGCGGCGTGCTCGGCAAGGTAGAGCTCGGCCGCCAGCTTCGAGATCCCGTAGGTCGACATCGGCTCACGGCACGCCGACTCCGCGACCGAGAACTCCCCGTGATCGCCGTAGACGGTGCCGCCGGAGGACAGGAACAGCAGGCGGGCGCCCGGCTCCCGATCGATCGCCTCCAGCGTGGCGAACAAGGGGGGCAAGGACGAGTAGAGGTCGAGCCAGGGCCGGGTCACCGTCTCGGCCGGGTACAGCGAGCCCACGGCATAGACCACGGCTCCCACCCTCCCGACGAGTGAGCGGAGCCTCTCAGCGGTCTCGGGGGCCCCGAGATCGGCGAGCTCGAGCGCGGCCCCCGACGGAGCTCCTCCGGGCGGATGCGAGCGCGTGACGACGATGACCCGATGCCCCGCCTCAACCAGCGCAGCCGACATGCGGGAGCCCAGGAAGCCCGAGCCGAGCACGAGCACGCCGTCCCTCACTGCGCTCGCCCTCCCCCACACCGTTCCCGGCCGGGCGGGAGAGCCCGCCGCAGCCCGTCCGTTCGACGCGCGTTCGCCATCACTCCGGCAGCGGACGCATGACGACCAGATCCTGGAAGTTGCCGATGCATGCGGGCACGATGTCGACGATCTCGAAGAATCGCGACCAGTCCCGCCGCACCTGCTCATGGGTCTGGAACGTGTTGCGGTAGTAGTCCGGCTCATCGAGGACGTCGTCGAACAGCGGGTTCCAGCCGTCGGCGAAGCCGTCCCGCTGCACTCGGTCCCAGAGCTCGCGGTCACCGGTCATCGCGGTCACCGCCGGCCCGTGGATGGTTATCAGCAGAAGTCCGTCGGCCGTGGCCACGCGCCTCAGCTCTCGCAGCCACTCGGTCTGCACGTCCTGCTTCAGGTGGGTGAAGATCGAGATCCCGATGACCACGTCGTAGGCGCTGCTCGGCAGCGCGGTCGGGGGGTGGAGCGGGATGGTCTGGTAGCGGGCGAACGGAAGGTGGTCGGCGCACCAACCCACGTTGTCGCCGTCCACGTCCACGCCGGTCACCTCGACGCCCTCCACCTGGCCGAGGTAGCGCAGCAAGCGGCCGGAGCCACAACCCCAGTCGAGGACCTGCCGGCGGCCCTGGAACCCCGATCCCGTGACCTGGCGGAGAACGTCGTCCAGCTTGCGATAGGTCGAGTAGCCGCTGAGGGCGAAGCCGGCCGAACGGTCGTCACCGTGGACGCGGAGCATCCTTGACGCATCGGGCAGGGGCCACTTCTCGTCGGAGCTGACCGGTACGTACATCGCCTGCTCAGCGCGCAGCGGCTCGCCGGTCTCGGCGTCCACGAGCTCGATCTTGATCGTGCGCGATCCGTCACGTTCGTCGTCAGTCAGCGGGGTCCGGCACCACAGGCCCGCGTGCGAGGCATCCGCCACCAGAGAGAACACCGGGACCAGGTCGGGTCGGGCGAGCGCCGTCGCCTCATGCTCGAACGCCCGACCATTGACCCGAAGGCTCACCGGTCGGCCGTCGGCGGGAACCGCCCAAGCGCCGACAGTGAGCTCCCCGTGGTCGGAGACCTCCGCCAGATCAAGGCACCAGGTCGCGGGAGCGATCACCCCCGACAGGTCGTACGCATGCGACACGGGTGAACCGTAGCCGAGCATGTCACTCACCTGAGTCGGCGGCACCGAGCAGCCGACGGGCCAGCCGCCCCTGGGCCCGCAGGACCGCGTTCAGGGCCTGCGGCACGCGCTGGCCCGTCTCGGGCGACGGCCGGATCTCGTCGTCCAGCCGGACCAGCAGCGCCGCGTCGTGCCGTCGCCGCCGAAGCAGGTTGTGCCGCCGCCGCTCCGCGATCAGTCCGCGGTTGCGCCAGATCCACGCCCAGCCCGCCCGCTTGCTCGCGAACCAGCCGTCGCGGACCGCCACGAAGGTCATCGCGGCCTCGAGGAGGACCAGGCCGGGCGCGAGTGCAGCCAGCGTGGGCCGCTCGTAGATCGTGAGCAGGTTGACCAGCCGGTTCCGCTCGATCAGATAGAACTTGTCGGCGTTCCGCGCGAACTCGTACCGGTGGTAGGCCACCGCGGTCGGTTCGTAACGCACCCTCAGGCCGGCCAGCCAGCACCGCATGGACAGCTCGGCGTCCTCGAGGTAGGCGAACAGGGCCTCGTCGAACCCACCGAGGAGGTCCCAGGTCTCCTTCCGAAGCGCCAGGAAGGCCCCCGAGGCACCGGCGGAGTCACGGCCCTGCGAGTGGCTCTCGCGAGGATCGCCGTAGCCGCCGGCCCAGGACACCATGCTCCAGTGGATCGGGTTGCCCGCGGCGTTGACCCGGTCGGGCTCCTGCTCCAGCAGCAGCAGGCCGGTGACGAGGCCGACGGTCGGGTCCGCGATGACCTCGACGAGCCGACGGATCGCGTCCGGCTCGACCTGGGCGTCGGAGTTGAGGAGGACCAGGTGGTCCGATGAGGCGGAGGCACCGAGGTTGCACCCCCCGGCGAACCCGGTGTTGCGGCCAGGCTCGATCCAGCGGGTCCCCGGGAGCGATCTCAGCTCCGCCAGTTCCGGGTTGGTGCACCCGTTGTCGACCACCACGAGGTCGACGGAGACGTCCCGCGACGCGAGGACGCTGAGCAGGCACTCCCGCAGTCCCGCCTCGGGGCCGTAGGCCAGCACGACCACGGTGACGTCAGGGACCAGATCCACCGGCCCCCGCCTCTCGCCCGTCGCCACGCCTTCGCCTCGCGCCCGTAGCATGGTACGGACACGGCGACACCACCCGCGGGCCCGAGGGGGATTCATGCTCGACCAGTCGGTCGTGGTGGTGGTCCCCGTGTTCAACGAGGAGACCGTCGTCGGCTCCGTGGTGACGGCCCTGCGTGAGCGGTTCGCCCGCGTGGTGTGCGTCGACGACGGGTCCAGCGACGCCTCGGGTGACAACGCACGGGCGGCGGGCGGGAGCGTCGTCCGCCACCCGCTGAACCTGGGGCAGGGCGCGGCCCTTCGCACCGGCATGGAGTTTGCGCTCACCGATCCGCGTACGGCCGTGATCGTCACCTTCGACGCCGACGGCCAGCACGACCCCGACGACGCGGTCCGCCTGGTGGAGCGCCTGGGCAACGGCGACGTGGATATTGTCCTCGGATCCCGGTTCCTGGACGACCGCACCACGATGAGCCGGGCGCGCAGGCTGGTCCTGAGGGCTGCGGCCTTGCAGAGCCGGCTGGTGACGGGGGTCCGCTTGACGGATGCGCACAACGGGCTCCGTGCGATGACGGCGTCGACCGCCCGCACGCTGGACTTCCGGATGTCCGGCATGGCCCACGCCTCGGAGATCGTCACCATCATCGGCCGTGAGCATCTGCGCTACACGGAGGTGCCCGTCGTCGTCCGCTACACGGACTACTCGCGCAGCAAGGGCCAGCCCCTGGTCAACTCCATCAACATCGCCTTCGACCTGATGCTGCGCAGGAACTGACGTGGGGATCCGGCTTCTTCTGCTGGCCGGCGCGGGTGCGCTGGCGTTCGTACTCCTCCGTGGCCGTGGTCCCCGCTCCAGCGCCTTCGCGCGGGTCATGCTCTTCCTGCTGCTCGTCGGCTTCGTGGTGGCGGTCATCAGCCCCGAGCTGTTGACGGCGGCGGCTAACGCCGTGGGGGTCGGCCGTGGCACGGACCTGCTCGTGTACGCCCTCACCGTGGCGGTGCTGTACCTGGCGATCACGACGTACTTGAAGCTCCGGGATGTCCGGGATCAGGTGACCGTGCTGGCGCGGCGGATCGCGCTCGATGAGGCGGCCCGCGCGGGGGAGGGCCCGAACGGGCAGACGGCGGACGGCTCCGAGTCCTAGCAGGCGAACCACTACGGAACGGGGTGGCCGAGGCGGTGCAGATCGTGCTCGATCATCTCGACCACCGGATGTCCGATCCCGACCTGGTCCCGCCATCCCGTCATGTCCACGTCGTCGTAGTTCACGGTGAAGAGGGACTTCTTCAGGAACGGGAAGCCGTGTTCCACCAGGTCGCGCCAGTGCAGCGTGAGGGGGTTGACCGGCCGGGGTGGCGCGGGCACGACCACACCAGCGCGCAGCCCGGGCCCGGTCAGGTCCCGTTGCCAGCGAAGCTCGTGGCCCAGGATCGTGCCCCACTTGGCCCGTGACGGCCTGACCCTTGCCCAGTAGTCGCCGAACTGACTCGACCCGATCGCGGCAGGTCCGAACGCCAGCGCGTAGCTCTGCGCATGCGGCAGCAGCTCCCGAGAGCCGGTGAAGCCGACCACGTCCGTGGTCCCGTCGAACACCCGGTCAAGGAACCGGCCGAAGGGTCGCACCGGGCCGTAGACGCTGGTGTTGAGCAGCAAGAGGCGGCGCAGCCGAGGGAGATCCGCCCAGGCGTCAAGCCCCCGCGACCAGCTGAGGAAGTCGAAGCCGATGTTGTCCCGGGACCCAGCTGCGATGACCCCTTCGCCCAGGAGGCCGGACAGTTCCCCCGGCCGGCAGTCCGCCGTGGTGACCACGATCACGTCGAAACCGCACGAGCTCACGGCGTGGATCAGTCCCCGGTCAGCTGCCGACACCACGCCCTGCGAGTCCCAGTGCGCCACGACCGCGAGGCTGTCTCGGTGACCGCTCCGCGAGCCGGGCGCCCAGTGCACCCGGTCCTCGATCTCGCGACGGTGGCGGGGCCGGAAGGCAGCGCTGGCCGGAAGCGCCAGGCGGGACGCGGACAGGGTCGCGGCTGCTGCCCGCCGAGCTCGCTGCCGAGTGGCCGTGGTTGCGCGCACCGCACCTCCTTCTTCTCCTTGATACATGACCACGTAGCCTTGCCGGGCTCCCCGATGCGGTTCGCCGCGTCCCGGAGCGCCAGGACAGCCAGCATGCGGCAAGGAGGGCGACGATGCGGGGGATCATCCTCGCCGGGGGTACGGGATCGCGGCTGTGGCCACTCACCCGCGGAGTGAGCAAGCAACTTCTGCCCGTCTACGACAAGCCGATGATCCACTATCCGCTCGCCACGCTGATCGCCGCAGGCCTGCGCGAGGTCCTCGTCATCACCACGCCGGAGGACCAGGACGCCTTCAAGCGACTGCTCAACGGCGGCGTCGAACTGGGCATGCGCATCGACTACGCCGTGCAGTCCGCGCCCCGGGGGCTGGCCGAGGCGTTCCTGATCGGTGAGGACTTCTTGGATGGCGACCGCGCGGCTCTTGTACTCGGGGACAACCTCTTCCACGGGTACGGACTCGGGCGGCGGCTACGGGATCTCACCACCGAGGACGGCAGCCACATCTTCGCCTACCGCGTCTCGAACCCCCAGGACTACGGCGTCGTCGAGTTCTCCGACGACGGCACCGTGATCTCCCTGGAGGAGAAGCCCGCGCGGCCAAAGTCCTCGTACGCCGTGCCCGGACTGTACTTCTACGACTCCGACGTGGTGCAGATCGCCAAATCGATCGAACCGAGCGCGCGGGGCGAGCTCGAGATCACCTCCGTCAACGAGGAGTACCTGCGGCAGGGCCGTCTGCACGTCACCGTGCTGCCGCGGGGGACCGCCTGGCTGGACACCGGGACGTTCCGCACACTCCAGGACGCCGGGGAGTTCGTCCGGGTCCTGGAGGACCGCACCGGGACCAAGGTGGGATGCGTGGAGGAACTCGCCTGGCGGAACGGCTGGATCGACGACGGCCAGCTACGAGTCCTGGGGGACCGGTTGCTCGCCAGCGGCTACGGGCGCTACCTGTTGTCCCTGCTCGACGGCTGACGGCTCTGCGTCTGGTCCGACGGTGTCGGCGGCTTCCCGCTCAGCGCCACGGGCGACGGCCACCGCCACGACCGCGAAGGCGACGCCGGCGAGGCCGCCGAGGACGAGCCAGGTGGAGGGGGGCGGGACGGGCGATTCCCACCACCACTCGGCACCGGACAGGTCCGAGCCGACGGCATCGATTCCGGTGGTGTATCTCCTCATCTGATCGCGCAGCGCGAGGAGCTGTGCGACCGAGAAGAGCAGCACGACCAGGATCGCGACCGGAGTGCGCAGCGTCCATGACGACGTGCCCCGGGCGTCCTTGGCCAGCAGGACGACGCCCGCTGTCACCACGACGAGGGGCAGGAGGTAGCGGGGCTGGACGTTCTCCCCGACGACGTTGCCCCCCCTCTGCAGCACCCACAGCGGCACGGCCACGAGGGACGCGAGGAGGAGGAGGATCGCCAGGCCCTTGCGCCACCACCACGCCGCGAGCCCCAGCCCAGCCAGGACTCCGGCGAGGGCAACGGCGAGTCCCGCGGCGCCACCCGAGACCGGCGTGTCGAGCCAGCCGAGTCCCCAGCCCAGCCCCCACACCCCGGCGAAGAAGGTGGGGAGGTCCAGCAGGTTGTCCCGAAGCAAACCCCAGCCGACCCGACCGGTGCCCGCGCCGATCCCGGACAGGGCACCGCTCTGGCCGGTCCGGAGGAACATCACGGCGGCGAGGACCACGACCGCGGCCGGCAGGGCCATGGGCCAGGTTGCGAGCGCCCGCCATGACGGAACGGAGAGTAGGAGGACCGCCGCAGTCGCGACCGCAAGGTAGACCGCAGCATCTCCACGCCCGGCCACGGCCAACGCCGCCGAGACGACGGCCAGAACCCCGGCGATCCACCGCCCGACGTCGCGTACGCCACCCCTCGGGCCGCGGCACCAACGCAGCAGGAACACCCAGTACGTGCCCACGCCCGCCACTGCCCAGGAGCTGGGGTTCGTGGAGGGGATCACGAAGAGTCCGAGCGGCACCAGGGTCCCGAGCCAGCCGAGCACCGCGGCGCGACGTGCCAACGGCCGTGCCAGCGCAATGGCGGCTCCCACCAGGAGGGAGGCGAGCAGGAGGTTGGCCAGGCGCATCGCCAGCACCGACCGGGCGACGGAGTCACCGACGAAGGCGTGCATGGCGCTGTAGAAGGCACCCGGGTAGACGCCGTCGTTGACGCGCGCTGGCGTCGGCTCCGAGCCGAGCTCCGCCTCGCAGATGCCGGACTGAGTGGCGTCCATGGCGAAGCAGGGCGATCGGACGACGTCCTGTGGCACGAAGGCGTTCCGCTCACCCGGATTCGCCCCCGGGCCCTGCAGGTCGCACAGCCCTTCGCTGTTCCCTCGGGCGCACCAGATGCTGGCGAGGTGGAAGTCGTCGTCGGGGCTGGAGCCCTGGGGGGAACTCAACGCCCATCCGACACCCACAGCGAAGAGCAGAAGTCCCACGAGCAGGCCGGCGATCCAGGCGGGAGGACGGCGCCACGCCGACACGGCGCTGTTGAGGAGCGGGACGGGCATAGCGTCAGGTTCCGATCCGCTCGGAGAGATAGGGGGAGTAGGGGTCGTGCTCCAGGCGGTGACGCCAGCGGGCGCGCAGCCGAGTGGGTTCCCACGCCCGTACGCGTCGCGACCGAGTCCTGCTCTCGAAGTGCAGCAGTTCCACCGACGCGGCCGTGACGACGCGGTAGCCCGCTTCCTGGATCTTCAGGCAGAAGTCCACGTCGTTGAAGCTCACCGGCAGGGTCTCGGTGAACCCGCCGACCTCCCACCACACGTCCCGGCGCTGCATCAGACATGCCGCCGTGACGCCGATGGTCTCGCGGTCGAGCAGCAGGTCACCGAAGTAGCCGGTGCGGTCACCCGACTCGAAGTAGGCGTGTGTCGCCTCTCCCTTGCCGTAGAGGTGACCCGCATGCTGCAGGGTGCCGTCCTCGAACCGCAGCAGACACCCCACTGCCCCAACATCGGGCTGCTGCGCGATCGCAGCCAGGGTGTCCAGCCAGCGCGGGCTGATGACCTCGACATCATCATTGAGGAAGCAGAGCAGGTCGCCCCGGGCATGGAGAGCGCCGAGGTTCACCTTCTCGGAGAAGTTGAAGTCCCCCCGGTACTCGACGACGCGGAGCCGCTGGCCGGCGATCCCGGCTAGGTCGTCGAGGTAGGACACGTCCACCCACCGAGTCGGTGCGTCAGCGACGATTACGTACTCATAGTCGACCTCGTACGAGTGCGCCTCGATGCTCCGCACGGCCTCGACCACGAAGCACCGTCGCCGGTCGAAGGCATCCCCGGACCCGCCCCGGGTGGGGATGACGATGCTGACCATCGATCCGGCCTTCGGGTGGCGATCCAGCCGGTAGAACCCTGGGTAGTCAGTCGCAGAAACCGAGGCGTGCAGGTCCAGCCGGTCCACGTGGTCCTGGACCGCGCGCACCCCGGCCCGGACGGCCTCGGGCTTCCCCCCGGCGACCTCGGCCGTGGAACCCGCGTGCCGACGCCAGTGATAGAGGACCTCCGGGACGTGGATCACGGGCGCGCCGCGTTCGGACAGCCGTAGCGCGAGGTCGTGGTCCTGGGAGCCGTCGAAGCCCTCCCGCATTCCGCCGAGGGCGACTACTGCCTCCCGCCTAGCCATGAGCAAGTGCCCCATGTACATGTTCCCCCGCAGGCGTTCCGGCGAGTAGTCGGGCTTGCGGAACTCGTCGGAGAACTCCCCGTGGTCGTCTACCTTGTCCTCGTCGCTGTAGAGGAGCTCCGCCGTCGGGCTCGCCCGGGCGGCCGTGACCATGGTCTCCAGGGCATGTGGCGCGAGGACGTCGTCCTGATCGGCGAACGCGACGTAGTCACCGGTCGCTGCTGCGAGCCCGTCGTTGGTCGCAGCCACGATCCCGCCGTTGACCGGGCGGACCACCACCGTGACGCGTGGATCGGTGTCGGCCTCCGACAGGATCGCGGACACCTCGGCCGCTCCGGACCCATCGTCGACCAGGACAAGGTGCCACTCCTGCAGGGTCTGGTCACGCACCGACGCGACGAAGGCGCGCAGATGCTCAGGATTCGGCCGGTAGACCGGGGTGACGACACTGACGAACGGCTCAGGCACCCTGCCGTCCCTTGACCGAGCGGTAGAGGGTGCCCGGGGATACGACGGCCCGGCCGACCCGGTAGCGAAGCGACGTCTGGACCTCGCGGAGCTGTCGTTCAGCCTGCTCGGCGCGCTGACGCTGGTGCTCCAGCTCCCACTGCATGTGTCCCAACCGCGCCAACAGCCCGAGGGCCTTATCCCGTTCGCGAAGGACCTCGTGCTCAGCCGCGATGGCCCGGTGCTCGGCAGCGGCGAGGGCAGCAGCCGCCTGCTCGTCAGTCATTCCGGTCCTCCCCTCGCGCGAACGTGAGGTGACCCTAGCCGAGCCCAAGCGACGCCCTGGGACGGCGTCCTGAACCAGGGTCCTCGGCTATTGCTGCGATGGTGTCTGACTCGCTCGGCTCCCGATCTCCACCGTCCCCGGCTCGAGATGCGCTCCTTCCGCCCACTCGTTCCAGGCATTGATGAAGATGGCCGGCCAGTCGTGGCCGGCGGCGGCAGTCGCGTCCTCAGCGCGCCGGAGCCAGCGCCGGTAGGACACGGCATTCCCGCTGTGAAACACGTAGGCGGCGGTGCCGCGGCGGGCCGTGTTGTCCCACCCGGGCATGACCCCGAGGTGGACCGGCAGGCCCTCCGGGGAGCGGGTGGTGAGGTCGGCACTGTCCACGGCCGCGTCGTAGGAGAAGACGTCGCCGGTGAAGGCCGGGTCGAGGTCCGGGGCGAGGGAGCGAATCGACTGCAGCTTGATGCCGGAGCCCGGTGGGAACCGCACCAGGCCGTCGAGCTGGTGGACGACGTCCGCGGGTAGGGTCTCGAAGTCGCGGGACGGGATGACTGCGAGCCGGTGGAGGCCACCCAGCCCCTCCGCCTTCGCTCGCCGGTTCCAGTAGTCCAGGGCCGTGGGGGCGTCGGGGATCGCGCCGATCCGGTAGACGACGAAGACTGGCTTCCCGCCGGCGCGGATGTGGCGTGGGTCCCGCCACGCTCGGACGGCATCCTCATAGAACGAATCCATCCAGCCGTCGGGGTAGGACTGGGCGATCAGGGTGTCGTGGTCGAGTCCGTCCCACCGGCGGGTCCAGGACTCGTTGGCCCAACACAGCGCGAAAGGAAGGTCGATCGACGGATCGGCGAGGAGGTTGTCCAGAGGGGTCTCCAGGAGCCGCTTGCCACCGAACCAGTAGTGATAGAAACAGAACCCATCGATGCCCATGTCCCGGGCGAGAGCGGCCTGGCGCCTGAGTACGGCGGGATCCCGTAGGTCGTAGTACCCGAGAGGGCCTGGCCGGTGCGGCTGTCTGTGCCCGGTGAAGAGCGGCCGAGCCTTCTCGACGTTGACCCAGTCAGTGAACCCCTCACCCCACCACTCGTCGTTCTCAGGAATCGGGTGGTACTGCGGCAGGTAGAAGGCGATCCTCTTCGCGGGGGGAGCGGGCCGCCCTGACTTCTGGAGCCTCGACGGCACATGACGCGTCTCGACGATGTCCAGCCCGCCGCCCTCACATAGAAGGCCGATCAGCCTTTCGATGGCATGCGCCAGCGTCCCGTCGGTCTGGCCGCCTTCGACTTCGAAGTCCTCGTCTTCCAGGCCCAGGTCCGCCAGCCGTTCAAGGATCCACGGCCGCACCCAGTACATCGATCCCGCCGGAAATCGCAGGCGGTCAGGATCGAACGCCAACGGGATCCTGGACGCGAGTGCTTCCACCAGAGACTGGTTGCTGCCCCAATGCTCCGATCCCGCAAGATGGCCACTGGGAACAACAAGCCCTGCACCGGAGTCGGCGCGAAACAGCTTCACCACGCGGTCAACCGCGCGGGCGTCGGGGAGCAACCCGTCGAGCAGCGCCAGCCGCCAGCCATCCCCGTCAAGGCGGTGCGGGGAGCGCTTGGAGTGAACCTTCAACACAGCGTCGTAGCCGCTGAAGAGCCCACGGTTGGCCAGAGACACGAGCGGCCCAATGTCGCGGCCTCGATTGGGAACCAGCTCAATCGTCGCCCGTGGGAAGTCACGGATGATCTCCGACTCAAGCCGCGCCGCGCTATCAGTCAGCGTGACTAGAAGGTCGAACGGCTCCGTCAGGTTGACCAGGCGTCCCGCGATGTCGGGCCAGCACTCGGGGTAGTGCACATGAACGACGACGAGGAGGGCGTCGCTCGGTTGCGCCTCTCGCAGCCGGGGGGCGGCCTTGGCCCCCGATGGCTGTCGGGTCAGAAGCCGAACGGTCGCGTCATGGCCTGGCTTGGCCGGGTTGAGGGCGGGTGGGAAGAGACCCGCCGTCGGCCCTTGGCCGACGCGGAGTCGCTCGCGTCGGCCACGCCGCAACTGCGCAACCCTCCGAGAGACCCTCCGTCGGTGGAATACAGCAGCCCTTAGCGGCGCAGTAACCCGCCAAGACGTAGAGCGGTGGACCTCGTCCAACTGCCTGCGAAACGAATCAAGGGCCGCTTCAAGCTGGGAGATGCGTACCCTCAGGGCCTCATTGTCTTCGCGTAGTCGCGAATCGGGGACTGCATCACTCACCCCGATGCTCCCACCCCGGTTCGATTGCGGTGTTGTGCACCACGCCAGCCGTTGTGCGCTCCGCAGCAATGAGGTGGTGCGTCACGGGACAGATGTTCAACTGGGTCAGCTCAGGGTACCGCTCGAGATAGGCGGCGACGCTGAACGATGGGGACGGGTCACGGTGTTCGCGCCACCCGTGTGTCAGAAAATGAACCAGTGGGTTCACCCCCGCGGTGGCCACGTCGGGATTCTCGAGGAGGTAGTACTCCGTGTCGAAGTGAGGTGACGGGCTGCGGCCCTCGCGCCAACCAATGACCATGAAGTGGACAAGGGGGTCGGCCGTCAAACCACTTGCATCGGGGTTGCAGCGCCAGTACCACTCCCGTTCAAAGAGTCCAGACGCCGCCACAAGCGCGCTGTCCCGTCCGAGCTGTCCGGCCTCCAACGCGGACTCGCTAGTCATGGCCGGTCCGCCTCCCCTCCAGGAGGGCAATCGAAGACGCGCACGAGGCCGACGATCCATCAGTTCCGCCGCCACCAGCGACTCCACGGCCGACAGGGATCTCCCGAGACGGTAGTCCTCAACCATCAGCGCCAAAACGGCGAGTGCGTTGCCTGACTCGCGAACCTCTGCTTCCCCGCGAAGCCGTCCGACCTCACCCTCCAAGTCGGCCACGGCCAACCGAGCGGTAGCCGCCTCTGCCTCGCGAACCTCCGCGTCCCCGCGAAGCCGTCCCACCTCACCCTCCAAGTCGGCCACGGCCAACCGAGCGCTGGTCACCTCGGTCGTCAGCGATTCAAGTCGCTCCGCTAGCGAAATGGCCGCGCTGCGGGCATCAGCAAGTTCGGACGTTGCGTGGACGCGCTCAGCGTTCACGCGTTCTCGCTCACTGACGACGAAGGCCTCCAACTCATTCGGTCGCAACCGCGGCGGGCACCCCGCCGCAGCCCCGAGTTCCCGCAGCTCGCGAAGCTCCGTGACGGTGTCGACTACCCATTCAGGGGTAGTGGCGTCGGGACGCAGTTCCGAACGTAGAAGGTCACTGTAGAAGGACTCGCAATCAGCGAGGAGGGAACTGGTCAAGGATCGTGCCCGGCTCGACTGACCCGAGCGACGGTAACTCCGAACGGCAAGTGCTGCGCACGTGTCAGCCGACCAGCCTTCACGAGGCTGCTGCCCCAGCTTCTGCAGGAATTGAGCGCAGGAATCAACGCTGTCTCGCGGCGAGTCGACAACGCTGTCGTAGTCAAGGACCAGAAAGTCGCGCCCTGCCAGACATTTGGAAAGTTCGTGATTGTAGAAATACCAGAGCCCTAGCCCGCGCCGGACGCTGATCCCGTCCCGAAGGTACAGACTGTCTGCCACGCCCATCGGGCTCCTAACGCACATCACCACAGGCAGATGGCGCAGCGCCAGGCGGTCCCACAGGGGGAGCAGAAGTGAGATCCGGGGATCCTTCACGACCCAGTCGTCACAACCGTCGACAAAGATGTCGATCTTTGAACGAGTCGACGCGACCGCGGCCACGTCGATGGAGCGCCACGTTCCGGTCGATGTCGCGGGCGGGGCCCACCAACACCCTCCCAACCGGGAAAGCCAATCATCGTTGAGCGCTGCCACGTCCACGCGCTCGTTGCACCCAGCGGCGTTGTCGTACGCAGGTTCGAAGCGCGAACCAGATCCCCAGCGAAGTCCGTAGTCCGCCGCCAGTGCGGCCACCAGACTCGTGCCCGACCTGTGCATGCCCGCAATCACGAGCCCCAATGACGACTCCAACGCATCGTACGCCGACCGATAACTCAACTGAGTCTAAGCGGTCGCCCCCTAAGTTGTCGGGCCACTCGGGCCGCATCCTCCGGGCAGTCGAGTGGCGTGACTTCATGACCGCGAACGCCGATCGCAGGCGTCAGATACCGCCGGTGTCTCTGCACGAAGAGAGCCTGCGCTGCATTCCAGGCCTCAACTTTCTCGTCCGTAAAGTCGCGCATGTCGGAGTTGTGGCGCAGGAGGAATCCTGTAGCCACTCCGCACGTGAGTCGCGCGAGGGCCGCGCGAAAGGAGATGTCAACATCGTAACCGTGGAAGTCGCGGTAACTCTCGTCGAATCCGCCGAGCGCGTTGAAGGCCTCACGGCGCATCCCGATGAAGACGCCGTCAAGGCTCTTGATGCCGGTGACAAGCTCCCCCCTATCTGCTGAGAATCGTGCGAGAGCGAATCGCCCGACTCTGGTCGCGTCTGGCTCCACGATCGATCCACAGGTATATGGCACACCAGCGTCATACCAGTTGGCGGACACGAGCCGCCGTGTGCCGCAGACTCCGAAGACATCGCAACGTGCCATTACGTGATTCAGGACCCGGCGAGCTGAGAGGGCAAGAATCTCGATGTCATCGTGGCAGAAGAGGAACCAATCGCCGCGAGCCTGGGCCGCAGCCCTATTGTAGCCCTCGGACATGGATAGCGCATCCGCGACTCTGACGACTTCCCACTTCGGCCAGCCAAGGCGGGCGAGAAAGCGCTGCTCGAATCGAAGAAAGCGACTTTCCCGGTGGCTGTTCACGATCACTGAGACTACGTGATCTTGATTGCGACTCACATGACCTGCCCTTCGCGAACTACCGGCCCCCAAGCACGCCCGGGGCGAATCGATCCATGACCTCCGCGAGGAAACTGCGAACGCTGAGTTGGTTGAGGGGCGCCGTTGACTTCGGAGACTTCTCTGCCGCATCACTCGCAAGCCGGATCGCGTCGTGGGTGATGGAATCTACCTCGAGCACGTGCGGCCAGCCTGCACCCGAGGGGGCACTCAACCGCTCGCTCAGGACGACCGCCCCGCACGCTGCGGCCAGGTGGACTCTCGGCTCCGCCGCCGGCACACCGTCAGCGTGTACGTTCAGGACTACCTTCGACCGCTGGAGCAGTGCAGCGAGTTCGCTCCCCGAGACCCCATGCGCTATCCAGAGGAAGCGGCCCGGATGCAGACGAAGGAAGTCCAGCGTCTCGATCCGGTGCGGAGTCGCCTTGCCGACGAAGAAGACGTCGATGTCTCTGGCCGCCTCCGGAGGCGGTGGCCGGAAGACACTGGTGTCGATGGGCAACGGTCGAAACTCGTCAATCACGAAGCCGAGGGCACTGGCCTCCGGGCGTCGTCCTTCGTCGTAGTAGACCCTCCAGTGGTAGCTGAGCCAATCCATGTTCGAGTACACCAGGTGGCGCAGCCGGGACTCTTCGGTGAAGCGCAGTTGCCCAGCACTCATCGCGGCGATCGGCTCGGAGAGGATCGCGACGCGGATACCAGGAATAGCCCGAACAAGGTGTCCAGGGTAGAGTTCCGGTCGGAAGAACATTGTGATGTTTGGGCGAAAGTTGTAGAGCACCCGGAGCCACGAGTAGTCCCGTTCATCCACATCGACAGCCAGCACATTCGGATCGCTTCGCCAGCCCTCTGGGAAGTGGTTCTCAAACCAGGAGAAGTGGCCAACCACTCCTATCCGGGGTCTGCTAGCCACCTCGGACCCGTCGCAACGGTGCGGTGAGACGCCAGCTCCGCGAAGTCATGACAGCTTCAAGGGCGAGTCGCCGGTGCGAGAGCTCGGTCTCCAACTCAGCGACCAGTCGCGACATGTCGTGAACCTGTTGTGCCAGAACATTACGCGAATGGACTGCCTCCGCTAGGGTGGACTGTCGCGCCAAACACTCGTGCTCAAGTTCTCTCAGGCGCCCCTCGAGGTCATTCTTGGTTTCCATCAGGGTGAAGTAGCCCATTCTCTCCTCGACCACGCCTCCGAGCAGACTCAGCAACTCCTGGTAGTCCCTCCATGCCGTCTTGTGGTCGGCGATCTCCAGGAGAGGGCGGATACGGGGCTGGTCAGGGTTGAGGAAGACGACCCCGAGTCCGAAGGAGTGGGGGAATTCTATGGTCGTGAAGATCTCCTTCAATTCCCCCCAAAGCCGGTGAACCCCAAACCCCCGCTCGTAGACGGCGATATCGTGGAAAAGGATAACGCCGTCCGGCTTCATGGCGGGCAGCCACGTAGCGAAGTCGTGACTCACGGCATCGTAGGTATGCAGCCCGTCGATGTGGAGCAGGTCAATGCTGCCGCTCCGGAACTCCTGCCGAGCGTCGTCGAAGAAGCTACGCATCAATACCGTTGAACTGAAGTTCGCGTCAATGTGACGTTTGAGGTCGGCGTACACCGCGTCGCCATCGTAGTGTCCCGCATGTGCGTCCCCCTCCCAGCTGTCGATTCCGTACAACTGGCAGTCAATGTCGAACGTCCGAGCCGCGGTTGCTGCAGCGATGAAGCTGGCCCCGTTGTGCACTCCGAGTTCAACGTAGGTCGTTGGGCGCATCAGACCAAATAGAGTAAAGAGGAAGGGAATGTGTCCGCTCCACGCCGTCACTGGGAGTCGGGTCGGCAGATTGAACAGCGGCTCCACCAGCTCTGTGAATCTCGACTCTGCTCCAAGGGCGCTGCCTGGCGTGTAGTCAATGCCCCATGGAGCCGACAAGGACCTGAGATCCCAGGCGGGGGATTCTGCCACCTCGCTCAGGATCACAGCGCCCTGCGAATCGGTGAGCGAGAAGGACGTAGTGTCCTCTGCTCCCGAGGATTCGCCCTGAGCGGCAAGGAGGCCTGCCACAGCGTCCGCCACTTGCCTTGACGATTCCTGGTATGGCGAACATACGTATGGGAAATCGAAGGACAATGCCTGCACGGATAGGTCCTCGGGGGCCTCATCCGGATAGCCGAGCGCCACCCGCCGCCAGTCGAACGATCGCGCGGAGCGCACCTGCAGCTCCTGCGCAAGGTGCACCCAGTGCCCACCCAGGCCCCGCTTGAGAAGACTCGGAGTTCGGCGTATCCGGCTCGCACCGTTCGCGATCTTCAGGGCCGCCTGTGCCTCACTTTGGATTGGGACGTGGACGAGGTGGGTGTCTGAACAGTCCTCGACTGTCAGGCCCAGACTCTGCGGAACTCGGACTCCGTGATAGCCCTGTTCGACAACAAATGTCGGGGCTTTCACGACCATTCGAGAACTGAGGGCAATCTTGGCGTGCCGCGAGTCCGGCGTCCCAGACGTCTGAAAACTTCCCGAGAAGATATCAACTCCACTCAAGTCCGCCGGGCAAACGTTGAGCCAAGGGAGGCGTATGACATCCGCGCCGGAGTGTTTCAGCAGATAGCTGTCAAGTGCCTCTCGAGCCGCGAAGGGCAGGAACTCGTCGCAGTCCAGGAAGAAGACCCAATCGCAGCCGTCCTCCATCATGCGCCGAGCGAAGAATGTGGCAACTTGGGATTGCGGGTATCCGCTCGCAACAAGCCGAGACGCCCTGATCCGAGTTGAGTCGCGTCGGCTGACCTTTTCCGGCGTGTCGTCCGTGGAACTGTGGTCAACGAACTCAACCACGTCGAATAGCGCCTCGAGTTGATCCAGGAACGGGTCAAGGATTGGAGATTCGTTCCGTGCGAGGACGAAGCATCCGAGTCTCGTGGGTCTCATGACCGGTCAGGGTACTGCGGCAGGGTCATGGGGCATCAGGCAGTGCCACTGCAGCGTTGCCGTTTCACGGTTCCCAATAGTGCCGACGCACAGGCTCGGACCGATCGAGCTCACGTGCGTCCCACGGACTACAACGACGCATGCCTGGGAAGTGACCGACCGGAGCACTACTCACCCGAAGCCGGTTCGAGTGCCACCCGCGAGCGAGGGCCTCGTCGGGATATTCGCGATTCGCGCGCTTCAGATACGCCGCACTCTGGCTCAGCCCTACGTAGTGGCGCAACGACTGCGACTGCGGCCAGACCCGTGAGGGGTCCACGGGAGCGATGTGGCCGGCCGCCGCCATGTTCGACCTTCCGGCGTCCCGGTGCCAAATGCGCTGAAGCCGCGCCGGACGCGGCTCGAAGAAGTAGTAGTCGGTGATGACCCGTCTGAAGTCCATTCCGAGTGCATCCGTCCCAGGCCTCGGCACGAAGACAAATTCATCGAAGTTCACCGACTGGAATCCGCCGGCGCGAACCTCTGCGAGCAATGAGACGAGGGGCACATCTTGCGTAGCTCGAGGCCACTCGTCGGCATCAAAATGCGCCAGCCACTCGTGTGGATATCGCTCATAGACAGTCGCTTTCACGCTGAGGATTTGCTTGAGGTCGAAACTTCCTTGCCACGGGAGCGCGATGACTTCAAGTACCCCGTTCCCTAGCAACGACTCGGCCACCTCGCGCGTCGCGTCCCGCGACGAATGGTTCAACACGACGATATCGAAGCCATCCTTGATCAAGAGTGGCAGCAGTACAGTAAGAAATGGGGCCTCGTTTCGAGCGGCGACAACTGCTAGCGCAGCCACGATCGTCTGCCTTCGAAGAATCTGAGTACTGAACCGATCACAACTACTTCGTCTCCGAGGGCTGGGTCCCGAGGTGGCCGTTGCACGACTAGAACCGCGCCGCCGTGGCTTGGGCAGGTGGGTTGTCTATCGCGCGACTTGCTCCTCATCGGCAAACCAGTCCTGGTAGTTGTCGTTCTGACGCGGTGACCATTCTTCTCCATTAGCGACCAGCGGTTCTAGCGGTTGGTGAAGGTCAGTAAGGCCGGGCGCAGGTCGTTGACGTCGAGCTAGGGGACAGCCCACAGGCACTAGTACTTCGGTGTCACGCTCCATCGTTCGACCACACCGCTGCGCTCGGGTTCATCAGGAAGGTAGCGGGGGTCGAAAGGAGTCGCCAAGACCAGCGCACCGAGAAGGGCCCGGTCCACGATCCCCTGTCGAGTCGGGCCTCGCACCTGCGGGCGATATTGGCGTCCAGACGATTCCACCCTGACGGCCTAGTGGGCTGCAAGGCGACGATCCGGTCCCAGACCTTGACGATGCGCCCTGTGCGTTTATGGGACCGATGGACCGCAGACCAGTCGGTTGGCTCCAGAACACAGCAACGCCTGAATGGACCGCCCCGTTTGGTAGCCGACAAGACTTCTCACCCGGCCCAGTCCAACGCCTCTTCGTCACAGTTCGCCTGAACAACGGCCTCCATCGTGTCGACGTAGGCGTCCCCTGCGGGTGGCGCCTCTGCGCCTGGTGGCAATTCGGCAGCGAAGTTACGAATAAAGCTTCGCATTACGTGCTCAACCCCGGTTTCAGTCACCGACCGAAGATCGGCAGCGAAGTACGCGCCGCGAGAAGATGGGCCTGTAACTATTTCGAACGACGGGAAGTATGCAAGGGCCTCATCATTCTGCGAAAGCTCCTCAGCTGCAACTCGCAACACTGACTTTGAGTAGGTAGTGGCGGTCAATACGTGGCGGTCTTCGGCGGCGGTGGCCATCAGAGGAACGGGCGAAACAGTGAGAATCACCTTCAGTGAAGGTCGAGCGTTCCGGAGAAAGTCAAGCACCCACTCCATGTCAGCTACAACTGCGGCTACCGACAGGTTGCGGAATACATACCTCGAATCATCGAACCCGCCACCGGCAACGCCGGGACACACAGGAAACACTGCGCCATCCTGGCGAGAGAGCCAGCACTCAGTCAATCCTAGAGTGAAGACGAAAACATCCATTGATTCGACCATCGATCGAACGGCCTCAAGGTGCTGGGCGCGATCTTCCCGCAGTTCCTCGACCGACATGAATCCGTGAGGCTGGATTTGCGGGCGGAAGGGATCGATCCAGCGGCCGTCTTGCCCCTGCCACTCTGGCTCCGCCGGAACAAACTCACCGTACGCCCGCTGGAGCAACTGCTTTAGCTGGAGACTGGTATATATGTTGCCGTACCGGCAAGTATAGGTTCCGTAGTTGAAGTCTCGGGCCGCATCGTCGCTGAGAAGCGGATGCGGCGGCTCTGCTATGAAGTACTTGAAGCCGCGCCTTTTGAGGTGCCGAGCTATGTGCTGTGCGAAGCAACTACCCGCTGTTGCGATAAGTTCATCTTGTGAAATGAGAAATGGCGGCGCGACGACCGGGTCAACCTCCGCGGCGCCGACGACAGAGCGGCGCCAGAACGCATGATCGGGAAGGGATTCGTAGGGATGCATTAGAAAGCCTCACTGCCTTCTCCGCGATTCAAAATACTCGTCAAGCTGCCGTAAGACGCGCATTCCATACCAGGCGTTTCCGTGTGTCGGGTCGCGCCAGGCCTCCCGTACAAGGAAGCCGTCCTCCGTGACGCACTCCTGGGGAACCTCAAGGAAGTCAACGCCCTCTTCCGCTGCGACACGCTCGTATGCATCAGATTGCAGGCGCCACCAAGCATATCGCGTCCCGGCGTCGACGATTCCGAACTCTCTGATTGCGGCACCATAGACGCCGGGAGTCGCTAGAAGGAACTCTTCACTGGGCACCGGTGGGGGCGACTGTAGCTGTACGAGTGGCCTCTGGAGGTAGCGAGCCAACGCGCGGAGGACCGTAAGTGGGTAGCTGAGGGAGTCCTCGAGCACGCGGCGGACAACCTCGAACGGGAGGAACGGGACGCCAGGCGTTGGCACGACGTTCTTCCAAGGGTTGCGGAACTGAAACGGCTCGGGGTGTCTGGCCAGACCTAGAACGTTGTGCCTAGCTCCGCCTACTGCCAGAGCGACGTCAACGGTGTCGGACAGCGCGCCGAGTTCAGCAAGGGCGGTTCTAAGTCCAGGGTTCAACTCGATAGCGTCGCCGACTGTGTATGCGGCTGCCCCAGAGCACGCCAGTCGAATGTCCATGAAGCGCGTACTGTGGGCAGGTCCCGACAGATTGGCCGCCGCCTCGATGGATCGGATGTGGCTGTGCCCGACTATTAGCCGGTGGCTCCTACACATGACGTCCCATTTCGATTCAGGTCCAGAGTAACACAATTGCCAAAATTCAGTATTGGCAACTCCTATTAGATGCGCACCGACAGGACTTCGAGGGGGAGTCCGTCTATTCAGCCTTGGACAATCGTGGTAGTCGAGCGAACCGGAAGGGTGCCGTTGGAGCGCATGCCGACCCCGCTTGGTCGACGGAGGCCCGCGTTTGCTGGGATTGCCTCAGCATCAGTTTGATTAGTTAGCCTTCAGACGCCAGGTGCGCGTTCGCGAAGCGGCGAACTTCGGAAAGCCCTCAGTACATCGACGTAGTTGCTAACGAGAGAGGATCTGTCCGTTGGATTCGACTGGCGCAGGTGCCTCGGATGGGCCTGCCATACCCCGACATCAAGCTCCTGCGCGACCCGGCGAAGGGTCATACTCATGTCCCCCGCAAGGTCTTCGTACGCGATCTCGATCGGGTCGCGATGCCACGAAAACTGCCGAACCTGCTTCTCCCATGCGATCGTTTTAAGTCCCTCGTCTACCGCAGCTTGCGGATCGATATTGAACGGGCGAAGTGCTCCGCGAGAACTATCGAAGGCAGCAGCTGATCCTTCAAGTCTTCGGGACTGATTCGTGCGACTCAGAACCGCGCGGGAGATGACGGTTGCCAGAAGATCGCGTCTTACCAGATGGATAACTCTCAGGTCGGGTATGTCCCGCAACAAGGCCCAGGCTTCGGCCGGATCGCCATCCAAGGGGTGGTAGTAGAAGAACTTGAAGCCGCGTCGCGTCCTCGTAGTTCTACCTTGCGGACGAAATCCCTCAGCTATCGCTGACGCGATCGGTTTGCCATGAAGAAACTTGATTACCTCTCCGCGTGCCTGAATATCCGGCGATTGCTGAAGGAGGTCGATCAACAGGTTGGATCCGGTCCGGGAGCGGCCAACCACAATGAAAGGAACTGTTGCTTCACCATCTTCGCTCACGCTGCCTCCGAAGGACACGTCATATGGATTTCGACACTGAGACTGAGGATCAAACTCAGGCTTGCGCATAGCGTGACGTTTGGTGCAACCTCCCAACCTGCCGGGGCGGTGCGGAGACCTGATATTCCCATCTCACTCACCACTCACGTAACTTCCCTGTGACGGTGACCTTGAGGGCGCCATCGATCTCACTCCACAACTCGGAATCTGGAACACCGCGGAAGGGTAGTCAGTCGGGGCCCTCAGTTCTTAAGGACTGGCAGTCAGCAACTCCTCCACTGAGAATCGGACAGTGGGAATGCCATTCCCGCTCCCATAAGGACTAGGGTACCGCGGCCAAGGGAGACCGAGGAAGTCAGCCCCTCAGTTCTATACCCCGGAGCCTCGGAGGACGTGCCTGTCCCCAGAAGCGACGGACTAGTTGATTCCTGACCGTCTGAGCGAGTCTTGAGCGGGGGGCCGTCGAGGAAACCCAACTTCGTGATGGCAGGACTCTTTGCGGCAAGCCTCGAGATGGACGGAGGCTCGTCACCATACATCAGGTCCTCGATATCCAAGAAGAGCCGCCGATTCTCGGCCGAGGCGACAAACACGGTTGTCGGCTGCGACGTAGGGAAAGCAGATACAAGCAACTGATCCTCGGTCAGAGCCCCATGGATCATTGCCCCCCGGAATCTCGGATCGCTCCGAACAAGGTCACGGAGTGAGCCGGCGAGTGCGGGTTGCCACTCACAAACCCAGATTAGCTCGAAAGCCTCCGACGGTAGCGAACTCAGCAGATCCGCCAACAGCCATAGGTGTTGGTTGAACTGTCCGACCTTGACGATGACCCTTTCAGAGGCGCCGGATGTGTTTGTCCTTCGTCTTCGGAGCTCCATTAGTGGACCTGCGAAATCGCTCCACTTCCAGAGGCCTTTTGCGACGTACTCTATCTGAGAGCGACCTTGTCGAATGGAACTTCTTTCCACGAGCGGCATTACAGTCTTCGGACTGGACACGAAACAACGTCCGGGATGGGCCTCGTCAACTTCTCTGAGCAGTTGGTCGAACGGCGCGTCGAGCCGCCTAATCCGCTCCTGTAGCAGCGCTCTAGCGCGACTGGAAATGAGCACCCCGTAGGAGCCGTTGCAGACTCCCACGGACTCAAGCGGGTCTGAGATCAACCCATTGGCGCTCAACGCGCGCTGCGGCTGGCACCCAAGGTAAAGCACGAGCCAGTCATCCGGGAGAAGGCCTACGGTGCGCGCGAGTTCATCCCTCGCCTCAGGCGCCAGAACGATGTCATCGTCGAAGATCAGAGTTGCGACGTCGCGTCGCACGGCGCTCATCCCAAGGAGTCGCTCTAGGGTACGTAGGTAGCCCCAGGCCCCTGGGCTCTCAATCGCTCGACGCCCCAGCCGTCTGTCCAGATCTGTCGTTGGCGCGTCCGACGCGTAGGCCTGCCACTCTCGAAGCATTTCCGGGTGCCTACCGTCCGTGGCGGGGAAGCGATCAGCGTGGATACCAGCGCGCGTCAGTTGATATTTGGATGCCGCCCATTTTTGGCCATGCTGAGCCAGATTGATCACGAAAGCACCAACGCCGGGAAGACCCGGGACAGTCACCTCTCTGGCTAGGCCGAGTCTCCGTAGTTGCAGGAGCGAATCACTGGGTATCCCCCCGGACGCGACAAGTTCTGGAGGTGTGCGAATGCGTCGCGCTTGGGCGAAATCCATGAAAGGGTGCTTGCGGCCATCAATGACACTTCGCCGTCTCTGCCGTTCTCTAGGGGTAGTGCAAATCTGGACCCGCGGATCGTGCCAGGCAACTGCGGGCCGGTACTCGTCCCGTGGCGCTAGGCGCAGGTATTCACCGCTGTTTCTAGCGTCCCAGAGGGTCGTCTCCGAATTGTAGCCAGCGAGGCAACACCTCCGCGTGTAATCCAGATGCGCGAATCCTCGTCCCCAGAAGGTATACTCGTCCAGGTAGCCGACCGATCTGAAGACGTCCCTGGTGACTGTGAATAGTGCTCCTTGCGCATTTGCCGCATCTGTCTTTGATTGAAGTGGGCCTTCAAGCGCAGCGTGTCGCGGAGGCGCCCAACGGTCGTCAAAGAATACCAAGTGCTGAATCCCGGTTTCGCGGGCAGCCTCAATGTAGAGGTTGTCCCAACCGTTCGCTAAAAATACCAGGTCATCGTTGGCGACGAACGTGATTTGGGCGCCGAGAGCGAAGCTCACATCCAGAAGTGAGTTTGTAACTGCGGCAATCTCCCAGCCGGAATGGCGCAGATAGACAAATGGAACCTCATGCTCCCGCAAAGAGGCTACCGCATCCTCCGACGGCTTCGGTCCTCCGTCGTCGCCGATAACCACAGTCCATCGCTGATCCGGGTCTCGAGTCTTCGTGAACGAGGAGATTAGGGCGTCAAGGTAGTCAGGGCGACCGTATGTACTAACCGCAAGGACAAGTTGATGGATAGGTGACTCAGGAGCCGTTGGGATCATCTGGCGGGCTCCACGTCCGGGCGCTCTCCCCTTGAGTCAACTCTCAGCCACCTCGTATATCTCCAACTTCGGGAGCTCAGCACCTGTGTAAGTGTCGCGTCCAAGTCAACGACTCGTGACAGAAGTATCTGCACGGACTCGTCAATCGGGTCACTGGGAATGCCCGTTCCCTCCAATGTCGACGCGACCCGGCGCTTGATCTCGAGGAAGTCCGTCACCTCACCAACTTTGGCGGTCGCCCGGGCAAGCTCGACTCGGAGGTGTTTCTCACGCTCGGCCGCATCGGCTCCGGCCAAAAGGAGTGCCCTGTGGTTCTCGATGAACTGGGAGATGTCCTCATGCAGTCCGGACAGGTAGCTGTCCCGACTACTCAACTCGCCGCGCAGGTCGGCCACCTCGGCATCCAGCGACGCGACCCGGGCATCCCGCAGACTCAACTCGCCGCGCAGGTCGGCCACCTCGGCATCCAGCGACGCGACCCGGGCATCCCGCAGACTCAACTCGCCGCGCAGGTCGGCCACCTCGGCGCAAGATGCCTCCTGACTTCGCAGCAATGATAGCGGGTGCCTGGCCGCGAAAGTCTCCGTCATGTAGACAGCATCAACACGTCTCAGCAACGGACTGTCATCGATCCACTCCGGCGTCTGCTCGTAGATGCGGAATAGTCGATAGCCGAACTTCGACATAAACTCATCGAGAGCAAAGAAGGGCGTCTGTTGAACCGAGTGGCAGGAGAATCCAGCCTCAACTCTGATTACATCAATCCTCCCAGATGCAAGCAAACCTCTTGCGCTCTCCAGTACCTGTATTTCATGTCCTTCCACATCAATCTTGAGCAAATCAATGCGGTCTATGCCGAGTTCACCACATACATCATCGAGACCGACGGAGGGGACCTGAACTAATGGGGCGCCAATCCTGCTGCTACCCACTTCCGAGCCTGACAGGATTCTCGACATATCATCCTGATCAAGAAGAGTCACCTCTCCCCCGGAATCGCTGACAGCAACGGGGTGAACAATACCCAGCTTGCAGCCGCCTATCTGAGAGAGCACTTCGTTCAGCATTCCATGCATGGCTTGCCGGGGTTCAAACATGTGGCACTGGTGAAATGCGATTCCAGCATCGACGAGGTCCTGGAGGACCAACCCCTTGTGCGCTCCTACGTCGAAGTAGCAGATCCTTCGCTGCCCAAAGAACGGACGAATCTCTTGTGCGAACTGAGACGGTTCTTGAGCAGCGGGCATGCTCATCTCCCTAGCCGTGTCCGACGTAGCGATCCACAACGATACTGATCTATCCCAAGGATCCGAACAGTGAACCGCCCCGGGATTGATGGAGGATCCCAAGCCCCGAGAGGGTGGGCGTCATGGCAGCACCACGTAGTACTGTCGCGCGTCATCCTTTCTGGCAGGCCGGTTAGTGGATGATCGGTTCTGGCTGGAGGGAGTCGATCTCGGTGTCCAGACCGCCGGTGATTCCGGCTGAGAAGAAGATCAGGATCGTGCTGGCGGTGCTGTCTGGGGTGTCTATCGCGCTGCCGGCTGTCAACGACGACTAATGCTGACCCTCTTGCGTCGTTTGAAATCTGACCCTCCTACCTCGTTGGCGGTCGTCGTTCTCAGCTTCGGAGAAGCGGCCGAGGTCTGGCTCTTCGAGGCGATAGGAGTCTCCCCTGATGGCCACCACCTCTGCGTGGTCGACGAGGCGGTCGATCATGGCGGCGGCCACGACGTCGCCGCCGAAGACTTCGCCCCAGCATCCGAAGGGCTTGTTGCTGGTCACGATCCGCGAGGCTCGTTCGTAGCGGTTGCTGACCAGCTGGTTGAACAGGTTGGCGGCTTCGGGCTAGAAGGGGATGAAGCCGACTTCGTCGATGATCAACAGGGGGTAACGGCCGCCTCCCCACCCACACCGAGGGCTTCCCTTATGATTTCGGCCTGGGGCCGCCGCGGCTGAGCGAGTTGAGTTCGCGTCTCGGAGGGCGGAATTTCGCCACCAATCGCTTTCCACGTCTCATGCCCTTCCACTCTTCACGCGACAATCGCGTGCTCAGCGTCCACGACTCCGCGAGCGTTGCGTCCTCGATGGGCGCCGCTCCGAACATGGCGAGCGAAGTTGCGGCACCTAGGCGCTGGTGGTCTGAATGCTCATCGCCTGACGCCAGTCCCCCCAGGCGGTCCGGAGAAACGGACGTCGGCAGTGCGTCCCCTTGACGATGCCTCTGGGCTAGGTACCACGACCACGCACCTACCACTCGCTCACTCGGCGACCCTCTCTTCAAAGCCTTCTGAAGACGCCACCATCGCCAGGCAACCGCGACGCGGATCGCGAGAATGATCAACAGGGCGAACAGAGTCAACGTCCCTAGCACAAGTGCGATGACTCGCCACAAGTTGACCCCTTCGGACGGGTTCTCGTCGGGAGCGAAGTCAGGCTCGGGGGACGCGGACGCGGTTGTCGAGGGGGTCGGCGACACCGAAGTCGGGTTCGTCGGGGAGGGGGAGGGGGTTGGTCGCGTTGCCGACGTGCTTGCCGGGGGGGCGGGCTCCGCCTGAATAGGGTCCCGCGATATCACGCTCAGGATGCCCCCGGACATGAGCGCAACCGCGAGCGTCACCACGATGATCGAAGCGGGTCGATCGAGTCGGCGCGCATCGCGACGTAGGGCCACTAGATACAGAGCAGAGGTCAGGACGACAACAACGCCTGCCAACACCGCTGTTTGACTGGTCGAGACGAGGAGGTAGCCGTACATCAGCACACCGACGGGAGCCAGCAAAGCGAGCGCGGGAGCACGGCTGAGCGCCAACACTGCGGCCACGGCGGCCGCGCCGCACACTCCCGCCGTGGTTCGTGCCACCGACCCCATAGACTCAGCGGCCAGCCACTTCGCTGCCCAGGCCCAGGCCAAGGACGCCGGTAGCGCGACCGTGAGTGCGAACGCAGCATTGGTGCTTCTCGCAACCGTGTGAGCAAGAGTAGCCACGACGAGTGCCCCGGGCACCGCAAAGACCAGGAGGCCCATCGCGCTTGTACGCGGGTAGAAGGCAGGCACAGCGGCGAGCACCGGCAGCAGGGCCAGCACCGCCGGCGGTGTCGCGGCCCGTCCACCGGGGATCATGCGGCTGCCTCCGGACGTAGCGGGGCCGGCATCTCCAGTACCCTCACTCCGCGCGGAACACCGCCAGGATCCCCCATCCGAACGACCAGCGTGTTGCGACCGAGTCGGGAAATGACCCGCAACAAGTCCGGCATTGGCGTTCCTGTAACCACCACGACGTAGCCGGTGTGAGACGTGCGAGCAAGGCGAGGGAGCAAGGCGGGGGTGGCCTCGCTCGGTGCCACGAGGTCAACCAGCGCGAGCTCCTCCATCAGCGGCCCCGAACCAGTGCCTCCCGCAGCGGAGACGACCTTGGAGCCGCCGGTGGTCAGCAGGGTCACCGGGATCCGCCAGTCGACGGCGGCCACTCCCAAGGAGGCCACGAGATCAACACAACGCTCGAACAGCGCCGTATCGAGCTGGTTGTCGAGCCTGCTGCGCCGGACGTACGCCAACTCGTCGACGTCGAGCGCCAGCACGAGCCCGTGCGACGCCGAGTCCAGGTGCTGTCGCACGACGAGCTGCCCGACCCGCGCCGAGGACCGCCAGTGGATCAGCCGGGGTTCGTCACCCAGGACGTACTCTCGCAGCGCGTGGAACTGGTCGTCCCCCGGCTGACGGTTGGCGGAGATGCCTAGTTCGCGAGTGAGGAGCTGCCGCGCCTCCGCCTCGTACACCCTGGGGTAGATCGTCAGGCCGGTCGCCGGCGCCTCCGCCACGACGCGGCGGAGCAGTCCCCACGGATCGCGCTGCTCCACCGAGTAGGGCCCCAGTTGCTGCGGACCGCGGCGGGACGTGTTGACCCCCACGAGCATGCGGGCGTGCGTGCCGGTGGCTGGCCGGGCTAGCAGGGTCTCTCGGCCGTCCGTGCCCGAGACGACCGACAGCCACCGCCCGCGTCCACTGCCTGCCGCGAAGCCCGCGACCAGGCGCACTTCCGCCGGGTCGTCGCGCGTCAGCCGGACGGGAGGGCGCATGATCTCCAGCGAGACACGAGGACGCCGACCGGCGACCGCGAGCACGATGGCGAGTAGGGTCACGATTCCCGCGGAAAGACCGACGAGTTCGTACCACCCGCGCAACCATCCCGCCACGGCCATGACCGCGGCGGCCGCGAGCAGCCCCCAGGCACGGGTGGTCATCCGACGAACGAGCCCTGTGGCGCCGGGGTCCCCTCGACGATCTCGCTGACAACGTCGGCCACGCCGCCGCCTCGAGCCTCCACCGCGGGGTCGGCCACGATCCGATGCCCCAGCACGGGCAGCGCCAGCTCCTGGACGTCTCCTGGGACAACGTAGGGCCGCCCCAGGGAAGCGGCGCGGACGCGCGTCGATCGCAGCAGATTGACACTTCCGCGGGGGCTTGCGCCAAGCCGGACCTGTGGGTGTTCCCGGGTCGCCGACACCAACCGGACCACGTAGTCCATTACCGACGGGGCGACGTGCACCGACTCAGCCGTCGCCACCATCGTTGCCACGTGCTCGGCGTCACTGACGGAGGAGACGTCGGCGACCTTCCGACCGGCATGATGCTGGGCCAGCACAGCCGTCTCCGCGGACCGGTCCGGGTATCCCAAACTCGTCTTCATCATGAAGCGGTCCAACTGCGCCTCTGGGAGGGGGTAGGTGCCGTCCATCTCCACCGGGTTCTGGGTGGCAATGACGATGAACGGACGCGGCACGTTGTTGGGAGCACCGTCGACGGTGACGGTGCGCTCCTCCATCACTTCGAGCAGCGCCGACTGCGTCCTCGGAGACGCTCGGTTGATCTCGTCAGCGAGCACGACGTGCGCAAACACCGGTCCGGGGTGGAAGGCAAACTCCCCCGTCCCCTGGTGGTAGACCGACACCCCCGTGACGTCGCTCGGGAGCAGGTCCGGCGTGAACTGGATGCGCTGCCACGACGCACCGAGACTCCCCGCGATCGAGCGGGCCAGGCTGGTCTTGCCCACTCCCGGGACGTCCTCCACCAGCAGGTGACCCTCCGCAAGCAGACAGGTGAGGGCCAGGTCCACCACGGACGCCTTACCCTGGATGAAGCCGTTGACGGAGTCGGCCAGGGCTCTGAACCTGACGGCAAACTCCGCCGCCTCGTCCTCGGTGAGCGGCGCCCGTGGATCCATATCGTCCGTGTCTCCTCGTCGACCCCGTCGTTGCCGCGCCCCGGCGGGGGACGGCGGCGCGTCTTCTACTTTCTCAGGTCAGCCGCCAGCCAAGGCGTCATCGCTCCACACCTGTCGATACAGCTGCAAGACCTCGTCGACGGGTCCGTGCGCCAGCAAGCGTCCCGCCTCCAGCCAGAAGGCCTCCGAACACGTCTCCCTAATGAGGTCGTCGCTATGGGATGCCAACACCAGCACCCCGGCGGACGACAGGAACTCGTCCAGGCGGTGCTTCGCGCGGAGGTTGAACGCAGCATCGGCGGTGCCGATGCCTTCGTCCAGGAGCAGGATGTCGGGGCGCAGCGCGGTGAGGGTGGCGAAGCGCAACCGGGCGGACATTCCCGAGGAGTAGGAGAAGATCGGGTCGTCGATCCTGGCCTCGAGACCGCTGAACTCGACGATGTCGTCCATCAGGGCGGCCATCTGCTTCGGCGTGGCACCGAGCTGGACACCGAGCGCGACGATGTTGTCCGTCCCCGAGGCGTCGCCGTCCAGGCCTGCCGCCGCCCCACCGAGCAGGGCCATCGGGCGGCCCTTGATCCGCGCGACCCCCGAGGTCGGGGGGAGCACGCCGGCCATGACCTGCAGCAGCGTCGACTTACCGGCCCCGTTCGACCCGATGAGCCCGACTCGGGCGCCATGCTCCACGTTGATGGTCAGGGAGTCCAGGGCGGTCACGGTTCGGACCCGGTCCGGCTTGTGACGGAACCAGTTGGCCACCTGGCGCTTCAGGTTGTGCTCGCGGGTCGACATCAGGCGGTAGCGGACGCTGACGTCCTGGAGCTGGATGAGGGTCGTCACGACTGCACCCAGTACGGCACCGAGCGGCGGGACGCCGCGAAGCCGAAGAATCCGCCCACCACGTTGAGCACCGTCACTACCAGGGTGCCCAGCACCACCAGCATCTCCACCGGCATACCGAGCAGGGGACTGCGGACAATGGCGAGGAGGTAGGCGAAGGGGTTCCAGGCCGCCAGCAGGGCGCGCTGCTGACTGGATAGGTCGCTGGGGTTCCAGAAGATGGGCGTCAGGAAGAACAGGATGCGGACCAATGCCTGCACGACCTGGCCGACGTCTCGGTAGCGGGCCGTGAGTGGTCCGAGCCAGAGTCCGAACGCCACCGCGTTGACCACGACGAACAGGAGCCCGAGGGGGAACAGGACGAGTTCCCAGGTGGGCGTAACCCTGAACACGATCAAGATGATCACGACGACCACGAAGTCGTGCGCCAGCTGGATCAGATTGACGGCCACTCCCCGGTAGACGAACGTCGACAGGGGTGCCGGACTGCCCTTGATGGTCCCGGCATTCGCGGTGAATGCTGTCGACCCGCTGATGAACGTGCCGGAGAGGAAGGAGAAGAAGACGTAGCCGACGGCTACATACGGTACGAACGTCTGCATGTCGCGGCCCATGAGTGCGCCGAAAAGCAGCGACAGCGCCGCCACAAAGGCTGCCATTTGGATGGTCATCCACCACGGACCGAGCACCGTACGGCGATACTGCGACTTGACCTGCTGGAGGGCGAGCAACCACCACAGCGGCCACTGACGAGCGCCTTCGGTGAGGTCCTGCCAGGCCGCCCGTAGCCCTCCCTGGTAGCGGAGGACGACCTCCGGGGCCTCCTCGATCTGGTCGGCAGCAGACACCGGAGAAGGGTAGCCGATGGGGGGTTCGGTCTCGCACATCGCAGGCCCCGCCGAGCGGGTCACCGTCAGTAGGCGCCCTTGCCGGACAGGACGACGCGGAGGGTCTTCATCGCGATGACCAGGTCGAGCGAGGGCGACCAGCGCTCGATGTAGTCCAGGTCCAGGCGCATCCGCTCCTCCCAGTCCGACTCCTTGCGGCCGTTCACCTGCCACAGACCGGTCATTCCCGGCTTGGTCAGGTGCCGGCGGTGGTCCGCGTCCCCCAGGAGAGGGAGCTCGTCCGCCAGCATCGGACGGGGCCCGACCATGCTCATCGACCCGCCCACCACGTTGACCAGTTGAGGCAACTCGTCCAGCGACCAGCGACGGAGGAAGCGCCCCACCGGGGTGATCCGGGGGTCGGTGCGGTAGCGGTCGGTGATGCCCGCGTCGGGGGTCCCGATGACCTCGTCACGCAGCGAGTCCGCTCCGTCCACCATCGTGCGGAGCTTCCGGATGGTGAACGGGCGGCCGCCCTGCCCGACCCGCTCCTGGCGGTAGAAGACAGGGCCCCTTCCGGACGCCTTGACCATGAAGGCTAGAACCAGTAGCAGCGGGGCGGTCAGGACCAGCAGGAACGCGGCCACCAGGAGGTCCACGACCCGCTTGAGCACCCGCTCCGGCCCGGTCAGACGGGGCTCGTCCAGGTGCAGCAGCGGCAGGTCGGCGGAGGGTCGGATGGTGACGCGCGGACCGGCCACGTCACCGAGCGAAGGCGCGACCAGGAGATCGATCCGCGGACCCTCCAGACGCCACGCCAGCCGTCGGACCGCGACCGTCCCGATCGTGGGGGACTCTGCGAGCGCCACGGTGTCCACCGCGTCCCGGTGGATCCGGTCCATCACCTCGTCCAGCCAGGATTCGAGTGCGTCCGGATCGGCCCCGGGCCCCTCCACCGAGTCGACGACCGCGAAGCCGGCGACCGGGTCGTAGTCCAGGAGCGCAGCCAGCTCCGCCGCTGGGAGTCCCGACCCGACCACGAGAGTGCGGTGCAACGAGTGACCTGCCCTGCGACTCCGGCGCAGCCAGGCCCGGAGCAGCCACCGTCCGAACAGCAGGAGCAGGAGCCCGGTCGGCAGAGCCACCAAGATGAAGACCCGCGACAGTTCCTGCTTGAGCAGGTAGCTCCAGGTCGCCACCACACCCAGGAGGATCAGCGTCGCGGAGACGATCCGCTTGAACTCCTCCGACCCCACCCCGATGACGCGAGTGTCATACGCGCCCCGGGCCAGGAGGACCGCCAGCCAGGACACGACGAGGCCGGACGCCATGGCGGCGTAGGCGGGTTCGGTCAGCGGTACATCCGCGGGGAGCGTCCAGCGCAAGATGTAGGCGGCGACCACGGAGAGGACCACCGCGATCGCGTCCGTGACGACTGCGCGATGAACGTACGGAGTGAGCGGGTCGGGCGCCTGCGGGCGCGATGCCGGGAACTGCGGGCCCCCCCACGCCTCCGGGCGGGACAGTGACGGGGCGTCAGACTGACGAGTGCGCTCCGAGCGACCGGTCGCGACGTCCGGGGCGGCGGATGCCTGCGAGTGGATCGGACGACTGTCCTCCGCCACCATGTCCTCCCGACCGTCCCAGCCGTGACCAGTTGAGCCCCAGATCCGCAACCGACGGTAGCAGCGCAATCACCCGGGACTCTCGGCGCTGGCGTCCTCGTTCCGGAATGGCACGCGGGTCTTCCTCCGCCCCAGGCTCCCCGTCAGGGGAATGATCGTCAGCGCGGGAAGCGTCGCGGACAGCAGAACCGCCAGGAGGAGCGGCTCGAGGCCGCTCGCCGCCAGGAGGCCGGCGGCACCGAGCAGCACGGCGAGCCCGAGCGCCCAGCCGGAGGCGATGCGGCGCTCCCGCCCGGCGATCAACCCGGCCGGGACCGCCGCCAAGGTCGGTGTCAGGGCGAGAACTGGGGCAACCGCGAGGAACGCCAGGCCGGGTCCGACGTCGACCGGCTTCCCGCTGATGAAGGCGGCCAGCGGGCCTCCGGTGAGGGTCAACACCAGGACAGCCGCAGCCGACACGGCCAGCGCGGCCGCCACCCACCCGCGCGCGACCCGTCGCTGGCTCGGGCCCGGTTGCCGCGACGCCAGATGAGCGATCTCCACAGGGACGAGTCCGAGCATGACGCTCGACACCAACCTGCTCATGCTGACCAAGAGCTGAGTGGCCGCCACAGCGTCGGGACCAACGACGTCGACCTGGAGACGCAGGAGCGCGGGGACGATCAGCAGGTTCGCCAGCATGAGCAGGTTCGCCGTCACGGTCCAGGCGCTGGCGGTCAGGTGGCCGCGGGCGTCAACCGCCAGGGACTGCCGACCCGAGCCGCGCCGGGACTCGCGGGCCTCCGCGACGCCCATGATCACCAGGGCCAGCATCCAGGCGGCCACCGGTCCGACCAGGAAGGCCTCGAGGCGAGACGCGCCGACTCCCACCAGTGCAGCCGTCAGAGCCAGGGAGGCGAGTCCCGTGCCCACGTTGGACGCGGCGGGCGCGACGTTGCGCCCCTGTCCCAAGGCAACGCCGCGAAGCACCGCCGTCGCCCCAACCACTGGCGTCCCCACAGCAAGCAGCACCGACGCCAGGGTGTCCTGCTCGCCGAAGAGGGCCTGCTGCCAACCCCCCACCGGGATGAGCGCCAGCGCAACTACCGCCAGCGTGGTCAGTGCCGCGGGCCGCGCCATATGGCGGGCGGCATCAGTGCCGCTCGTCCCCGGGCGGGCCAGGACCGCCGCCCTCTGCTCCAGTGCTCCCGCCGGGCCCAGCACCGCGAAACCGAACACCGCGGAGAAGGCGGCGAACACCGTGTAGTCGGATGCGCTGAGCAGTCGCGCGGCAGCCAGGACCAGGAGGGTGCCGCACGCCAGAAAGACGACCAGGGAGCCCGCGACCAGGGCGCGGGACCGGTTCACGGGACCCTCACGTCTACGCGGGCGCGGACAGGTCCGAGTGCACGTACCAGGCGTCGTACCCCGACCACGAGGTCAACTCCCGGCGGAAGCCCCTTGGGAGCAGGATCGAGTCCAGCTCGTCCACCCGACCAGGGACATGGTTGTGCTCCACGGTCAGTAGACCGACGCCGTAGTCACTCCAGGGGAAGCTACGAAGGATCAGCGGCTCCGAACCCTCGGTGTCGACGGACAGGTAGTCGATCCAGCTGGGAGACCCGTGCTCCACCAAGAGGTCCTGCGGGCTCACGGTCGCGACCGACACCCGATCCTGTCCGCGCGCCGCGCGGCGGCGGGCGGCGGCGTGGGCATCCGACGCCCCCAACTCCACCACCGTGGTGCGCTCATCCGCGAGCAGCAGTTCCACCCTGTCCCCCGTGGCCGACCACACCGCGCGATCGTCCACCACGGCGCGCGGCCTGCCCCGACCCCGTGCGGTCCGCGCCAGCACCGGGCTCGGCTCGCACAACAGGCCCGACCAGCCGTAGTCGTGCTCGAGCAGCCACGTGTTGGACAGGTAGTAGCCGTCGGCGGCACCGATCTCGACGAAGTACCCGCTGGCAGCGAAGGCTGTCTGACGCAGCACCCAGACGTCCTGCAGGATCTGCGCGCGGGGCACGTGACCCTCCGCAGCCAACCGGAGCGCGTCTGACACCAGCGGAAGCCACTCGGGCGGTTCGTAGCTCGCGACGTCGCGCGAGTAGCCGAGGGCCCGCTGCACCAGACCCTGGAGCCGGACGACGTCCTCACCCTCGAGGGAGTCGATCTCCCGCGACTCGGGCCCGACCGGCAGCACGTCCAGGCCCAGGCGCCAGGCCGCACGATGGGCTCGGACCTTCCAGCCTGCTGCGGCCACAGCGCCGTCACCGTCCTCTCCCGGGGCGAAGCCGCCGGTGCGCCCGCCATGAGATCACATCAGCGATCGATCCGAGCGCGCAGCCAGTCGACTGCGCGCTCGGTGGAGAACTCAGCGCCGGCGGACTTCCCCGCGGCCCTGCCCGCGACCCGATAGTGATCCAGCCGATCGACCAGGTCTCTGATCGCCTCCGCCGCCGCATCGCGGTCCGGATCCGCCCAGGAGGCATCCGCGGGGTAGCTCGGATCGGTCCCGACCCGCACCAGGCGGTAGGGAACCGCTGTCCCGCGGTCATGACGGATGAGATCGGTGGTGCCCCCGTAGTCGGTGGCGATCACCGGCTTTCCGGCAGCCAGCGCGTGGGCAACGGTGAGTCCGTAGCCCTCGCTGCGGTGGAGGGACACGTAGCAGTCCAGGTCCTCGTACAACGACGCCACCAGCGACCCGGGCCACCGCGCATCGACCAGCAGGATGTCCTCACGCCCCGCCCGCGCCCGTTCGAGCGTCGACCAGGCTCCCGATGCCATGTCCGCGTTCACGCTCTTGATCAGGAGGCGCACATCTGACTGAACGGCGGGGAACGCCTGCTTGTAGGCCTCGACCACAGCGACGGGGTTCTTCCGGCGTGCGCTGCTCCCGAGATCCACCTGGTACGCCAGCAACACGCGGTCGCCCACCCCCAGGTGCTGGCGGGCCTCACCGGGGGTTCCTCCCTCGAGCCGGCGGATCGGGAGCGGGAACCGTCGCACCGGCTTGGAGGTGACGGCGCCGAAGGCCTCCTGGACGAAGGTGCTCGTTGCCCAGACCTCGTCCACCAACGGGAGGCCGAGTCGCTGGCTGAACGGCACCTGCTCGAGCTCCCAGTGCCACAGCCCGACCCGGTGGCGACGCGGCGAGAACGCCCGCGGGTAGGCGCCGGCCGCGACGGGGATCAGCCCCGAGTTGACGACGGCAATCGTGCTTGGCGCAACGTCCAGGTGCCGTGACAGGCGCGCGTGGGGGGACAAGTCGAACTCCCACGCGGCGGAACTGACCCCGGCTGACTCCAGCGCCTGAGCGAGCTCGCCCGTCATCGCCCCGAGTCCGAAGTCCCGCTGGGCCGGCCCCACCAGATTGACGCCCGGAGCATCTGACGAGCGCTGCCGGACGGCGAGGGACGCGGCCTCGGCAGACCTCCGCACCGTCGTGGCCACGGTGCGCAGACGCTCCCGCGCCAGGTTGAACTCAGCCACGGCCTGAGAGTGTCACACGCCCTCCGTCGGCCCTCCTCAGCCACCGAATCCGGACACGAATCGGCCGTGCAGGCGCGCGCGGCGCGGGATCATGCACGGGATATTCGGGGGGAGTAGATGCGCAAGCGAAGGTCACCCGGTGACGGGTCGGCACACGACCCAAGCCCGTCAGCTGACCACACCCTTGACCTGTCGGGTCCCCTCGTCCGGGCGCTTCAGGCGTGCGGACGACTCTGGCTTCGGTGGGGCTGGCCCATCCCCGTCCTCATCCTGTTGGTCAAGAACCCCGTCCAGTTGGACTACGTCGACGCGGAGGACTCCTACCTTCCTGCGGCGTTGGCGTTCCCGCGGCCCATCGACTGGTTCAGCGGCTCCGTCGGCAACCTCACGCTCGCGCGGATCATCGGAGTGGACACGCCTCGCAGTTGGATTCAGCTCCATGTCGTACTCGTCGCCGCGGCCATCGCAGCTGGCCTCATCTTGGCGTCCCGTGCCCGCCTGACCGACCGGGCAACCACCGTCCTCGTGCTCTTCAGCGCCACCGCAACACCCGCGCTCCTGTGGTCCGTTGGGCGATACGACCCGCTGACCTATGTCGGCGCCTGCCTCATCGTTCTGGTCCCCTCCAGGTCGTCCGCCGTCCTCGGGGCACTCGTCATGGCCCTGGGCAACCCCGAGCAAGCGGTTGTGGCCTGTGCCGCACTCCTCATCCTGTCAGGGGCCTCCGCCTTTCGGGACTGGCGACGGGTCGCGTTGACCGCGCTGGCCACCTCCGGAACGGTGTGGCTCGCCGTTCAGTTGTGGCTCTCACTGAACGGGGTCGGCCGCAGCCGACTCACGGTCCTTCCCGAGTACCTCGGAGCCTCCCTTCATCGCGCCATGGACAACCCGGCGACGTTCGCCTGGTCCTGGCTCGGCGTGGGTTGGCTGCTGGTTCTCGCACTGCTCGTTGTCTCGCCGGGGTGGTCTCGCCTCTGGATCGGCGCTTCCGTCATCGGACTGCCTGCACTCGCGACCGTCCTTACCCTGGATGGCGCTCGGGTCTACGGGATGGCCGTCCTCCCCGCCTACCTAGTCGCGGGCTGCCACCTGTTCCGGGCGATGACCCGGGACAGCGCCCGCTCCGCGGCCATCGGTCTCTATGCGATCCTCTGGATCATCACACCCGTCCTCGCGTCGCCGGCGGGCTAGAGCTGGAGGCGCACTATCACGGGACTCCCCGCGACCTGGACCCTCGATCCGGGCTCGACGGCGGCGCACCTGCCCATGGCCGTGCAGAGTTCGACCGCCTCCTGGGGGATCTCGAAGGTCGCGGTCCCTCCGTCGGCCCAGGCGACCGTCGACACCTCCCCCTCGCGCGAGAGACGGCACGTCACGAGCCGGCTGTTGGTGTCGCACCCCTCCCATCGGGCCCCCACGACCCAGTCGGAGACGGTCTCCATGCCGCGAGCGCCCGGCGAGCCGTCGTCGGTCTGGATGCCCAGAAGCGAGTAGGGGGCTGCGGTCTGGATGTACCAGTAGGTCCGCTCGATGCCGAACCGCAGCGAGTCGAGGTAAGTCCGCGTGACCCAGCCGGCGGCCTTGGACCCGGTGATGTCACGGTGCGTGTCCTCGGGCAAGGGTCCCGCGAGCCCATAGTTGATCTCGGTGTCCCACAGGGCGAGCCGCTCCGGCGCCCCGGCAGCACGGATATCGGTGAGCGCCCTCCGGATCAGCTTGACCCGGTCCGCCGGTGTCCCTCCGGCCGCGGGGTAGGTGTGCACAGAGAGGGCGTCGACCGGCCAGTCCCGCTCGGCCAGCGCGGCTAGGTATCGGGGGTAGAGCACGCGGTAGGCGTCGGTGCGCATCCCCGCGCTGGCCCCGACGACGAGCGCCTCGGGGTCAGCCTTGCGAATCTCGACCGCCGCGAGCCTCGTCAGCGCGGCCAGTTCCTCCGGCGTCCCGTTCCAGAACGCGCGGAGGTTCATCTCGTTCCAGACCTCGTACGCGGTTATCCTCCCGGCGTACCGGGCGGCGACGGCGGCGACGTAGTCCGTCCACGCGGTGCGGTCCCTGGGCGGTGACGCGGCACCGGGGGCGGGGTAGTCGCCGGGGGAGACCGTGGTGGCGGCCCATTCCGGGGTGCCGGCCAGCACGAGCGTGATGTCGTCGACACCCTGGCTCTCCGCAGTGGCCACGGCGGTGTCGAGCTGCGACCAGTCGAACACCCCCGCAGCGGGCTGCACGGAGTTCCAGGAGGTGCCGTTGTCCCACAGACGGATCCCGCCGACCGGCCACCCGGGCCAGCGGCCGCCCTGGACTCCCTCGATGTGGACCCCGATCGCCGACGCGGGCACCACGACTGCTGGAGCAGAGGGCGATGGTGAGGGTGCGGACCGCTGCGTGGCGGTCGGCGAACTGGACGGTTCCGACGCTGACGACTGCGGCGATGCGCTGACCTGGGGCGGTGCCGTGGCGGTGTCTCTGGGTGGGGTTGTCTCACCCGCAGTGCAGGACGCCATGAGGAGGGCGACGAGCACGGGTCCCAGGACCCCCCGGCGCCCACGGGCGGATGTCATACGAACCACGTGGCGGAGGGATCACGGATGAGGGCGAGGTCGTGGTCGACCATGCTCGACACCATCTCGTCGAAGGTCCGGGTGGGCGCCCAGCCCAGGTCCTCCCGGGCGCGGGACGCATCGCCGATGAGGACCGGCGGATCAGCGGGCCGCAGCCGGCTGTCGTCGACGTCGACGTACGCACGCCAGTCACCCAGACCGGCGTGGTCGAAGGCAACCCGGAGCAGATCGCTCAGTCCATGCGCCTCCCCGGTGGCGACGACGTAGTCCCCCGGATCGGGCTGCGCCGCCATGAGCCGCAGGGCGTGCACGTAGTCCGGGGCCCAGCCCCAGTCGCGGACCACGTCCAGATTGCCCAGCGTGAGCCGCTGCCGGCGCCCGATGGCGAGCTCGGCGACCCCCTTGGTGATCGTCCTGGTGACAAACGCCGGGTCCCGGAGCGGGCTCTCGTGGGAGAACAGGATCGCGGTACTGACGTGCATCCCGTAGGCGTCTCGGTAGGTGCGGCCGAGCTGCCAGCACGCGGCCTTGGAGACCGCGTACGGAGACGTCGGGCGAAAGGGGGTCTCCTCCGATGCGACCCCTGCGTCGGAGTCGAAGACCTCACCCGAGCAAGCGAGAACCACGCGCGGACCATTGTCTCCGGCAGGACCCGACGAGGACCGACGAGCGCGCTCCAGGACAACGGCGGTTCCGACAGCGTTCACCTGCATGGTTCGAACGGGCTCTCGCCAGGATGCCCCGACGGAGGAAACCCCGGCCAGGTGGTAGACCTCGTCCGGCAGCACGTCGCCGAGAGCTCGGTCCACGGACTCCTCGTCCGTGATATCCAGGTCGAGAGGCTCCACGCCGGGGGCCACGTTGGCCAGCAGGGCGGCCTGGCCGGTACCGGGGCGAACGCCCCCGACGACTCGGTACCCGAGCGATACCAGCTCCCGGGCGAGCAGGACGCCGTCCTGACCGGCTGCTCCGGTGATGAGTGCGGTGGTCACTGCTCAGGGCCCGGCGGCCCGCAGCTGCTGCTGCACGCGTCTGCTGTCGGCGTCCACCATGATGGCGGCCAGCTCCGGGGTCAGAACCCGCGGAGTCCAGCCCAACTGCTCCTTCGCCTTGGACGCGTCACCGACCAAGTCGTCGACCTCCGTGGGTCGGAGGAAGCGGTCGTCGAAGCGGACGTGCTTCTCCCACTCGAGGCCCACGTGCGCGAAGGCCAGCCGGGCGAAGTCCTCGACGGAGTACGAGGTCCCCGTGGCCACTACGTAGTCGTCCGGCTCGTCCGCCTGAAGCATCCGCCACATCGCCTCGACGTACTCAGGTGCGTATCCCCAGTCACGGCGCGCCTCCAGGTTGCCGAGCCAGAGCTCGTCCTCGAGCCCGGCCGCAATGCGAGCAGCGGCGATCGTGATCTTGCGAGTGACGAACGACTCCCCGCGACGGGGTGACTCGTGGTTGAAGAGGATCCCGTTGCAGGCGAACAACCCGTAGGCATCCCGGTAGGTGCGCACCATCCAGTGCGCGTAGAGCTTGGCCGCGCCGTACGGCGACCTCGGGTGGAACGCCGTTCCTTCGTGCTGCGGCGGCGGCGCGGCGCCGAACATCTCGCTGGTCCCCGCCTGGTAGAAGCGCACGGGGGCCTGAGTCATCCGGATGGCCTCCAGGAGGCGGGTAGTCCCGAGCCCCGTCACGTCTCCGGTGAAGTCGGGCTCATCGAAGCTGACCCGCACGTGGGACTGCGCGGCCAGGTGGTAGACCTCCGACGGTTCGATGCGGTCCAGCAGCGTGACCAAGCGGGACCCGTCTGTGAGATCCGCGTAGTGCAGGAACAGTCGTGCTTCCGGATCGTGCGGGTCACGGTAGAGGTGGTCGATGCGGCCGCGGTTGAAGGAGCTGGAGCGCCTGACCAGGCCGTGAACCTCGTAGCCCTTGGCGAGCAGCAACTCGGCTAGGTAACTGCCGTCCTGACCGGTGATGCCCGTGATCAGTGCTCGGCGCCGGTCGCCCACGTCCGTTCGCTCCTCGCGCTGTCGGTCCAGCCGGGGGCGAGTGGGCCCCGCGTCGAGGCGCCAGGCTATCGGCTGCCCTCCGCCTCCCTGGCCCCGCGGCCCGGGCCGCCCATGCGCCATGGACATGAGTTTCCCCGCGGCATCCGCATGAGCGAGGATGGCGTCATGAAGGCGTCCCTGATCCTGGGCGACTACGCCCGCGTGTCCGAAGGCAAGCTCGACGTGATCGGCGGGGGCTGGACCGTCGCTGGGCCAGGTCCGATCACGGCAGGGATTGGGGTGATTGTCGAGGTTCCGTGGGACCAGCGGGGCGGCGCGCACGCCCTTCGTCTTCGGTTGACGGACGCGGATGGGCGCCTGGTCCAGATCCAGCAGCCGGACGGCTCCGTCCAGGCCATCGAGGTCGCCACCGAGTTCCAGTTCGAGAGCGTCCAGGAGCACGTGGAAGGGGCGCCGCTGCCGTTCGCCCTCGCGGTGAACGTGCCGAACCTTCCGCTGCCGGGGGGCCAGCGCTTCGAGTGGTGGCTGGAGGTCGACGGGCAGACCAACGTGTCGTGGAAGGCGGCCTTCTCCACCCGGCAGGGCTGACCTTGTCAGCTGACTCGCGCGGCTTCCGGGCCAGGCTCCGCCGCGGCGGCCAGTTCGCCGTGGATGTCGTTCTTCTCGGGTGAGCCGGGTCCGTCGTCGCTGCGTCGTGCTGCCAGGCGTTCCCGTGCGACGGCGACTCCGACCACGACCAGGCCGCCGAGCGCGACTGCCGTGGCGACGATTGCGGGAGCGCCGAGCAACTTCAGCGCCGTGGCGGCCAGCACGACCATCAGCAGCCAGCGCAGCGCGTGGCCGTCGTACCGCGACGACATGCGCGCGCCCAGCCACACGCCGGGGATCTGGCCGATCAGCAGTGACGCTGTGACGGCCCAGTCGACGTCGCCGAGGCCGGCGTGCGCGATTGCGCCGACGGCCAGCATGGGCACGGCCTGGGCGAGGTCGGTGCCGACGAGGACCGAGGGGCGCAGCAGCGGGTAGAGCAGCAGCAGGGTCGTGATGACGAGCGAGCCGGAGCCGACCGAGGTCATCCCGACCAGCACGCCGACGACCAGGCCGAGCAGCACGGTGCGGACGACCTTCACGGGAGCGTGCGGGCCGTGCAGCTCCGGCGGGCCGTTCTTGCGGCGGGCTCGGGCGGACACCCAGGCGCGGGCCAGCATCGCGGCGACCGCGAGCAGGAGGACGACGCCGATCCAGGTGCGGATGACCGACTCCGCCTCGGTACCGGCGACGACCTTGGCGAACGCCCACGTCCCGACCAGCACCCCAGGGATTGAGCCGGCGGACAGCCACCAGACAAGGCGCCAGTGCACGGTGCCGTGCTTCGCGTGGACCGCGGCACCCACGGGCTTCATGACCGCCGAGGCCACCAGGTCTGACGAGACCGCCGCGGTCGCGGGGACGCCGAACAGCAGCACCAGCATCGGGGTGACGAGGGCAGCTCCGCCCATGCCGGTGAGGCCGACGAGAAGCCCCGCCAGCAGACCGCCGACGGACAACGCCGGATCCAGCCACTCGAACACCCGGCCAGCATACCCTATTTAGACGGTAGGCAAAGTTGGACTGGGGTAGCGGGTCCGAGGGCGCTCCCTGGTCCCGCCGCGGCACGCGGGCGGCCACCGACGGGCACCGCGCGGAGAACCCGCTGCGCTCTGCCTAACCGGCCGCAGGCCCAAGATCCCCGCGAGTACGCATTCGTGGCGCAAATCGGCAGCTCACACGCGCCACAAATGCCCGCTCGCGGTGATCGTGGCGCTCGACGGCTCCGTCGGACCCGCAAGATCGCCGCGAGTAGCCAGAAGGGGCAAGCATTCGGACCCGGAACCGGGCTCTTTCTGGTGTCTCGCGGGGATCTTGGGCGCCGGCGCGCGGGGCTTGGGCTCAGGCGGTGGCGCGGGCGGAGCGGAGGAGGGCGGGCCAGCCGAGCTCCTCCGCCACGGAGTCGTCCAGCGCGAGCGGGCGGATCCGCGAGACCACGTGCCGGGCCCGCTGCACGGCCTGGACCGGCGACGCCCCCCGGGCCAGCACCTGCCGCCACCTCGGGCCATCAGCCCCCAGCGCCATCTGCCGGTCGCCCAGTGCCTGGCCCTCGTGCACCCGGTAGCGCACCACCGGGTCGATCTGCAGCACCAGCCCGTCCCGGGCCGCGGCCACCAGCGTCGCCCACCGGTCGTGCAGCCACCCGGCCGGGATCGGCGTCATCAGTTCGACGCACTCCGACGTCACCGCCATCGCGGCGCCGGTCACGAACGGCATCCGCAGCGACATCCGCATCCGAGCCGCCGGCGCCATGAGCCCCCAGTCGTCCGGCACCGGGAACCGGTCGCGGAGCCGTCCCCCGAGGACCGCGCCGTTCTCGTCCACCAGGACCCCGTCGCCGGCGACCACCAACGCCCCCGGCGTCCCCAGCAGCAGCGCCCGCTGCGTCTCCAGCCGGTCCGGCAGCCACACGTCGTCCTGGTCCGCGAGCATCGTCACCGGGCAGGACGCAGTCATCGCCAGCCCGAACTGCACGTTGCCCGCGACCCGAGTCTTCAGGTCCGGCGCCCCCGACCCGTCCGTCGGCACCAACTCGATCGGCACCGGAGAGGAGCGGGCCACCTCCGCCACGATCGCCCGGGTCCCGTCCAGCGAGGCGTCATCCACCACGAGCACGACGCCGGGCAGCACGGTCTGGGTGAGGATCGAGTCCAGCTGCTCCTCGATGTGCCGCTCGCCGTCGTGCGTGACGACGAGGGCAGTGACGTCCGACGCGACCGGGGGTCGCGGACTGCCAGGGACGAGCGAGCCCTCAGGCACGACCAGTCGCGGCCCGGTCGGCGCCGGCTCGGTCGACATCGGCCCGGCGCCGGTCGGCCCGCGCGGACCGGCGACGTGCGGACCGGGCGCGGCCCGCTCGGGCGCGCGCCTCGCGGTGCTCCGCGTGCAGCACCGGCAGCCGTTCGGCCAGTCGCTCGTAGTCGTCGGCGACGTCGTCCCAGCGGTACGCCTTTGCCGCGTGCCGCCGGCCGCTGCGGGAGGCCGCGGCCACCTCGTCGGCCAGGCCCGGCGACCCGAGGTCCGCGGGGTCCGGCTCGGCCTCCAGGCCGTCCAGCAGGAGCGCGAGCGTGGACGGGGAGTCCCAGAACAGTGCGTGCTCGTTGGTGACCTCGTGGTTGAAGTCCACGTCCCACGCCAGCACGGGAGCACCCGCGCCCATGGCGCGCAGCAGCGACGGGTTCGTGCCGCCGACCGAGTGCCCGTGCACGTACGTCGTGCAGTGCCCGTACAGCTGGTCCAGCAGCTCCTGGTCGTAGACGCTGCCCACCAGGCGGACCCGAGGGTCACCGGCAGCCGCCTCACGGACCGACTCCACGTACCACTTCGAGTACGGCGAGTCCCCGACCACGACCAGCGGCGCCGACGCCGAAGACGCCCGGTAGCCCTGCACGGCGTCGAGCACGTGGTTCTCCGGCTCGTACCGCGCGACCACCAGGTGGTAGCCGTCCGCGGACAGCCCGAGCTCGGACAGCCGATCCGACCCGGGCTCGATGATGGGGGCGCCGTACGGGATGTAGACGCTGTCGCGGCCGTACCGCTCCTGCACGTGCGCGGCGATCGCCCACGCGTCGGCGATGACGGCGTCGGCCCAGCGCACCGAGGCGCCCTCGGCCCAGGTGTAGTAGCGCGCGCCCATGCCGCGCCACTTCTCCCGCAACGACTCCAGGCCGTCGAGGTGCACCGCGGTCGGGATCCGCGCCGCCCGCAGCATCGGCACCAGCGGCGCGTTGGCGGCGTTGAACACGAACGCCACGTCCGGGTGGTCCCGGGTGACCGCGTGCACGCTGGACACCGCGGTGTGCGACAGCGTCTCGGTGGTCTTGGTCCGCAGCGCGGGGAGGTTGACGAGGCGCATGCCGAGGTACTCGGTCTCGTGCTGCCCGGGGTTGCGGCAGTAGACCGTGACCTCGTGCCCGAGCTTGACCAGCCGCTTGCCGATCTCCTCGACCGCCGTCTCGAAGCCGCCGTAGCGAGCCGGGACCCCCCGGGTCCCGATCATCGCGATGCGCACGGCGCCTCCTGGGTCGTCCCCCGACCGAGCACCCGGGAGGTCCCCGGGTCCGTGATCATGGTGGCACCGATCACCTCGTGACGGGCGGTCACCGGCCAAACCATACGGGTGACGTGGTGAGGCGAACCGAGGCCCCCGGCTTCGTCGCTCGGCACCAACGGCGCACCGTGCATCGCTTCTTCGTGCCCGCAGGGGCCGCCACGACGACCCGTGATCCGGACGTCCACATGATCGTGGCACGACGACCGGACTTCACGACGTCACAGGCCCGGACTGCTCCCCGGGACGAGCAGCGCTGGACGCGGGCCCCGCGCAGCCACCGGTCCAGCGTCCCCATCGCCTTCGCTGCCGGCGTGCCCGGGTAGGCCTGGACCCCGAGCAGGTCGTAGGGGCCCGACGTCCACGCGTACCAGTAGGTCCGGGACACCCCCAGCCGCAGCGAGTCCATGTACGCGGCCCCGGTCCACGCCGCCGCCTTGGCCCCGGTGATGCTCCGGTACGGCACCGTGCCCGGTCCGGCGAGCCCGAAGTTGGACTCGGTGTCCCACAGCGGCCGCTTCGGCGCACCCGCGCGACGCAGCTCCCGCTGCACCAGCTGGATCAGCGCGGCGCGGTCGGCGGGATCTCCGGTCCCCGGCGGGTAGAAGTGCCCGGCGAACACGTCCACCGGCCAGCCGCGGGATCTGAGAGCGCGCAAGTACGGCGGGAAGAAGCGCTGGTAGGACCCGACCAGCCGCGTGGTCGTGCTGGCCCCGACGACCTTGGCCTTCGGATCGATCTTCTTGACGATCTTGTACGCACGGGCGGTGAGATCGGCCATCTGGGCGGGGGTGCCGTTCCAGAAGTTGAGCAGGCTGGCCTCGTTCCAGACCTGGTACGCCTGGATGCGGCCCTTGTAGCGGGTGACCACCTTGGTGACGTACCGGTCCCACCACGTGACGTTTCGCGGAGGCGACGCGGCCCCGGGCACCGGGTAGTCGTACCCGGGCGCCTTGCGGGACGCCGCCCACGTGGGAGTCGGTCCCAGGACGAGAAGGATCGAGGCCCGATTCCTTCTGGCCGTTGCCACTGCCGAGTCCAGCGCTCTCCAGTCGTAGCGACCGGGGCGTCGCTCGACCTGGGCCCACGCCGTGTCGGTGTCCCACAGCCGCACGCTGCCGACGCCGACCGTGGGCCAGAGCCCTCCCTGCACACCCGGCACATGGATGCCCAAGAAGCCCGGGTCGACACGTTGCGCGGCCTGGGCAGGCGTCGCTGCCAGCAGCGTTGCTGCCACCGTCATGACTGCCAGACAGACGGCGACACTCACCCGGCCTCGCACAGCAGAGATCTCCCGGGGGACGTGGCTCAGGACGTGGCCGGACCGAACCAGACCGGCGAGCCGCCCACCTTGACCTTCGCCCGCGCCTTGGCGGACACGCAGGATCCGAGCACGTTGCAGCGCTGGTCCGTCCCGGTCGGGGACAGGATCGTGCGCGTGCCCGTCGTCGCGAAGGCGATCGTCGACGTCTTACCGCCCTTGGTCACGGTGCAGCGGACCAGGTTCTTGTACGTGGTGCAGGCGACCTTGCCGCCCGCGACCCAGTCGTACGTCGTCTGCCACGCCTTGGCGGAGGTGGTCTGCGAGTTCAGCTGGATCCCGAGCAGCGGGTACGGGGGCGACCACAGGTACCAGTAGGTGCGGGCGAGCCCTGTGCGCACCGAGTCGAGAAGCGCGCGCGAGACCCACGCGGCTGCCTTGCTCCCGGTGAGCTCCTGCTTGGGGATGTCACCAGGTCCGGCCAGACCGAAGTTGGACTCGGTGTCCCACAGCGGCTTCTTGGGAGCCCCCGCCTTCTTCAGCTCGTTCTGCACCAGCTGGATCAGCGCGACGCGGTCGTTCGGGGTGCCGTCGCCCGGCGGGTAGAAGTGCCCGGCGAAGGCGTCAACGGGCCAGCCCCGCTCCTTGAGGCTCTGTAGGTACGGCGGGAAGAAGCGGAGGTAGGAGCCCTCGAGCCGGGTCGTGGTGCTGGCCGCGACCACGATCGCCTTGGGGTCGATGGACTTGATGATCTTGTACGCGCGCTCGGTGAGCTCGCCCATCTGGTCGGGGGTCCCGTTCCAGAAGTTGAGCAGGCTGGCCTCGTTCCAGACCTGGTACGCCCGGATCTGGCCCTGGTAGCGGGTAGCCACCGTGCGGACCCAGGTGTCCCAGTCGTCGAAGTTCTTCGGCGCCGAGGCGGAGCCGGGCAGCGGGTAGTCGTAGCCCTCGACGATCTTCGTCGCGGCCCACTCCGGAGTGGTTCCGAGAACCAGCAGGATGTCCTTGGTGCCTGCCTTCTTCGCCGCGGCCAGGGCGGCGTCGAGGCTCGTCCAGTCGTACTCACCGGGCTTCTTCTCCACCTGGGCCCAGCCGGTGCTCGTGTCCCACAGCCGCAGGCTGCCGACCCGGACGGTCGGCCAGTCCGCACCCTGGTTCACACCAGACACGTGCAGGCCGAACTGCGCCGGATACACCTTGTAGGTCGACGGCTTCTTCGTTTCCTTGGGCTTCTTCGTCGCCTTCTTCTTCGCGACGACGTCGGTCGCGTCCGGGACGGCGACCGCAGCGGGCGCTCCGGCCGTCGTCGGGACGGGGACGGCTCCCGCAGGCACGGCGGCAAGGGCGCCGAACGCCACGGCGGTGGCGGCGGTCACAGTGATCAGCGTCCGCGCGAAGCGCATCCACGTCCTCCTCGGTGGGGTAGGCGGACGTGCCCACCCGTCGGTGCCGGCTCGCTCCAGGGCAACAGGGGATGCGGCGAACCCAGCCTCGTCGTCGGTCCAGGCTAACCCGGGCGGCCCCGCATCCCGAAAACCCTCGCTCGGACGCGCGTCGCGCCCCCCCGGCTCCCGCAAGATCGCCGCGAGACTCCAGAAGGGGCCCAGGTTCCGCGGCCCGGGCAGGCCCTTTCTGGTCACTCGCGGGGATTTCGGGCGGACCGGGTCCGCCGGTGGACCCCCGGGCCCCGGGTCAGCCGCGCAGGAGAGCGCGGCGGGTGAGGGCGTCCGCGAGCAGGCGGGTGGCGCGGGCGTCGAAGGAGTGCTCGGCCACCACGGCCTCCGCGGCGGCGCGGGCCGCGTCGGGATCCGGCCAGCCCTCGGCGTCGGGCGCCACGAGGGCGGCGAACTCCGCGTCGGAGGCGTACGGGCGCACCAGTCCGCCGAAGGCGTCGGCCGCCCCCGGCACCTCGTCGCACACCACGCGGGCCCCGGTCGCCGCCGCATCGAAGAGCCGGTTGTTCACGAACCCCAGCCGACGCATGTCCTCCTGGTGGTCCGCGAGCACCACGCGGGCAGCCGCGTACGCACCCGGCAGGTCCTCGTTGGCCACCAGCCGACCGCGGAGTACGCCGTCGGGCAGCAGGCCCTCCCACTCCTGGCCGTACACCGCCAGCGCCGGCGGCGCGCCGTCCGGACCCGGCTCACCGAGCCCGGCCTCGAGCGCCGAGGCGACCGCGGGCCGCACCCCCCGGGCGTTGCCGACGAACAGCACCGAGCCGGCGTCCTGCTCGCGGGCCTCCGCACCCGGGTGGAAGCGAGTCGCGTCGGTGCACTGCAGCAGCGTCTCCACCGGACGGCCGGACTTGCGGGCCGCCGATCGGGCCCACGACGGCCCGGCCGCGAAAACCGCGTCCCAGCCGGCCAGCTCGTGCGCGACGTCGACCAGCTCCGGGTGCGAGATCACCCACATCATCGACACCGCCGACTCGGGCGGGAGCTCGTACCGCTGCAGCCCGCGCAGCGCCAGGACCACGTCCGCCACGTCGTTGGCGCGCCGGTACATCGACTCCACGAAGTCGACCGAGACCTGCTGGCCCAGCCGCCGCAGCGCGTCGGCCAACGACAGCGCAAAGTAGTAGTCGCCCCACCGCAGCCGCTGCCGCCCGTAGGGGACCGGGGTCCAGATCGACCACGCCAGCGAGGGGATCTCCTCCGGCAGCGCCGGACCGCCCCAGGCCCCCCGCCCGCGCGGCTTGGGCGGCACAACCGGGTCACGCCGGGGCGGGCGCCGCCCGGGCGCCGGGGCCACCGCGTACGCCCGGGACTCGACGGTGAGGTTCGAGACCGCCGGACCCCCGCCGTACGTCTCCCGCAGCCGCGCCACCAGGTCGGCGACGGGCTGCGGCGACTCCGGGTCGAACCCGCCCGCCCCGCGGACCTCCTCGGTCCGGGCGGCCAGGCACATGCCGAACGGCCGCGGCGGGGGCACCTCGCGCCGGCGTACGGACACCACCCGCATGCTGGGCTCGGTGACCCGGACGTCCGGGTCCTCCAGCGGCTTCACCAGGTCGGGCAGCCAGTGCCCGTTGACCGTGGGCGCCAGGCCCTGGGCGAACACGGCGACCGGCGCCCGCACCAGGCCCAGGGCCAGGTCCCAGCAGGCGCCGTCACTCGCGTCCCGCCCGGCCGCACCCAGTCGCACCTGCGGGTTCTCGGCGTACCGCCGGGCCACCGCGGCCGCCTTCTCCCCGGTCATCCCGCGCAGCACCGCGACGACGTCGACGGTGAGCTCGTCGATGAACTCCTCGACGTCCTCTCCCGCGAGGTCGCGGACCAGCTCGCGCAGCGTCTCCGGGGCGTTCTCCCCGTCCGACAGCAGCAGCACCAGGGTCAGGTCGGGTCGGGAGTAGTCCGGTCCGTCCGGTCCAGCGTCGGGGTCGGGCAGCGCCGCGGGCAGCTCGACCAGGAGGTCGGTCCGGGCGACCGAGTCGGTGCGGCGCCGGGTCTCGGCCATCCACACGTCGACCGGGGTCTGCGGTGCCTCCGGGACGCTCCCGCGGCCCGCGAGGCCGCGGACCCGACCGACCAGCTTCGACGCTCCGTTCGCCACGAGCCCGCAGCCTACGGCGCGGCGTGCGCCGGGCTCACCGCACCGCGGAGACGGCGGCGTCGAACCGGGAGGTCAGCGGAATCTCCAGGACCGCCGAGGAGTCAGGCTGCAGCGTCCAGCCGTCGGGCGTGGAGCCCTCCGTCGTCATCCGCCAGCCGGGTGGAGGGACCACGGTGATCTTCACGACCGGATTGCGCCAGACAGCCTGCGGCTCGACCAGCGCCCGATAGGTGATCGCACCTCCGGACCCGAAGGTCCCCGCGGGCAGCGAGTAGTCGACTCGAACGATGGCCTCCGCCCCCTGGTTGACGGTGCCGAACGCGCGGATGAGGCGACCGCCCACACCGTCGTCCCACACGCGCGGGTTCACCTGCCAAGTGCCTCCGGTTCCGGTCACCGTGCCTGCCTCCGGCAGGTAGACGAAGAACTGGTTCCGGGCGTCTCGCTCCTCGTAGTAGCGACCGTCCCCGAGGTCCTCCGGGTTCGGCGTTCCAGCTGCGGACCCAGGGTCGAAGGGCGGGGCATCGTTGCGAACGATGACATTGCGCACAACATCGGCGCCGCCATCAGCCTTCAACCGCACCACCTGATCGATGGCCCGCGCCTGGAACACGTCCAGCTTGGACCCCGTCGTATTGGTGGTGTACGCCGCAATGCGGTCCTGACCCACTTCGGGATGGAGGCCACCATCCAACCCCGAGCGGGTGACGGCGGCCTGCAACGCCGGGTCATCCACGTAGACCTGCACGTGCCGCCCCTCAGCGGTCGTCAGGATCTGCCGTGTCACTGACAGCAAGTCCTTGCCTGACGTGAGCTTGTCGAGGACCGTCTCCAGGAGCTGCTGGTTGAGGGCGCGACGTGTCTCCCTGCCCTCGTTGCCGAAATCAGCGTAGGCGTCGATCAGCAGCCGTTGGACGACGTTATCGGCGGTGATGGGGCCGAAGGGGGAGTCGACTGGCCCGGTAGCCCGCAGCATCGCCTCCACCGCGGTCATGTCCAGGGCGATGACTCCGTCGACCGGTGGAAGCCCGTACGCGGCCCACGACCGCATCATGTCCTGGGCCGATGTGGGGAAGTCCGGGTGGTTGTTGGAGTTCGCGAACTTGTCCGGCCTGTCGGGGAGTCGTGCGAACGGCTGCTGTGCAACGCGGTCCCAGGTGTGCAACTCGTCCTCTGGGCGCAGCTCGGAGAACGTCCCGCTGATCGGAATGGACACCCGACCGTCGTCGGCTGCGATGACCGCGACCGTGAGCGGCGCCCCCCCGGTGGCCCGGAGCTCCGCCGGGTTGAGGAGTGCCACCAGGTAGCGACGCTGCCCCTCGGCACCCAGCGCGTCGGGGAGTCGCTGGAGCAGCGGAACCGCGTCGTCCAGCGCACCCTCGAGGGCCTCCGCTTGGTCCAGCGCTTCCCGCTTCGCCCGCTGCACCGACGCCACACCCGGGAACCAGGTGCCGAGCCGGCCCACGGTGGCGGTACCTCGGGCCGCCAGGTCGCGGGCCTGCTCCACCCTCGCGACGGTCTCGTCCAGCCGATCGAGGTCGACGCGGCCATCGACGAAGAGGCCTGAATCGCCAGTGGCACCGCCCGCCGCCTCCTCATACGAGCGAGCGACGCCGCTCGCGGCCGTGACGAGATCGTTCGCGGCCGAGACGGCACGCACCACGTCGGTGCCCCAGCCATCCGGCCCACCCGCCAGGGCGCCCACGACGACCGGGGGGGCCAGCGCAGCCGTGCGGGCAGCACTGGCAGCCTCGACGGCTACGTCGAGGGGCGGGAGGGCCGCGCTCGGGCCGTCTGCGTCAAGGGCGTCCTGCGCCTGAGCCACGGACTCCTCTGCGGCGGAGATGCGGTCCCAGGCAGCGTCAGCCGCACCGACCCACCAGACAGCCAGGATGAGGATGATCGCCCCCAGGGCGCCGCCGACGGAGGCCGCAACGACGCGGGTGCGCCGGTCGGCCGGCTGCGGCGGCTGGACGTCGATCACGCGGCTCTCGACTTCGTGGGGGACGGGATGCGGCGTGCGAGTGCGGCTCGCCGGACGTGGGACGCGGCGAGTGTACGGAGGGGTTCCCCGCGCGGCGCTGCTAGCGTCGCCGCCCGTGGACGTGCGCGAGCTGGGCATCGAGGGCGCGTGGGAGTTCACGCCGCGCCAGCACTCCGACGACCGAGGGGTGTTCCTGGAGGCGTTCACGGCCTCGTCGTTCGCCGAGGCGGTCGGGCACGGGCTGGACCTGGCGCAGATGAACCTGTCGGTGTCGCGGCGCGGCACGATCCGCGGCGTCCACTACGCCGACGTGCCGCCGAGCCAGGCCAAGTACGTGCAGTGCGTCCACGGCGCGGTGCTCGACGTGGTCGTCGACATCCGGGTGGGGTCGCCGACGTACGGCGCGCACGAGGCGGTGCTGCTGGACGGCGAGACGCGGCGGGCGGTGTACGTGTCCGAGGGGCTCGGGCACGCGTTCTGCGCGCTCACCGACGACGCAGCGGTGCTGTACGCGTGCTCGGAGCCGTACGCCCCCGGCCGCGAGCACGGGGTGCACCCGCTGGACCCCGCCCTGGCGCTGCCCTGGCCCGAAGGGCTGGAGCTGCTGCTGTCCGACAAGGACGCCGCCGCCCCGACGCTCGCGGACGCCGCCGACGCCGGCGCGCTCCCGTCCTACGACGTCTGCCGCTCCTACCGCCGCACCCTCCTGCTTCGCCACCGACCCCCCGGCCCCTCTTCGGCCGAATGAGTCTGGGCGTTGCTTGGAGGCCCGACATCGGCCCGAAAGCAACGCCCAGACTCATTCCGTCGGTACCCGGCGGGCGGTGACGGCTGCGGCGGCGCGGGTGAGGGCGTCGACGGCGGTCGCGATGCGGGCGAAGACCACCGGGTACCGGTCGATGCCGACCACGTGCGGGTCGGGCAGGTCGTGCTCGCCGGTCGAGCCGGCCGAGCCGCTGGCAGCGTCGAGCTCGGCGACCAGCCAGCGCCGTCGAGCGGGTACGTCGTCCGCCGGCGGCAGCGGTTCCTGGACAACGGCGTCGACGTCAGCGTCGTCAACGTGATGGCGAGGTACCTCTATGACCCGACCACCGGGCTGTGGATCTCGTACGACGACCCGCAGTCCATCCGCGCCAAGGGCGCCTTCATCACCGAGCACGGGCTCGGCGGCGCCATGGTGTGGGAGGTGACTTCCGACCGGGACCAGGTCCTCTTCGACGCCCTCCGCGACTCCCTCGCCTGACGCGCTCCCACGCCGCACCCGCCGCGGCCGAATGAGTCCAGGCGTTGCTTGTGCCCCGGTTTCGGGCCGCTAAGCAACGCCTGGACTCATTCCGTCGGAAGGGGGAGGAGCCCGCGGGACCGTGCCTGCCAGGACCCCGTGGGCCGCGACCGTGTGGGCTTGGGGGGCCACGGCGAGGGGGCACTAGGCTCGTCGGCATGCCGAGCGCGTCGTGGGTGCCCGATCCGCTGCGCCGCGAGGCCGCGCGCCGCTGGGACGCCGCCTCGACCGGCCGGGTCACCACCCTGGTACGCCGGGGCCGTCGCCGGGGCCGGCCGTCACCGGTCGAGGAGACCGTGGTCGACGAGCTCGCGAAGGCCGCGCGCAAGGGCCAACTGAGCCCCGCCGACCGGGCCAAGCTGGCACCGCTGGTAGCCGCGTACCTGCACGAGATCGCCGCCGCCGCCACCGCCGAGGGCGAGGAGCACCGCGCCGTCCCCGAGGACCTGGTCGAGCCGATCGCGCAGGCGTTCACCGCGCTGTACCAGCCGGTCAAGGACCCCTCGCCGGAGCCGCCGGCGCCGATCGTCCAGGCGATCGCGGACCAGTACCACCGGCTCTACTACCACCGGGCCCCGCGCACCTGGCGCAACACGTTCTACCGCGGCAACCGCATCCTCAAGCTGCCGCTGGACATGTGGGTCTACGGCGAGATCCTGTGGGACCTCAAGCCGTCGCTGGTCGTGGAGACCGGGACGCGGTACGGCGGGTCCGCGCTGTGGTTCGCCGACCAGCTGGACCTGATCGGGCACGGCCGGGTGGTCACCGTCGACATCGATGACCTGCAGGGGCGCCCGGAGCACGACCGGATCACGTACCTGCTCGGCTCGTCCACCGACCCCGGCATCGTCGACCGCGTCCGCGAGCTGATGCCTGACGACGGCGGGCACGTGCTGGTCGTGCTGGACAGCGACCACTCCCGCGACCACGTGCTGGGGGAGCTGCGCGTGCTGTCGGAGCTGGTCACCACCGGGTCGTACGTCATCGTCGAGGACACCGACATCAACGGACACCCGGTGCTGCCGAAGTTCGGTCCCGGCCCGATGGAGGCCGTCGACGCGTTCCTCGCGGAGACCGACCGGTTCGAGCCGGACGAGTCGCGGGAGAAGTACTACGTGACGCAGAACCCGCGCGGCTACCTGCGCCGCGTGCGCTGACGGCGCGGCGACCCGGACCTACTTCAGCAGGCGGGACATCCGCCTGTCCGCCAACGGCTTTCCGCCGGTCTGACAGGTCGCGCAGTACTGCAGGGACGAGTCCGCGAACGACACCTCGCGGACCGTGTCGCCGCACACCGGGCAGGCCTCGCCGGTGCGGCCGTGCACCCGCATCCCGGCCTTCTTCTCCGACTTCAGCGTGCCGGTGCCCTGACCCACCGACCGCGCGACCGCGTCGGTGAGCGTCGCCCGGATCGCCTCGTACAACGCGGCCGTCTCCTCGTCGGACAGCCGGCCGGCGGGCGCGTACGGGGACAGCTTCGCGACGTGCAGGATCTCGTCGGAGTACGCGTTGCCGATGCCCGCGATCACCGACTGGTCGCGCAGCACGCCCTTGACCTGCTTCCCCCCGGCCGACGCGAGGATCGATCGCAGTGCGTCGAACGTGAACGCGTCGTCCAGCGGGTCCGGGCCGAGTCGCGCGATCCCCGGGACCTCGACCGACGGGTCGCGCACCACGTACACCGCCAGGCCCTTCCGGGTGCCCGCCTCCGTCACGTCGACGCCGCCCGCGGGCTCGCCGTCGTCATTGACGAAGGCCAGCCGCAGCGCCAGCGGCCCCTTGCCCGGGCGCGGGCGCGCGGACGGCACCTCCTCCCGCCACTGCAGCCAGCCGGCGCGGGACAGGTGGACGACCAGGTGCACCGGCTCGCCGTCCTCGGTGACCAGCGCGACGTCGAGGAACTTCCCCCGCCGACTCGCCCCCACCACGTGTGCGCCCTGCAGCGCCGTGATCGGGGGGTCGTACGTCTTCAGCGCGTTGATCGCGGCCAGCTCGACCCGGGCGACGAGCAGCCCGGTGGCCCGCTCGGCGACGTACGCCGCCAGGGCCTGCACCTCGGGCAGCTCGGGCACGGCGCGAGCATGTCACAGCACCTCGACATCGCAGCGGGAACCGACCGCACGCGCCAGGCGGCGGTCGCCGGTCAGCAGCGGGCATTCCAGCACGGCGGCGAGCGCGACGTAGGCCGCGTCGTACGAGGTCACGTCGTCGCGCAGCTCCCACACCGCGGCCGCCAAGGGCGTGTGCCGTGCTCGGTACATCGGCAGGTCGATGAGGTCGGCCAGCGCGAGCAGCGCCCGACGGTCGTCCAGCGCCCCGCGTTGCACGGCCCTGCGCAGGACCGACAGGACCTCCAGGTCGACGAGCTCCGGCGCCGCGAGCTCCTCGCCACGAAGGCGGGCGCGGACCCGGTCACCGTCGGCACCGTCATCGGCCAGCGCGGTGACCAGGACGCTGGCGTCAACGACGAGCACGGTCGCCGTGGACCCAGTCGACAGAGTCGCGCAGGGGCAGATGTCCGCCGGACCGCCCTCCGGCCCGGTCGAGCACCTCGTCCAGAGTGGGGCGCGACGCCTCCGCGATCAGGTGCGCCAGCAGGTACTCCTGCAACGACTGGTGCGCCGCGGCGGCTCGCTGCCGCAGGACCCGGTGGGTCTCCTCGGGGACGTCCTTGACCTGGATACTCGGCATGGCGCCATTCTGGCGCCACTGGCGCCGAATCTCCAGGGCTGTCCCCGACCTCCGGGATCAGGTGAGGCCGAGCGCGGCGGCCTCCTCCCACAGCTCCTCACGGACCTGCGGGTGCGCGGCCTGCTCGATGATGTTGCGGGCCTGCTCGGTCTGGCTGCGGCCGAACACCTCCGCCACGCCGTTCTCCGTGACCACGGCGCTGTGCTGGAACGACGTCACCGGCTCGTCGATGAGCGGCACGATCGTCGACACCTGCGCCTTGGGATGCCACGACGCCAGCGCGATGAACGACTGGCCGCCGCGGGAGTGCAGCGCGCCGACGATGAAGTCGGTCGAGCCGCCGAAGCCGGAGAAGATCCGGCCCTTGATCCGGCTGGCGTTGGCCTGGTCGAACAGGTCCACCTGCAGCGCTGCGTTGACCGAGGTCATCTTCGGCTGGCGGGCGATCTGGCCGGGGTCGTTCGTGCGCTCCGTCCGCATCATCCGGACCCGCTTGTTCAGGTGGATCCAGTCGTACAGATCGCGGGAGCCGAACACGAACGACGCCGTCAGCGGCACGTCCTCGTCGAAGCAGCCGCGCTCCTTCAACGGCAGCACGCCGTCGCTGAACATCTCGGTCCAGATCCGCAGGCCCTTGCGCTCGATCAGGGCGGCCAGCACCGCATCAGGGACCGCGCCGATGCCCAGCTGCAAGGTCGACCCGTCCTCCACGCGTGCGGCGATCCGGGCGCCGATCTGGGTGGCGATCTCGCCGGGGTCCAGCGGGTTGTGCGTGGCCAGCGGCTCGTCCACCTCGACCAGGTAGTCGATCTCGTGGTCGTAGATCTGCGCGTCGCCGTACGTGTAGGGCATCTGCGGGTTGGACTGCACGATCACCAGGCCGCCGCGCTCCCGGGCCGCCTCGATGGCCGCGGGCAGCACGTTGACCTCGGTGCCGAGGCTGACCGTGTCGTGCCGAGGGGCGCTGGTGTGCAGCAGGACGACGTCCGGCGGCAGCGCCCGGCGCCACAGCACCGGCACCATGCTCAGCCGGCACGGTACGTAGTCCAGCCGCGGGCTGCGGCGCACCCCGGGGCCGACGAAGGACGTCTCGTGGATGACGCCGTCGCGCTCGGGCAGCCCGGGCTGGGCGTTGAGCACGTTGAGGCGGTACTCCGGGACGGTCCGGTCCAGCACGTCCAGCAGGGACTTCGGGGCGGCGAAGTTGCCGGACGCGACGACGCGGGGATTGGGCGGGAGGTCGGACAGGACGCCGGCCAGCTGCTCCAGGGTCACCTTCTTCACGGTGGCCATCCTTCCGCGCCCCGGCCACCGCGCGCGACCGGGTCCGCCGGACGGTGACCGGCGTCGCGTACGACGATGGGCCCATGACGGTGGACACGGGCTCCCGGGCGGGCGGCGGCGCGGGTGCAGGCGGCCCGCACCCGGTGGTCGCGATCACCGGGGTGGGCGGCTTCCTCGGCCGGGCCTTCGCCCGGCACCACGCGGCCCGCGGAGCCGTGGTGCGCGGGCTGGACCTTCCCTCCGTGGCCGCCGCGGACCCGGGGCTGGCCGCCGAGCTCGAGGCGACCGGACCGGGCGGCGGGCTCGTCGTCGGGGACGTGACAGCTGAGTCCGACGTACGGCAGCTGGTCGCCGGCGCGGACCTGGTCCTCCACACCGCGGCGATCGTCGCGGAGTCCGGGTCGTGGGTCGCGTTCGACCGGGTCAACGCGGTGGCGCCGCGAACCGTCGCGCTGGCGGCGCGGGAGGCCGGCGCCGCGTCGTACGTCCATCTGTCCTCGGTGATGGTGCACGGCTTCTCCTTCCCGGAGGGCTGCGCCGAGGACGGTCCGCTGGACCCGGCGTCGAACCCCTACTGCGCCAGCAAGATCCGGTCGGAGTACCTGCTGCGCGACCTGCACGACCCGGGCACGTTCGACGTGTACGTGGTGCGTCCGGGCGACGTGTACGGGCCGGGGTCGGTGCCGTGGGTGCGACGGCCGGTGGAGCACATGCGCAACGGGACGTTCCTGTACGTCGATCCGCGCGACGCGGTGCTCAACCACGTGTACGTGGACAACCTGGTGGACGCGGTCGACGCGCTGCTGGCCGCCGGGGGAGCGGTCGCCGGCGGTCGCCCGTGGATCGTGACCGACGGGCCGCGGACGCTGTCGCGGGAGTTCTGGGGCCGGTTCGCCGAGCTGGCCGGGCTGCGGTGGGCGCCGTCGCTGCCGGGCTGGCTGGCCGAGCCGCTGGTGGGATCCGTGGCCGCCGTGCTGCCGCAGTCGTGGGCGCGGGCGCTGGACCTGGACCGGCAGACGATCCGCTACCTGCGCCGGCGGGCGGCGTACAGCTCCGCCGCGATCCGGTCGCTGGGCTGGCAGCCGCGGGTGGACCTCGACGAGGGGATCGAGCGGACGGCGGCCTGGCTGCGTACGGAGGGCCTGCTGCCCGGCTGACGGCCTGGTTCCCGGCTGAGGGCCGACTCAGGGCCGGCCGGGCTACTGGGACAGCGGCTACAGCGACAGGTCGTCGTCCAGCACGGCGCGCTGCAAGTGCATCCGCAGCGGGTTCATCCGCAGCACCCCCGGGCCCTGGGACAGCAGCGTGCCCATCTCCTCCAGCATCCGCGCGAACCCGGGCGCGGACCGGTGGTCGACCTGGGCCTGCTCGTCCTTGAAGATCTCGAACAGCCACACGATGTCCGCGTCGTCGGGGTCCAGGGCGACCACGTACATCTCGGTGCCCGGCTCCTCCTCGAGGCCGTCGGCGTAGCGGTTGAGGGCGTCCAGCAGCGCCGGCCGCATGCCGGGCTTGCAGTTCAGCCGGACCAGCAGGCCCTCGCGACCGGCCAGCAGCGCGTTGACCGGAGGCTCGACGAGGTCATCCACCCGTCCATCCTGGCACCCGGCGGCCGCCCGGGCGCGGGTCGCGCGGGTCCCGTACGTCCCACCCGTCACGTCACCCGGTCCGTGTTGCCAGTTTCGCCCGCGACACGCCGCGTGAGTTGGGCACACGATCCGCTAAGCGGATCGTGTGCCCAACTCAGGGACCCGGGTCAGGAGAACGGGGGGCGGGTGTCCAGGGTGATCGAGGCGCGGCCGGCGGCGCGCCAGACCCGGGCCACGGTGTCGCGGTCCTCCGGGGTGACCAGGTTGCCCATCACCCGCAGCGCGACCGTCATCAGCACCCGCGAGCGCATCCCCACCGGTCCGAAGGTGGGCAGGAACCCCGGCACGGTGAGCAGCCCGGCCAGCCGCCGCGCGATCGAGAACGCCTCGCCGTACCGCTCCCGCAGCAGCGCCGGCCAGGCCGAGGTCAGGTCCGCGCCGTACCGCCCGCCCACGCCCACCGCGCGACCGGCGGCCACGGACGCCAACAGGTCCCCCGCCAGGTGCCCGGTCTCCAGGCCGTAGTCGATGCCCTCACCGTTCAGCGGGTTCACGCACCCCGCGGCATCGCCGACCAGCACCCAGTTCGGCCCGGCCACCCCGGACACGGCACCGCCCATCGGCAGCAGCGCCGACCACGGCGCCCGCACGTCACCGGACAGCTGCCAGTCCTCGCGCTGCTCTCGGGCGTACTGGTCCAGCAGGGCCCGCAGGTTCACGTCCGCGGGGTGCCGGGCGGTCGCCAGCGTGCCGACGCCGATGTTCAGCTCGCCGGAGCCGAGCGGGAACAGCCAGCCGTAGCCCGACAGCACCTCGCCCGCCGCGCCCCGCAGCTCCAGGTGCGAGGAGATCCACGGGTCGTCGCTGCGCCCGCTCTTCACGTACGCCCGGGCGGCCACGCCATACGCCGTGTCTCGGTGCCACTCCCGGCCGAGCAGCCTGCCCAGCTGCGAGCGCGCGCCGTCCGCCACGACAAGCCACCGGCAGCCCACCGTCGTCGTCACGTTGCCGCGCCGGAACGACACCGCCCCCACCCGGGAGCCGTCGTACGACACCGCCACCGCGCGCGCCCCGTCCAGCAGCCGCGCGCCGGACTCGACCGCGACCTGCAGCACCCGGGCGTCCAGCTCCGTCCGCGGGGAGGCCGCGCCGTACGACGGCAGGGCGCCACCGGGCCACGGCAGGTACAGCTCCTGCCCGAAGCCGGCCGCCCGCAGCCCCCAGTTGCGCGCCTGACCCGACACCCACGACGACAGCCCGAGCGCATCCAGCTCGTGCACGGCGCGGGGGGTCAGCCCGTCGCCGCACGGCTTGTCCCGCGGGAACACCGCCTTGTCCGCCAGCAGCACGTCCAGGCCGGCCCGCGCGGCCCACGCCGCGGCCGCCGACCCGGCCGGACCCGCGCCGACGACGAGGACGTCGCAGCTCAGGTCGGGTCGCTCGGGCACGAGCGACATTGTCACCGGCCCCGGCCCCGACCGCGAACCTGCGGCGTCCCCGGGCATCAGCCCCCCACGGCGGGGCAAGATGGTGGCGGCGCCGCCAGGGCCGGGTGGCTGCCGGCGTAGGGCGTCTCGGGGGTACGGAGGCGAGTGGTGGACGAGCAGGTCTACCAGGAGATCCTGGACCAGCTGACCGACGGCGTGTACTTCGTCGACCGCGAGCGGGTCATCACCTACTGGAACTCAGGCGCGGAGCGGCTCACCGGCTACACCGCCGACGAGGTGCTCAACCACTCCTGCTCCGAGGGGATCCTGCGGCACGTCAGCGAGAACGGCGCCCAGCTGTGCCTGCACGGCTGCCCGCTCCTCGGGGTGATGCGCGACGGGAAGTCGCGCGAGGCGCACGTCTACCTGCACCACAAGGAGGGCCACCGGGTCCCGGTCACCGTCAGGGGCCGCGCCATCCGCAACCCGGCCGGCGAGATCGTCGGCTCGATCGAGCTGTTCCACAAGCGCAGCGCGACCCGGTTCTCCGAGGACGCTCCCAGCGACCGGGACGAGGACGCGTACGTCGACGAGCTCACCGGCATCGGCAACCGCCGCTACGGGATGCTCAACCTCAAGCCGATGGTCGCCGCCGTCGATGCCGGGGTGACCAGCCTCGGGGTGCTGTTCCTCGACGTCGACCACTTCAAGTCGGTCAACGACACCCGCGGACACCGGATGGGCGACGCCGTGCTGCGCATGGTCGGCCAGAACATCGCGAACGGCCTGCGCTCCACCGACTTCCCGGTCCGCTGGGGCGGTGAGGAGTTCGTCGCGCTGCTCCCCGGCGCCGACGCGAACACGCTGGAGCAGTCCGCCGAGCGGCTGCGCATGCTGGTCGAGCACTCCTGGATCCAGGAGGCCGACGAGCAGGTCCGGGTCACCGTGTCCATCGGCGCCACGCTCGCGCAGCCCGGCGAGGGTGCGGAGACCGTGCTCGACCGGGCCGACCGGCTGATGTACGTGAGCAAGGAGTCCGGTCGCAACCTGGTGACGACGGACGACGGGGTGCGGCCCCGCGGCGCCGAGCCACCGCTGCAGGGGACCGAGGTGCCCTGGACCATGGCCGGCGTGGACGCCGACCACTGACGGCCACGGCACCGACGGCCACGACACGGCGACCGCACCGGCGACAGCGACGGCCCCGACCATGACCGCCCCCGCGAACGGCCGACCCCACCTCGACCGGCCCGACCTCGACCATGCGGTCGAGATCGCCCCGCGGATCTGGTGGGTCGGCAGCGTGCTGGAGGACGACGACTTCCAGAGCCACGCCTACCTGGTCGAGGCCGGCAACCACAGCGCCCTGGTCGACCCAGGCTCGCCGCTGACCATCGACGAGACGCTGCGCAAGGTGCGCGAGGTCGTCCCGCTGGAGGCGATCCGCTGGGTCGTGTGCCACCACGCGGACCCCGACGTGGTCGCCGCTCTGCCCCTGCTCGACGAGGTCCTCACCCACCCGGACGTGACGGTCGTGAGCGAGTGGCGGGCGGCGGCGCTGCTGGTGCACTACGGCTCGTCGCTGCCGATCCTCAAGGTGGAGCAGCACGACTGGCAGATACCGCTGGACGACGGCCGCCGGCTGCAGTTCCAGCTCACGCCGTACCTGCACTTCCCCGGCGCCCTGGTGTCGTACGAGGAGCAGACCGGGGTGCTGTTCTCGGCGGACCTGTTCGGCGGCTTCGTCCCCGACCCGACGCGTCTGGTCATGCACGATGCGGACGAGGCGTTCGAGGCGATCCGGCCGTTCCACGAGCACTACATGCCCAGCCGGGAGCTGCTGGCGGCCGGCCTGCACCGGATCCGGCGCCGCTTCCCACGGATCACGATGATCGCCCCGCAGCACGGGCACGTGCTGCCCGAGCCGCTGGTGGAGCCGACGTTCGCCCGGCTGGAGCGGCTGGAGTGCGGGGTCTTCCGGTTCGCCGAGGAGGACCTGGACCTGGCCTGGCTGCTGCGGGTCTCCGAGGTGCGACGGCAGGTCAGCGAGGTTCTGCTCGGCGGGGTGTCCGCGCCCACCATGTTCACCGCGGTGCGGGCCCTGCTGGCGGCGGTGCTGCCCGTCGACGGTCTCGCGGTGTTCGTCGACCTGCCCGACGAGGGGTGGGTACGGCTGGACGCCTCCTCCGGGTTCGCCGGCGTGCACGTCCCGGCGCCCCCGGGGCCGTCGCCGTCGAGCCTGCTGATGGAGCTGGCCGGCGACCCGGTCGCGCTCGCCGGCTTGTGGCTGTCCGAGCCCACCGAGCTCGACCCGAGCCTGGTGGAGACGCTGCGCGACCTGGCCCCCAGCATGCGGATCGCCCTGGACCGGTTCCTCGACGAGCGCGCCGACGAGGCCGCCATCGCCCGGCTCGAGGAGGAGTCCCGGGTCGACCCGCTGACCGGCCTGCTGAACCGACGCGGGCTGGAGCGATCGCTGCCGACCGGCCGCTACGCGCTGGTCCTGCTCGACCTGGACCGGTTCAAGGACGTCAACGACACCTTCGGGCACGACGCGGGCGACGAGGTGCTGCGGCGGACCGCGGGTGCGCTGCGTCGCGCGGTGCGCCAGCAGGACATCGTCGCGCGGATCGGCGGCGAGGAGCTGGTCGCGGTCGTGGTCGATGCCGGCGCCGAGCAGGGCCGCTACGCCGCGGAGCGGATCCGTACGTCGATCCGGGCGCTGGACGTGCGCGGGCTCGCCCCCGGCGACCGGGTCACCGCCAGCGCTGGCGTCGCCGTCGTCACCGCCGCGGAGGCGAGGGACCCGCAGGCGTTCGCCCGGGCGTTCGCCCGCGCCGACGATGCGCTCTACCGGGCCAAGGAGGACGGCCGGGACCGGGTCGAGCTGGCCACGCCGGACGACGGCGCCGCGGCCCCGGAGCCGGGCTGACCTCAGCCGGCCGCTCGCCGGGGGTTCACGTCCGGGGGTGTCATCGCCCCGGGGGGCCTCAGGACACGTCGGGGATCGCCTGCACCGGCGCCACCCGCGCCGGCTCGGCGGCGGCGGCGCCGAACAGGTAGCCCTGCGCCTGTGACCAGCCGAGGTCGACCAGCATCCGTCGCTGGGCCTCCGTCTCCACCCCTTCGGCGACGCGGGCCAGGCCGAGCCGGCGGGCCAGGCCCGCGATCCCCGCGGCCAGCTCGGCGACCCGGTCGTGCGGGGTGGTCTGCAGCGCGGTGAACGAGCGGTCGAGCTTGATGCCGGTCACCGGGTGGTCGCGCAGGTGGGACAGCGACGAGAAGCCGGTGCCGAAGTCGTCGACGTGCAGGCCGATCCCCCACCCCACCAGTTCGGCGAGCGTGTCGCGGGTGAGCGCGCCGGCGCGCAGCAGGGCCTGCTCGGTGATCTCGACGACCAGCCGGGACGGGTCCGCGCCGCTGGCCTCGACGTCGGCCAGGAACTCCGGCACGAAGTCCTCCGCCAGCAGCTGGGTGGGGGAGACGTTCACCGCCATCGTGAGCGGACCCGGCAGCGCCGTCAGCGTCCTCAGCGCATCGCGGATCACCGCCCGGCCCAGGGGGACGACCAGGCCGGTCTCCTCCGCCACGTCGATGAACGTCTCCGCCTCCGCGGGCACGGGCTCCCCGGTGCGCGGGAGCCAGCGGGCCAGGGCCTCGTACCCGACCACGTCGCCCGACGCGAGGTCGACGACCGGCTGGTACCACGCCCGGAACTCCCCGGCCTCGATCCCCTCCCGCATCCGCTGCGCCAGCTCCAGCCGGCGGACCAGGTCGGTACGCATCGCCCGGCTGAACAGCTGCCAGCGATTGCGCCCCTCCTGCTTGGCCCGGTACATCGCGACGTCCGCCTCCTGGAGCAGCTCGTCCGCACCGCGGTCCCCGTGCGAGACGGTGACCCCGATGCTGAGCGTGACCGGGAGCGGTCGGTCGGACCCGCCCATCGACGAGGCCGCCACCGCGCGGACGATCTTGTCCGCCACCGCGCCCGCGGCGGCGACGTCGTGCAGCCCGGGCAGCGCCACCGCGAATTCGTCGCCGCCCAGGCGGGCCACCACGTCGGTGGTCCGTACGCAGCGGCGCAGGACGTGCGCCACCTGCTGGAGTACCGCGTCGCCCTGACTGTGGGAGACAGCGTCGTTGATCTGCTTGAACGCGTCGACGTCGGCGAACAGGACCCCCACCAGCAGGCCCGGCGGGCAGTCCGCGACCAGTTCCTCGAGCCGCGCGTGGAACGCGCCGCGGTTGAGCAGCCCGGTGAGCACGTCGTGGCGGGACCGGTAGTCCAGGTCCGCCATCACCTCGCGGACGGCGGCCTCGGCGTCCTTCTGGGCCGTCACGTCGATCACCTGCAGACTGAGCCCGGTCACCGACTCGCCGTCGCGCATCAGCCCGCGGTGGACGTTCACCCAGATCCGCCCCCGGCCCGGGACCGCGATCTGGCACTCCAGGGCGACGGCGGGCACCACGCCCTCGACCAGCTGGGCGCGCTGCAGGGCCTCGACCGGGCGGTCGTCGGGGTCGAGCAGGTCCGCGAAGACCCGGCCGACGAGGTCGACCCGGGACCGGCCGAGCATCTCCGACAGCGCCTCGTTGAGGTGCACCACCGTCCCGTCGAGGTCGGTGACCGCGACCCCGATCGACGCGTGCTCGGTGGCCTCGGCGGCGACCTCCACGGTCACGTCCACGAGGCTGACCGAGACCCCTGCCACGTGTCCGTGGGCGTCGGTCAGGGCGTGCGCCGTCGCGTCCACCCACAACAGGTCCCCGTCCTTGCGACGGCAGGCCACCCGCAGGGCGAGCCGGGGCTGCGACCCGTCCAGGATCTGGCGCAGGGACTCGCTCGTGCGGGTGTCGCGGTCGTCGCCCTGCAGGGCGAGCACCGGCAGCCCCAGCAGCTCGTCGTGCCCGTACCCGGTCATCTCGGCGAGGGCCCGGTTGGCGGCGAGGATCCTCAGGTCGGGTCCGAAGGTGAGGTACCCGATCCCGGCGCTGTCGACGACCTCCTCCAGCCGGGCGCGCTCCCGCGCCCCCTGCGGGTCGTCCACGGCCGCGGGGACCGGCTCCTGGGCGTTGACGGCGGTCACCGGGCCGGACCGCGTCACGACGGTCGTGAGGCCGATCCGGACGGGGAAGCGGGTCCCGTCCCCCCGGCGGGCCACGACCTCGCGCGGGCTCATGGCCCGTGTCTCGCCCCGGTGCGCTGCGGACTGGAACGCCTCCCGGTGGGCTCGGTGGTCCCTGCGTCTCTGCTCGGGGACGAGCTCCTCGACCGCGTGACCGGTGAGCCCGCCGGGGAACCCGAACAGCTCCTCCGCCCTGCCGTTGGCCCAGGTGATGCGCCCCGCGGCGTCCACCACGAGGAAGCCGTCGGGGGCGGCCTGCACGAGCTCCCACATCTCGTCCTGCCGGTCCAACGAGTCCGCCAACGTGCGCGACTGCCGCGCCACCTCGGCCACGAGCAGGACCAGCAGGACCGCGTTCGCCGCGATGCCGAGGATCCGGGGGACGTACCAGCCCACGGTGTAGCGGTCCCCGGCAGCCATCTGGATGGCGACGTCCGCGGTGATGAGCACGCTGACGAGGACCAGCCAGACCCGCAACCGGGACCCGTGCCGCGCCGCCCACAGCGTCGAGGCCAGCGCCGCCAGGCACGCGGCGAGGCTGGCCAGGGACACCAGGTAGAAGCCGGTGGTGAGCGGCTCCGGCTGGCCCGGCCTGATCAGCACGGGCAGCGACTCCGGCAGCCCGAGGGCGACCAGCGCGACGCCGCCGGCCAGCACGCCCCCGGCGAGCGGTGCGGCCCACGGCCACCACCGGGCCGCCCGAGCTCGGCGCACGTCGACCGCCAGCAGGAGCGACGATGCGGTCACCAGCAGGGCGAAGCCGGTGCGCCACAGGTAGTACTGCCAGATCGCCGACTGCGCGCCGCCGAGGAGGACGCCGTCGGTGACGCTGCCCGGGAAGGCCAGGAAGAACGAGACGGACACCAGGGCGGAGAAGACGTACGCGGCGGCCAGCACCGCCAGCGACCGGGACCGCTGCACCCGCTCGAACCTCAGCAGCAGCACGGCGGTGATGGCGTCCGCGAACAGGAACGCCATCACGTAGGCCCAGGTGAAGCCCGGCAGCGTCGGCCACTGCACCGAGCTGCGCAGCAGCGTCAGGACGCCCACGACCACGATCACGGCGGTGCTGATCGCGACGGTGACGACCAGCACCCGCGAGGCGGTGCCCGGCTCGTCGAGGTCGATCCCGGACGCACGACCCCCACCCGCCGGGAACGCCCCGGCGCGGTCGGCCGGCGTGGGCAGGGAACCCACGTCCCTGATCACCTCTCCAGGCTAGGGAGGCGCCCCAGGGGTGTCCTGCCAGCGACGGCCGGGCGGGTGACGTCCGAGGCCAGGGGCGGGGAGACTGCACCCGTGGCCGGGACTGGACGCGTGATCGGGACTGCGCGCGTGGCCGACACTGCACCCGTGGCCGGCAGCGGGCGGGGACGCAGCGGGCGCTACGGCCGTCGCGGCGCGCTCGTGGCCGCGGCCGCCGTCGCGGCCCTGACGGCCGCGGCGTGCACGGTCCCCGCCCCGGACCGGACCAGCGGCGGGGCGGCCACGACGGCGCCGCCGGCGGCACTCAGCGGGACCCTGGTGCAGAACCGCAACGACGAGGCGGCCGGCGTGATGCGGGTCCGGCTGGTGTCCGAGGACCCGGTCACCGTGAAGGGGCTGGAGGTCCGCTGGCCCGGGTTCGCGTCGACGGCCGGGCCCGTGACGCCGGACTACCCGCTGGCGGCCGGGGTGCCGGCGGACCTCGCCCTGCCCCTGGTGCCCGCCGCGTGCGGCGATCCGCCGCTGCCGTCCCCGCCCCCTCCGGACGGCCCTCCGGTCGCGGTCGTCACGACCCGCGACCCGTCCGGTGCCACCGCGACCGCCGACGTGCTCCTGTCCGGGTCCGAGGACACCACCGGCCGGCTGGTCGCGCGCTCGTGCCGGGCGCAGGCGCTGGCGTACGCGGTCGACGTGCGTCTGGCGGATGCGTACGAGGAGCGCGAGGTGGAGGGCATCCCCGTGCTGCGCACCGACCTTGTCGTCACGCGGCGGAACGCGGACGGCCCGGTGCGAGTGACAGGCCTGGACGGAAGCGTGCTCATCGACTGGGCACCCGCCGACGGCGCCACGCTGCCCGAGACGCTGGACGCCGGGACCGCGGAACTGGTCCTGCCCGTCGACCTGCGCACGGCCGGCCGGTGCGACGGGCACTCGCTGGGCGAGAGCAAGAAGACCTACGAGCTCGACGTCCTCGTCGACGTCGACGGCGCCGTTGCCCCCGCGACCGTCGTGGTCCCGCCTGAGGTGCAGCCGCGGATGTGGCGGGTCATCACCGGCGGCTGCGCCGCGATGGGCCGCTGACCCCGACCCCACTTGTGGACACGGACGCAGCACGCCGCGCCGGAACGGCCCCGCCCTCGCGACTGGACCCCCCATCGGACTGTCCCACTGCCACGGCGCGGCCTCCGCACGGTCGTCGACACGGCCTGCCAGCGCTGGCGGACCGCGACTCTCCAGGGCGGCCGCGACCTACCCCGGCGGTCCGGCACGCGTCACCGCGAGTTCACCCGCGCGGCACCCGGGCGTCGGCCCGGCCTCACCGGGCGGCAGCAGGGTGGGTGGCATGGCTGCTGCGCGCTCGCCCCGCGCCGACCGGATCCGGCGGTCGGCGCGGCAGTGGCGCGACCGGCTGGCGACCCTGCTCCAGCCTCAGCGATCACCCGTGCTGCGTCTGCTGGAGGACGAGCCGCTGACCGTGGACGACCTGCTGCGCGGAGCCGACCAGAGGTCGATCTTCCGCGGAAGATCGACCTCGGCGGATCCGGGACCGGACGGCGGGCTCAGCCGCCGATCCCGGTGATCCGGGGGGCGAACGTCACGCCCCCGTCGGTCGAGGTGACCACCGTGTCGCCGACCAGTACCGCCACCGTGTCGACATCCACCGCGAGCGCCCCCGGCTGCCCGCCGACCTCCCCGACGGGGGACCAGGTGCGGCCGGAGTCGGTGGACCTCAGCACGCCGCCCTCGGGATCCACACCGGTGAGCGTGTCCCCGGACCAGGCGACGAAGGCGATCAGCGGGGCCCCACTGATCGGCTCCCACGTCCAGCCCCCGTCGGTGCTGCGCCGCGGCCCGTCCTGCGTGGTCGCCACGACCACGGACGGGTCCGCGGGGTCCACCGCAAGGTCGAAGACCCCGATCGCGCCGAGGTCGGCCCAGCTCGCACCCCCGTCCTCCGAGCGCAGCAGCACGTTGTCGTGGGCGGACACCCCCAGGACGACGTCGCCGACGGCGACGAGTCGGTGGAAGTCGACGTCGCCCTCCAGCGACACCGCTGCCCACGTCCGACCGCCGTCGGTGGACGCCCGCAGCCCGAGGTCCGCTGGCAGGTCCTGGCCGGGACCGGGGTGCCCCGACGCCAGCCAGCGGGAGCCGTTCCGCGCCAGACCCATCACGTCGAACGGCTGCTCGCTGACCAGCGTCGCCGCCTGCCCCGGCTCCTGCCGCCAGAGCCCGTCGTGCGTCCCCAGCAGCAGCGCGCCGCCGTCCCAGGCCAGGTTGTGCACGTGGCCCCAGTCGTCGCCCGCGGCGACGGGCGGGCCCTGGGCACCGGCCGCCGGACCCCCGTCGCCGGACGCGCCCCCGGCGCCGGCGCCCTCGGTGGCGTCACTCGTGGTCTCTCCGCCGAGCAGCCCCCGCATCGTGGCGATCTCGGCCTGCTGCGCCGCCACAATCTCCTCCGCCAGGGTGCGCACCGCCGGGTCCTCGGTCGTGGTGAGCACCTGCTCGGCCATGTCCACCGCGCCCTCGTGGTGGGCGATCATCATCGCGAGCCACATCCGGTCGAAGTCGGTGCCGGTGGCTTCGCCGAGCTCGCCCATGTCCTCCGCGGACATCATCCCGGCCATGCTCATGCCACCCATGTCGTGACCGGAGTGGTCGTCCGGCACGCCGGACTCGTCGGAGCCGGGCATCGCCACCGGCTCGCCCCACTGCGTCAGCCACTGGGTCATCAGCGCGATCTCGGGGTCCTGCGCGGCCTGGATTGCCGTCGCCAGCGCGCGCACGTCGCCCGAGGCGTCGGCGTCCGCGGCCAGCGCGAGCTCCGCCATCTCCACCGCCTGCTCGTGGTGCGGGATCATCAGCTGCGCGAACGCGACGTCACCGGCCCGGCCGGGCTCGAACGTCGCAGTCTCCGCCGTCGACGCACCGTGGTCGCCCGACGCGCAGCCGGACAGCAGCAGCGCGGCAGCGACCGCCACAGCAGCGACACCGGTGAGCCTCCGACGCGCCTGTACGAGCACCATGTCCTCCCTCTCGTGCGTCGCCTGACCGCTCAGGCGACGTAGTCGAGGCGGGTCATCATCCCCACCTCGACGTGATATCCGTTGTGGCAGTGCACCATCCACCGGCCAGGGTTGTCGGCGACGAGGTCGACGTCGATGCCGCCCATCGCGGGTACGAGGACCGTGTCCTTGCGCGGACCCCGCCCGCCGGCCGGCCCGAGCTGGAACGTGTGCCCGTGCACGTGCAGCGGGTGCGGCATCATCGACATGTTGCGGATCCGCAGCCGCGCCGCCTGTCCTGACTCGACAGTCAGCGGGACGGTTTCGGCGTACGTACGACCGTTGATGGTCCACACGTAGTCGCGCATGCCGCCGGAGAGCACCACGTCCTGGACGCTGTCCGGTTCTCTCGGCTCCAGGGCCGCACCGTCGGCCGCACGGAGCCGGTCGGCGCTGAGCACATCCCCGTCGAGCTCCGCGGGACGGTAGGACTCCGGCGGCACCGCGCCCGACCCCGTCCGTACGAGCGCGCGGGCCGAGCCGAACTTGCCCACCGGTTCGGCGGCCAGCACGAACGCCCCGTCGGACAGCGTCACCACGGCGTCGTACCGCTCACCCATCCCGACCACCACGGCATCGGCGGCCTGCGGCGCGACCGGGTATCCGTCGGAGTGGGTGACCGTCAGCCGGTGCCGGTCTAGCGCAACCACGAACACCGTGTCGGCGGAGGCGTTGACCACCCGCAGCCGCACCCGGTCGCCGGGGCGGGCGCTCAGCACGTCGGGGTCCGCCGGAACCCGGCCGTTGACCAGGTACAGCGGGTAGTCCACGTCACCGGCACCGCCGTGCATCCCGCCGCCGTGCATGCCCTCCGACCCGGACCCGGCCATACCTCCCATGCCGTCCATGCCCATGCCGCCCATCCCCATGCCGCCCCCGGACCCGGCGCGCAGGTCGGCCAGGATCTGCTCGGGGGAGGGGCCCACGCCGTCGGTCCAGTCGTCGAGGACGACCAGCCACTCCGCGTCGTACGCCCCGGGCTCGGCCGGGTCGTCCACCACGAACGGCGCGTACAGACCACGGTCGAGCTGCAGGCCGTGGTGCGGGTGCAGCCAGTGGGTGCCGGGATCGGGGACGACGAAGTCGAAGTCGAACGTGCCCCCGGCGGGCGTCTCCGGCGTGGTCACGCCGGGAACGCCGTCCATGTCGTTGCGGATGGCCAGGCCGTGCCAGTGCACGCTGGTGGCGACCGGCAGGTCGTTGGCGAAGTTCACCCGGACGCGGTCGCCGGCGGTGCAGCGCAGCGGCGCCCCGGGGACGGTGTCGCCATAGGCCCACGTCGGCACCACCCGGCCGCCAAGGTCCACCTCGACGGGGCGGGCCCGCAGGGACAGTGCCCGCACGGTGCCGCTGCTCGGGCGGGCCGCCTCCGCCGCACGCACCGCGTCCCGGCCCACGCCTGTCCCGGCCACCCCGTCGGACCCCGAGCGCAGGCCACAGGCCGCGACCCCCGTACCCGCCGCCACCGCGCCGGTCAGGGCCAGCAGGCGACGCCGGCTCAGCAGGGTCGTCGGCGTCGGCAGGAGTGCCATGCCAGCAGCCTGCGCGACCACCCGGTGCCGGACGGACCAGGAACCATGAAGGTTCGGTGAAGACGGCTGGGCCACCACGGCCGGCTTCGGCAAGACTTCAGGGAACCGTCGGCGCGACCTCCATGAACCCGGTCCAGCGTGGGGAGCGCGGGCCGACGGCACACCGCCCGACGCCCGCTCGACCGGAGGAGGAATCGATGCACTGGTACTCCGTCGGAGCCGGCTGGAACGGGTGGCTGATGATGCTGGTCATGCTGCTGTTCTGGGTCGCCGTGGTGGCGCTGGCGGTCTGGGGCGTGGTGCACCTGACCCGGACCGACCGGACCTCGGCACCCGTGGAGAGCCCCCGGGCGATCCTGGACCGCCGCTTCGCCAGCGGCGAGATCGACGCGGAGGAGTACGCCCGGATGCGGGCGCTGCTCGACGAGCGCGGCGGGTCGCCGGCGGGTGGCCGCGGGCGGGACGCGATGAACGCATGACCGCGGCGGACCCGGCCGGTCCCGTGAATCCCGTGGTACCGGCCGCGGCTCACGTGCTCGTCGTCGACGACGAGGTGCCCCTCACCGAGGTCGTGGCGGGCTACCTCCGCCGTGAGGGGTTCGCCGTCAGCGCCGTCCACGACGGTCCGTCGGCCGTCGCCGCCGCGCGGGACACCGAGCCGGACCTCGTGGTGCTGGACCTGATGCTGCCCGGGTTCGACGGGTTCGAGGTGTGCCGCCAGCTGCGCCGCTTCACCGACGCGTACGTGCTCATGCTCACCGCCCGCGACGACGAGGTGGACAAGGTCGTCGGGCTCTCCGTCGGCGCGGACGACTACCTGGTGAAGCCGTTCTCGCCGCGCGAGCTGGTCGCGCGGGTGCACGCCCTGCTGCGCAGGCCGCGGACCACGCGGTCTTCCGCCGGCACCGCCGGAGACGCCGGCACCCGGCTCGGCGACCTGGTCGTCGACGTGGAGGCGCGGACCGTCTCCGTCGACGGGCGCCCGGTCGAGCTGACCCGCACCGAGTTCGACCTGCTGGCCGCGATGGTGTCCCGGCCCCGCGCGGCCCTCAGCCGGCAGCAGCTGATCGAGGCGGTGTGGGGCGGACAGTGGTTCGGCGACGAGCACGTCGTGGACGTCCACATCGGCCACCTGCGCCGCAAGCTCGGCGACGACGCGGACGTGCCCCGCTACATCCGCACGATCCGCGGCGTGGGCTACGGGATGGTGGTTCCAGCGTGACCGCGACCGCGCGGACGGACGGGTCCGAGCGCCGCCCGCGCGCCCGTCTCGCTACCCGGCTGATGGCGGCGCAGGTGCTGGTGATCGCGGTCGGTGCGGTCACGCTGGTCGTGACCGCGCTGCTGGTCGCCCCCTCGCTCTTCCACGAGCACCTGGCGCGCACGGGGGAGGACTCCCCGGAGGTGCAGCTGCACGCGGAGGAGGCGTTCGTGTCCTCCTTCGCCATCGCGATCGCCGTCGGCACGCTGGTCGCGCTGATCGGGGCCGGGCTGGTGTCGTGGCTGCTGGTGCGGCGGGTCTCCCAGCCGGTGGAGGAGCTCGCGGACGCGGCCGAGTCGGTCGCGGCCGGCAACTACGCGGTGGACGTACCCGACGCCGCCTTCAGCAGCGAGCTGCACCGGCTGTCGGACTCCTTCGCGCACATGGCCGGCCGGCTGGCGGAGACCGAGCGCACCCGCGCCGGGCTGCTGTCGGACCTCGCGCACGAGCTCCGGACCCCGCTGGCCACCCTCGAGGCGTACGTCGACGGCCTGGAGGACGGCGTCGTCCCCGCCGACGATGCGGCGTACGCCACCATGCGCGGCGAGGTGGACCGCCTGCGCCGGCTGGCCGACGACCTGCGCCAGACCGCGTACGCCGAGGAGGGGGCGCTGCGCTTGCACCCGGTGTCCGCGGACCTCGCCGACGTCGTCCGCGACTGCCTGGCCGCGGCGCAGCCGCGGTACGCGGCGGCCGGCGTACCGCTGCGGCTCGCGGTGTCCCCGGCGCCGCGGGTCCGGATCGACGTGCAGCGGATCCAGCAGGCCGTGGGCAACCTGCTGGACAACGCGCTGCGGCACAGCGGACCCGGGGAGGAGGTGCTGGCCGAGGTCGGGACCGCCGGCGACGGGTCGGCCCGGGTCACCGTGACCGACCGGGGCGACGGCATTCCCGTCGACCAGCTGGACGCGGTGTTCCAGCGCTTCCACCGGGTGGACGCCGCACGCACGCACGCCGACGGGTCCGGGACCGGGCTGGGCCTCACCATCGCCCGCGCCATCGTGGTCGACCACGGCGGCTCGCTGGTCGCGTCCAGCGACGGGCCGGGTACCGGCGCGACGTTCACCCTCACCCTGCCCGGCTCGCCTGCCCGTGCGGCGAGCGGCCCGGACCGCTAAACGATCTTCCGCGGAAGATCCACTTCTCCGCGGTCGCGCGGGCGCGGACGAGCAGACCCCTAGCAGCCGGACCACCACCGGGCCGGTCGCGGTCGCGATCCTGGCGACTCCTGGCGTCAGTCGTCCCGGTGGAAGTCCCGGTGCTCGCGCTTGAGCTGCTCGATCGGGTCGTGGTCGGCATCGAGCCGAGCAGGTCCGAAGAAGGTGAGCAGGACCCGGCGGACCCAGTAGCCGACGGACTCCGTCATCCGTTGTGCGGTGCTGTGCGACATGACCTCACCTCCCCTGGTGGGGATCGGTCCTCCGCATCCACGGTAGGCACGGGTGCGGCGAACGGGCAACCGCGCGAGCGTGCGGGTCATCCGTCCGTCAGGCATCCGCGGAGACAGGCGACGGCCACGGCGGCGGACTCCCACCACGAGAACGATCTTCCGCGGAAGATCGTTCTCGTCGGCGACGTCGCTCTACGGGCACCCGAAGCCGCTCTCCCGTGGCGAAGATGATCTTCCGCGGAGAGCCCCGCCGGGAAAGTGGATCTTCCGCGGAAGATCCACATCAGGCCAATCCCCGGGCCGGGGGGATCCACGTGCAAGATCCGGGCGTCCGAGCACATCACGGGGAGGGAGGTGCGGATGCCCGACGACGCGACGGTGGTGAGCGACCCGGTCGACACCGGCCGGGGCGACGACGCGCGGGCGCGGTTCGAGCGCCTCTTCGACGCGTACGCCGTCCCCGTGCACCGCTACCTGGCCCGTCGGCACGCCGGCGACGACACCGAGGACCTGGTGGCGGACGTCTTCGTGGTGGCGTGGCGGCGGCTGGACGAGGTGCCGACCGAGGCCGAGCTGCCGTGGCTGTACCGCACCGCATGGCACCTGCTGGCCAACCACCGCCGGCGGGCCGGCGCGGTGCCGGTGGCCGAGGTACCCGAGCCCGATCCGGACGTCGACGTCGCGGACCGGGTGATCGACGACCTGGCCCTGGCCCACGCCTGGGGCACCCTCGGCGGCCGCGACCGGGAGGTGCTCCGGCTGGCCGCGTGGGAGGGCCTCGACGGGCGGGGCCTGGCCGCCGCCCTGGGGCTGTCCGTCGGGGGAGCCGCGGCAGCGCTGTCCCGCGCCCGGGCGCGACTGGTGGCCGCGTGGGCGGAGTCCGCCGCGGTCGCGCCCGAGCTCTCGGCGCCCCCGGTGGCAGGCGGTGGCGCAAGCCCGGGGGCGGTCGCGACACAGAACGGGTAGGCGCAGCGGCCGCGGGCCGCGCGAGCACCCCGGAGGTACACCATGTCCGACCCGCTCGACCCCCGTCTCCCGGACCCCACCACCCCGGACGCGGTGACCCCCGAACCAGGCAGCCCGGACCCCGCCAGCCCGGACCCCGCCAGCCCGGACCCCGCCAGCCCGGACCCCGCCAGCCCGGACCCCTCGACCGCGGACATGGGGACCTCGAACGCCGGCACCTCCGAGGCCGGCGGCTCCGACCCGGACGCCGCCTGGGAGCGCCTCGAAGCCGCCGACCCGATGGCCGGGCAGCCGGAGCCGGACCTGACCGCCGTACGGACCCGGGTGCTCGACGAGGCGCTCGGCACTGCCCCGGTCGCGATCGCGCCGGTCGCGAGCGGCCCCGGCGCGGAGCCCGGCGGGGACCGCGAGGACGCGCCGGTGGCGGACCTGACCGAAGCACGTCATCGGCGTGCGGGGACCGGCCGGCGGCTGCTCGCCGTCGCGGCCTCGGTCGCGCTGCTCGCCGGCGTCGGGGTCGCCGGCGTCGCGCTCGGCAGGGCCACCGCGGACGACGCTCCCGTGGCCGCCGCCGGATACCCGATCCCCGCACTGAACTCCGGCCCCGGATCACCGGTCGGCGCCCAGGCCGCGCCGCCGCAGACCGGGGCGGGGACCGACGTCGCGACCACGACCGGCGGCGCGGAGGACGCGCGGATGTCGATGCCCTGGTACGGCGGCCGGGTCCTGCTCGAGCCCGCCGCCGGCCTGTCCGACGACGCCGGAGTCGCGTCCGGATGGCGGTACGACACCTCCGGGGTGGACCCGCGGCAGGCCGCGGCACGGCTGGCGGCCGCGTTCGGGGTGTCCGGCGACCCGGTCGCGCAGGACGGCTCCTGGGTCGTCGGATCCGTCGACGGCAGCGAGCCGAACGTCTGGGTCGGCACCGACGGGCTGGCGTCGTGGTGGTTCAGCGACCCGCAGGGGTCGCCGTGGTACTGCCCCGAGCCCGTCGCCGAGCCGCCGGTCGAGCCCGGCACCGAACCCGGCACCGAACCCGGCACCGACTCCAGTGCCGACTCCGCGACCGGGTCCGGGGCCGGCTCGGAGCCCGCCGCCCCGGACGCCGCGTGCCCGTCCACGACCGCGCCCGCCCTCGGGGCCGAGGACGCGGAACGGATCGCCCGACGGACCTTCGCCGACCTCGGCCTGGACGTCGACGCCGCGGTCTGGCGGTCGACGACGGACGGGAGCACCACCTCGGTGACCGCGATGCCGACGGTCGCCGGACGCGAGAGCGGGATGGTGTGGTCGATGGAGTTCGGCTCCGCACCGCAACCGTACTCCGCCTCCGGCTGGCTGGCCGTCCCGGTCGAGGTGCCGGGCTACCCCGTCGTCGGCGCACGCACCGCGGTGCTGCGCTCGCTGGACCCGCGCTGGTCGGTCCTGGGTCCCACCCCGGTGTACCCCGAGGACCAGCCCCGCCCGCTCGCGGCGGCCGACGCCGGCGCGGGTGCCGGTGCCGACACCGCGGTCTCGTCCGCCGAAGGCTCCGGGACCGACGCCACCGGGCACGGTGCCGGTGCCGCCCCCGCTGCGGGCACCGACGGACGTCCCGCGGTCGAGGTACCGGTCGAGCAGGCGACCATCACCGCCGCGCGGCTGGACCTGACCCAGTACTGGCAGCCGGACGGCACCCTGCTGCTGCTGCCGGCGTACCTGCTCCGCGCCGACGACGGCCGGGCCTGGTCGATGCTGGCGCTCACCGACGCCGACGTGCGATTCGTGCCCGCGCCGACGGGCACCGGAGGACCGGTCGTCCTCGAGTAGGTGCGTACGTGACCTGCGGCGCGCACCCCGCCCGGTTGCTTCCCGCCCACCCGCTGGTGACAGTGGGTGCATGGGTGCGCCGACAGGGCGGCGTCAGCCCGGTCGGCGTGCGGCCGAACGACGTCAGCCCGCGTGGCTGTGGCCGCTGGTGGTCGCCGCCATCGCGGGCACTTTCGCGCTCGATGTCACGCTGCGCGACACCGTGCTCTTCCCGGCGGCGTTCCCCGTCCTGCTCTTCGCCGCGTTCTTCCTGACTCCGAGGGCCATCGCCGTGACGGGCTCCGTGGCGCTGGCCCTGGCGCTGCTCGCCGGGTACGTCACCGAACGGCTGGGCATCGCCGACTACTGGGTCCGGCTGGGCGCCATGGCGGCCTTCACGATCCTCGCCGTGGCCCTCGCCGCCGTCTCCCGTCGACGTACCCGGGACCTGGAGGAGTATGCCCGCGAGGCCGAGCGCTCCGGCCAGTTGCTGCAGGAGGTGGTGGACGCGGCAGCGTCGCCCGTCTTCGCCAAGGCCTACGACGACGACGGTCAGTCCGGTCGGTACGTCCTCGTCAACAAGGCCTGGCGCGAGACGACGGACGCTGAGGACGCGACGGTCCCGCTCACCGACGCCGCCCTCTTCCCCCCGGCCGTCGCCGAGGCACTCCGCGCGGACGACCTGCGGGTGATGCGCTCCGGCGAGCCGCACACCGTGGACGAGCGGGTGAAGCCCCGCCGGGCCGAGCCGCGGGCCTTCCAGACCACCACCTTCCCCCTGCGCGACGCGGACGGCAGGGCGTGGGGCGTCGGCGGCATCTCCACCGATGTCACCGACATCACCCACGCGCGCGAGCGCCTCGAGGCGATGTTCGCGTACTCCCCGACGCCGACCCTGCACCTGCGGGTGGCGGATCCGGGGAACACCCGCGCCCTCGCCGCCAACGATGCACTCACCCGCCTGATCGGGGTTGACCTGACCGGGGCGGACTCGGCCCGACTGCGCGGCATGGTGGACGACGCGGGCGCCGACGATGTCCGGGAGCTGCTCGCCATCGGCGTGACCGCGCCGCTGCGGTCACCGCACCCACGGCCGCGACGGTTGATCCGGCTGACGACCGCGGACGGGCGGGCGGTGTCCGTGCTGGCCAGCGCGGGGCCGATCGGGGAGCGGGCCGAGGACGGCAGCCAGGAGGTCGTCATCCAGATGGAGGACGTGACCGCGCGGGTCGCGGCCGAGGAGGCGCTGGCCACGCAGGCGCTGTCCGACCCGGTGACCGGCCTGCCCAACCGGTTCGCCCTGCACGAGCGGCTCGCCGCCGCGCTCGGCCGCCTGTCCCGGCGCCGAGGCCTGGTGGGCGTGCTGTTCTGCGACCTCGACCACTTCAAGCTGGTGAACGACACCCTCGGGCACCCGGTCGGGGACCGCATGCTGGTCGAGGCGGCCCGCCGGCTCGCCGGTGCGGTCCGCCCCGGCGACTCGGTGGCCCGGCTCGGCGGGGACGAGTTCGTCGTCCTGTGCGAGGACCTCACCGACGCCACCGAGGCCGTGCTGGTCGCGCTGCGGCTGCGGGAGCGGCTGGACGAGCCCTGGACGTACGGCGACCACGTCTTCGCCCCCACGGTGAGCATCGGGGTGGCCACGACGAGCGGGGCCAACGACTCCGCCGACGACCTGCTGCGGCGCGCCGACTTGGCGATGTACCGGGCCAAGGAGGCCGGCCGCAACCAGGTCGCCGTGTACGACCAGTCCCTGGATGCGGTCGTCGCCGAGGCGCAGCGCACCCAGGAGCGGCTGCGTGACGCCCTGGACCACGACGGGCTGGTGCTGCGCTACCAGCCGATCGTGCTGCTGGCCGACGGGCGCACCGTCGGTGCGGAGGCCCTGGTCCGGATGCGCGCGCCGGACGGGACGTTGGAACTGCCCGGCAGCTTCATCCCGCGGGCGGAGGCGTCCGGGCTGATCGCCCCGCTCGGCGCGTGGGTGCTGCGGACGGCGTTCGACGACCTGCGCCGATGGCGGCACCGGGGCGTGGCCCTGACCGTCTCGGTGAACGTGTCCCCCGTGCAGCTGCATCGCCCCGGCTTCCCCGACTACCTGCTGGAGCAGGCGTCCCTGGCCGAGGTCGACCCGGCGTGGGTGTGCGTCGAGGTCACCGAGACCGCCCTGCTCGAGCGGGCCGACACCACGACCTCCCACCTGGCCCGGCTGCACGACGCGGGCATGGCCATCGCCCTGGACGACTTCGGCACCGGCTACTCCAGCCTGACCTGGCTCGTCCAGTACCCGGTCGACGTGGTCAAGGTGGATCGCTCCTTCATCAGCCAGCTCGGCGAGGACCGCGGGGCGACGGCCCTGGTGACCGCTGTCCTCGGCGTCGCCGGCGACCTCGGACTCACGACGGTCGCCGAGGGCGTCGAGACCGAGCGCCAGGCCGAGATGCTGCGCTCGCTCGGCTGCGATCAGGCGCAGGGGTTCCTGTTCGGCCGCCCGGTCGAGCCCGACGACCCCCGCTGGACCGCCGGGCTGGCCGAGACCTGACGCCGTACGCCTACGCTGGCCGACCGTGGCCCGCTACGTCGAGGTGCACCCGGTGGACCCGCAGCCGCGGGCGATCCGGGCCGTGGCCGACCTGGTGCGCTCGGGCGGCCTGGTCGTGTACCCGACAGACTCGGGCTTCGCGCTGGGGTGCCGGGTCGGCAACGCCGATGCGCTGCAACGCATCCGGCGCATCCGCGGCCTGGACGAGCGGCACCACTTCACCCTGGTGTGCAGCGACCTGGCCCAACTAGGCCCGCTGGTGCGGATCAGCACGTCGGCGTTCCGGGCGGTGAAGTCGTGCACGCCGGGCGGCTACACGTTCATCCTGCCCGGCACCCGCGAGGTACCGCGTCGGCTGCTGCACCCGCGCAAGCACACCGTCGGCGTACGCATCCCCGACCACCCGGCGGCGCAGGCCCTGCTCGCCGAGCTGGGGGAGCCGCTGGTGTCGAGCACGCTGCTGCTGCCGGGGGAGGACGACCCGCTCACCGACGGGTGGGCGGTCAAGGAGCGGCTGGACCACGACGTCGATGCGGTCCTCGACTCGGGGGAGTGCGGGTCGCTGCCGACGACGGTCGTGGACTGGTCCGGGGACGAGCCCGTCGTCGTCCGGCGCGGCAGCGGCGACCCGACCCGGTTCGAGTAGCGCCGGACCGACCTGGCCGCTGGTCTGACGGAGCCCTCAGCGGGCGTCGCGCTTGGCCTGCCGGCGCGCCCCCGTCGCCCGCACGTCGGCCCCCTTCGCCACCGATCGCGGGGACACCAGCGACCGGTCACCCACCTTGCGGTTGGGAGCCGGCTTCGAGGCCCGAGCCCGCGGGGACCCCTTCGTCGACGACCCGCGGGTGGACGCCGAGGCTGCCGCCGCGCTGGCCTCTCGGTCCGCGCGGGCCGCCGCGATGCGCTCCGCGCGCAACTCCGACGCGCTTCGGCGCGCGACCGCCGCCAGCCGGGTGCTCACCCGCGCCAACGCGTCCTCGAACACCTCGACCCGGTCCGCGTTGCGCCGGTTCTTGGGCCGCGAGGCACCGCGTGCGCCGTACTGCGGGACCCTCGCCGACGCCTCCCGTCGGTAGACCGACACGTACTTGTCCCGGACCCGTCGCACCCGCAGGTGCAGGTCGACCAGCTCGTCCTCGTCCAGCTGCTTCAACGCGGCCGGCTCGGTCTCCGCGACGAGCAGCCGGTCCTTGTCACCCAGGGCGTTGATCAGTCCGCGGTTCACGGGTGCTCCGTCCGTCGATCGATAGCGAATGGGAGAACGCTGCCACCCCTGGGGCGGGTCGGCACCTCGTCAGAGCCGGGCGACCTCGACTGTCGCCGACCGCGCATCGGCCACCTCGGCCGGATGGCTCGACGGCGCGGTCATGACGAACATGGTCCGCCCGTCCGCCCCGCCGAGGGCGCAGGCGTAGGCGATCTGCCGGGTCTCCACGGTGCCCGCGACCTCACCGCCCTGGCGGTAGCCGACGACGGCCGGCGCCAGCGCGGAGGCGACCCAGACGACCTCCCCGTCGGTGCAGATGCCGTCGGGCGCGACCCCCTGCGCGGCGGTGCTCGCCCACACCCGCGGGTTCGACAGCGAGCCGTCGGCGGCGACGTCGTACGCGGTCAGCTGCAGCCGCAGCGTCTCGGCGACGACGAGGGTGCGGCCGTCGTCGAGCAGCACCATCCCGTTGGGGAAGCGCACGTTCTCGGCGGCGACGTGCACCGACCGGTCCGGGTCGACCCGGGCGATCCGGGTCAGCCCGGCACTCTCGTCGGCGAGGATCACCGGGATCTCGCGGGCCAGCATGTCGGCATGCAGGTCGTACCCGAAGTTGCCGACATACGCGCGGCCGGCGTCGTCAACGAGCATGTCGTTGCAGTGGAAGTCGGCCAGGCCGGACAGGTCGGCGTACTCGGTGACGGTGCCCTCGGCGTCACGGCGCAGGACCTTCCGGTCGAGCATGCTCACGACCAGCAGGGAGCCGTCGGGCAGCCAGCCCAGGCCGGACGGCTGGGTGGGGACCTCGACGACGAGCTCCTCGTTCCCGGACTCGTCCACGGCGTAGACGCCGTGCCGGTAGAAGTCGCTGAACCACAGTCGGCCGTGGTGCCACCGGGGCCCCTCGCCGAATCCCAGCCCGGTCAGCAGCACCTCGGTCGCCATGGTCACTCCTCCTGCTCCGCGGGGGTCGGGCCGACGTCGGCCGGGCCCGGGTCGGCATCGGCGTGGGTGAGGGATCGGCCCGGGTTGCGCCGTCGCCACAGCAGCACTGTGGCACCGCCGAGGGCGAGCGGTCCGCCGATCGTGATGATCCGCCAGACCCCGAGGCCGGCGACGATCTCCGGCTCGTACTGCAGGCCGGCGATCTCCACGAAGGTCGCGAGCAGGGCGGCGTCGAGGATGCCAAAGCCGGCCAGCGGCATGATCGTCAGCGGGTAGGCGATGAGGAAGGCGCCGAGCACGTCCACGGCGGACAGCAGGTCGGGGCCGACGCCGACGAACCGCAGAGCGGCCAGCAGGATCGCGCCGTCCGTCAGGACCATCAGCAGCAGCGCCCCCAGCGACGGGAGCAGGCCGGAGCGCAGCGTGTCGGCCATCCGCCCGCGGAAGTCGACGACCGCCGCCGACCACGACTGCGGGTCGACCGTGGGCTTGAAGCGGCGTACGACGACCGCGGCGGTGCGGCCGAGCAGCGCCGCGAGCGCGTCGCCGCGCGCGACCAGCCACAGCCCGACCAGGACCGCGACGGCGATCAGCGCCGACCCGGCCGCGGCCACGACCTGGCCGCGGTCCACCTCCTGCACCGCCAGCACCAGCACGCCGACGGTCGGCGCGAGGAACCGGATGCTGTAGAAGGCCAGCATGTTCAGGGTCACCCCTGCCATGCCGTCGACCGGGTTGACACCCCAGGAGCGGAACTGGGCGACCCGGATCACCACGTCCCCCGGCGGCGGGGCGAAGGTGCCCACGACGTTGGCGGACAGGTCGTTCTGGACGGACCGGCCCAGGGTCAGGCCCGGGACGAACCGCGTCAGGGGGACGGCGTTGAACGTCTGCCGCACGCCGAGCAGCGCGAGCAGCACGACGAACTGGACCGGATTGATGCGGCCGAGCGCGGAGGCGACCGCACCCCAGTCGATGGCGCCGACGAACTGGACGATGATCCAGCCGACGGCGACCGAGACGGCCACGATGACGGCCGGGCGGACGAGCGGCCGCAGCCGGCCCCACACCGTGCGCGGGGCCGGCGGCGCCTCGGGGTAGCCGAGAGCGGGGTCGTCGATGCCGTCGGCCGGCACCTCGGGACTGGGCACGTGCGCAGTGTGGGACACGCCGCGTCCGGTGTGACATCCGGGGTAGTACGACCATCGGCCAATGGCGACCTGCACCCGGGATGCGGGACAACGGTGGTCCGCCCACCACCGTGAGGAGCCCGATGCGCCGCATGCTGATCCTGTGCGCCGCGCTCGCGCTCGCGGCAGCACCGGCGCTCACCGGACTGCGCGGGAACCCCTCCTTCGCCCAGAGCGTGCCGGTACCCGTGCCCGTGGGCGCGCGCACGCTGGACCCGTCCTCGTTCGACGACGGCTCCGATGTCGGCGACAACGACCCGCGGGGTGACGACGCGGGTGACGAGGATCCCGCGGGCCCGGCGTCCGGTGGCCCTCGGTCCGTGTCGTCCGCCACGGACCCAGGCGACGGGCACCGCTCGGCCTCGGCCGCGCAGTCGTCGGGCCCCGGCCGGTCCGGGAGCGGCACCAGCGACGATGCGTCCGCGGGGTCCCGGTCCGGGTCGTCCGGTACCTCCGGGTCCTCCGGCTCAGGCTCCGGCTCCGGCTCCGGCTCCGGGTCGTCCGGGTCGTCCGGCAGCTCCTCGCACGGCTCCGGCGCAGACCCGCAGCCCGCGCCCTCCCGCAGCCCGCGCCCGACCATCGACGACACGGCCCGGCCGACCGACGCGACGGCCTCGGGATCCGCGTCCGGCTCGGGCCACGGCGGTAGCTCCGGGCAGGGCGGTGCCTCCGGGCAAGACGGCGGCTCCGGCTCCCACGACGGCACGGACGACGGAGTCGACCAGCACGTCCCCTCCCCGACCCGCACCCCCCAGGCGGTCGGGAGTCCCGCCCCCGGACCCAGCCCCTCCGACGACCCCGGGTCCGGGGGCGGCGGCTCTAGCGCCTCGGGTGGCGGCAGGTCCGGCTCCGGCGGGTCCGCGGACTCCGGGTCCGGCTCGGGCGGGTCGCATGGATCGGGCAGCGACGATGCCTCGCCGACCACGCGATCCGAGCCGAGCGACGGCCCCCTCCCGACCCCATGAGCCACACTGGGGCGGTGCAGGACCCCGCCACCGACGGTCCGGGCTCGCTCACCGACGACGAGGTGTCCGAGCCGACCGTCGCCGGGCCGCCGCAGCCCGACTGGGTCACCGTGTCGGCCGGGGGCGAGCGAAGCGCGGGGTACCGGCCGGTCCGCACGGGCCGGATCATGGCCCAGGTGGCGGCGGCGGCCGCGGTGGTCGTGGTGGTGGTCGGTGTGCTGGGCGCCGTCGCCAGCCGCAACGTCGCCGAGCGCCAGGCCGTCAACGACGCCGCCACCATCACCGACCTGCTGGCCGAGGCGGTCGTGATGCCGGCGCTCGACGACTCGCTGCTCACCTTCGACGCCGAGGCAACCGCCCGGCTGGACTCGGTCGTACGGTCACGGGTTCTGGGGACGTCGATCTCCCGGGTCAAGCTCTGGACCCCCGACGGGGTCATCGTGTACTCCGACGACCCCGAGGCCATCGGCGACCGCTTCGCCCTGGGCGAGGAGGAACGGCAGGCGTTGCTCGAGCCGATGACCCACGCGGAGGTCTCCGACCTGACCCGGCCGGAGAACCGGTCCGAGGCCGGCCAGGACAAGCTGCTCGAGGTCTACCAACCGGTGTGGACCCCCACCGGCCAGCCGCTGCTGTTCGAGACGTACGCCCCCTATGACTCGGTCGCGGCCAGGACCGGCGAGCTGTGGCGGGGCTTCGCGGGGATCACGCTGTCCAGCATGCTGCTGCTCGTCGTCCTGCTGATGCCGGTGATCTGGCGGCTGACGGACCGGCTGCGCACGGCGCAGTCGCAGCGCGAGCAGCTGCTGCAGCGGGCCGTCGACGCGTCCGCGGAGGAGCGCCAGCGGATCGCCGCCCACCTGCACGACGGGGTCGTGCAGGAGCTGGCCGTGTCGTCGTTCGCCGTGGCCGGGGCCGCGGAGCAGGCCGACACCCTCGGACACCGCGGCCTGGCGGACCAGCTGCGCGGGGTCCTGGGGACCGTACGCGCCAGCATCGGCGGGCTGCGGTCCCTGCTCGTCGACATCTACCCGGCCAGCCTGCGCACCGCGGGGCTGCGCGCCGCACTCGAGGACACCACCGCGACGCTGCGGTCCCGCGGCGTCGAGGTCGATCTCGACGTCCCGCCGTACGGGCGGACCGGCCTGGACCCGGCCGCGGAGGAGCTGGTGTTCCGAGTGGCTCAGGAGTGCCTGCGCAACGTCGCGGGGCACGCCCACGCCCGACGGGTGACGGTGTCGCTGACGCGGGACGGGCGCGACCACGTGCTCGACGTCGTCGACGACGGCGTCGGGTTCGATGCGGAGAGGGCGCTGGCGGACCCGGAGGAGGGCCACTTCGGCCTGCGCATCCTCGCCGACCTGGCCGCGTCCGCCGGGGCGACGCTGGACGTCCGCACGGGGCCCGGTGCGGGGACGCACTGGCGGATGCGGCTGCCGGCGTCGTGACCACGATCCTGCTGGCCGACGACCACGGCCTGGTCCGGGCCGGACTGGTGAGCCTGCTGCAGTCCACCGACGACCTGCGCGTGGTCGGGCAGGCGTCCGACGGCGAGCAGGCCGTCGCGCAGGCCCTCGAGCTGCGGCCCGACGTGGTGCTGATGGACCTGTCCATGCCAGTGCTGGACGGTGTCGAGGCCACCCGCCGGGTGGTGGCGCAGCTGCCCGAGACGCACGTCGTCGTGCTGACGTCGTTCTCCGACCGCGAGCGGGTCGACCTGGCGCTGCGGGCCGGTGCCGTGGGCTACCTGCTCAAGGACTGCGACCCGACGAGCTGCTCGCGGCCGTGCGCGCGGCGGCGCAGGGACATGCCCCGATCGACCCGAGGGTGGCGCGGGCCCTGCTGCCGTCCCAGCAGGCGCCGTCGCCGCTGGACGAGCTCAGCGGGCGCGAGCGCGAGGTCCTGAACCTCGTCGGAAAAGGCCTGGCCAACAAGCAGATCGCACGGTCTCTGGGGATCAGCGAGAGCACCGTGAAGCTCCACGTCGGCAACATCTTCCGCCGCATCGGCGTGACCGACCGCACCAGCGCCGCCCTGTGGGCGCGCGAGCACCTGCCGGAGCCGGGTCAGGCCTGACCGGTCGTACGACCAAGGTGTCATTGCGACCTCGACGCGGCCCCTCGCAGCCTTGCGGTACGGCCACCCCCGGCCCCCGACCAAGGAGTCCCGATGACCCAGGCAGCGCACCAGACCTCGTCCGTCCGCCGGACCGCGACCCGCGCGCTCATCCTCGTCACCAGCATCGCGCTGGCCACCGTCAGCGGCGCCACGGTGGCGCAGGCCCGGCAGGGCGCGGACGACGGCAGCACCGGCAGCTCGTCGTCCGCGTCCAGCTCGCGCGACGACCACGGCCAGCACGGCCGGCACAAGGCGCGGGGCAAGGGCAAGCACCGCAACCACGGTCACCGCCACCGCGGGCAGCACCGTGGCCAGCACCACCGGCACGGAGCCGATGACGTCATGGGTGCCGCGCTCGACGACTCCGCCCCGCGACCGACCGCCAGCGTCGCGACGGCCGGGAACGACGACGGCACCCCCGACCAGGGCCCCGGCGACGTGGCCATCGGCACCACCACCGACACCACCACGGGCGGCACCAGCGCCGGGAACGACGACGGCACCCCCGACCAGGGCAGCGGCGACGCCGGCTCCGGCACCACCGCCGGCACCACCGCCGGAGATGACGACGGCACCCCGGACCAGGGCAGCGGCGACGGCGGATCGGGCTCGGGCTCCGGTTCGGGTCACGGCGGCGGGCACGACGACGGCCCGAACCACTCGTGAGGCACTGGACCCGTCTGCCTCCCCCCGTCCCGTGCTCCCTGCCCCATTCCTCCTCCCCCCGGAAGGACCTGCCATGACCCCCCTGCGACGCCCCCTCGTCCTGCTCGCCTCGACCGCCGTGATCGCCTCCGCCGTGGCCTTCCCCTCCGCGGCGCAGGCGAAGTCCCCCCGCGTCATCGAGACCGCCTCGTGCGGCAGCATCGCCACGAAGCTCAAGCTCTCGGCCGAGGACCACGGCCTGCAGGTCGAGTACGAGCTCGACCAGAACCGCAACGACCAGCGCTGGCGGCTGCGCCTGGTCCACAACGGCACCGTCGCCGCCACGGCAACCCGCACCACCCGGGCCCCCAGCGGGTCGTTCGGCTGGCGGGTCGTGACCGCGGACGGCAGCGGGACCGACACGGTGACCGTGGTGGCCCGACGCGGCAGCACCACCTGCCGCATCACCGCCCGGCTGTAGCCGACCCAGTCGCCGCACCTTCGGACCGGGCCTGCCGCCCCACGGCAGGTCCGGTCCGTGTGCTGACTCCGCACGTGCGGCCGCGGCCGGCTCGGCGACCCGGGCTCGGGAGGAGGGCGAGCCGGAAACGCTCGGGTGATGCGGAACACACCCGAACGGCCTCTCTGCCCTAGCGGAGACCGCTACTCAACGTGAGGGTGGAGATGCGACGGCGCGGGGTGTCCGCCTCGCGCCCGCCACCACTCGGGGGTGGTCACGATGAGTCAGTTCAACGACGTGTGGCACGGGCCGCGGAGGCGCCTCACGGCGCTCGCGGCCCTGACGTTGGTGGTCGGCCTCGCTGGCCCGCTCACCATGACGGCGCCGGCCTCCGCGGCCGCGCCGATCAGCTTCACGATCATGCACACCAACGACTTTCACGGCAACCTGGAGGCTGCGGGGAGTAACCCCGGTGCCGCTCGGGTCGCGCAGAAGATCCAGGACGTCCGCACCGCGGTCGGTGACGCCAACACTCTGCTCTTCGATGCGGGCGACATCATGCAGGGCACGCTGTTGTCGAACCTCCAGCAGGGCGTGCCCACGATCGCCACCTACCGCGCCATGGGCTACGACGCCGCTACTTTCGGTAACCATGAGTTCGACTGGGGGCAGTCCGTCCTGGCGGCCCGCATCGCCCAGGCCGAGTCCCCGGCAACGGCCACCGAGACTCCCATGGACATGGTGGTCGCCAACATCACCACCAAGTCCGGTGACGCCTGCACCTGGGATCCCTTCAACCCGGCGGTCGCGCCGTACGAGGTGTTCACCGTCGGCACGGCGCCGAACACCGTTCGGGTCGGCGTCATCGGCGTCGGCTCGGTCGAGACCCCGTACATCACGGTGGCCTCAGCCACGGCCGGTCTGTGCTTCCGCGATCCGGCGGAGACGATCCTGCACTACTACGACGAGCTCGCCGCCGCGTCCGACGTCATGGTGGTGCTGAGCCACAACGGGTATACCGACGGGGGCTACGGCTACGGCTTCACCGTCTACGGCGACCAGACCCTGGCGGCGATGCTGAACTCCGCCGGCAAGCCGGTCGACCTGATCATCGGTGGTCACAGCCACACGAACCTGACCACGGCCACCGTGGTCGGCTCCACGACCGTGGTCCAGGCCTACTACGCCGGGCGCCGTGTCGGACGAGCCGACGTCACCTTCGACCCGGACACCGGTAACGCCTCCATCTCCTGGCAGTCCCTCGTCGTCGGCACGACTGACGCGCAGTACCCGCCGATCGACGCCCTGGTCCAGTCGTACGCCAGCGACCCGGCGTACCTGGCGCTGATCAACGAGCCCATCGGATACGCGCAGACCGACCTGCTGCGCAACTACAACGGCGACTCGATGATGGGCGATTTCGTCGACGATGCCATCTACGGCGCACTCAACGAGGACGCCAATCCGGCCAACGACGTCGACATGTTCTTCAACAACCCCGGCGGGATCAGGACCGACTGGTGCGACAAGGAGGATCCGCTCAACCCGGGCACCTACGTCTGGAGCTCGAGTGCGGCGGACTGCCAACCGGGGGTCTGGGCGCACGACCCGATGCTGCTCACGTACGGCCAGATGTTCCAGATCCTGCCGTTCGGCAACGCCACGATCGTGGGAACGATGACAGGCGCGCAGATCATCGACCTGCTCAACCAGTCGGCCACGCTGTTCAAGGGCGCACTGCAGCCGTCCGGCGTCCGATACACGTTCTTCCGGTACTCCGACCTGCTGCCCGGGCCGCAGCCGTGGGGCTGGGGCTCGTACGACGTCGAGTTCTACAACAGGTCCAGCGGAATCTGGGAGGCCATCGACCCCGCGGCCACCTACAAGGTCGGCACCAACGAGTTCCTCGCCCCGGCGGGCCAGGACGGGTTCACCCCGTTCAAGTACATGACCGACATCACGTACTGGGGTGACATGCTCAACGCGGTCAACGCGTACGTGTCCGCGCACTACACCTTCGCCGACCCGTACAAGGGGCCGGACGGCGACGGGACGCTGGACGGGCGCATCACCCGCAACGGCAACGGGGACGACACCTACGACCCGGGTGAGGTCGTGCCGGTCACGGTGCTGCACCACAACGACTCGCACGGCAACCTGCTCAAGGGGACCTACGTCGGCTACACCCAGCTGGCGTCCCTGATCAACCAGGCGCGCGCCCACAACCCGCAGCGGACCCTGCTCCTGACCGCGGGCGACAACATCCAGGGCGACGCGATGATGTACTACTTCAAGTCGGCCGGGCTCGGCTACGCAGCAGACGGCACACCGCTCCCGCCCGAGCTGTCGATCAACCCCCTGATCAAGGCGTTCAACGCGATGGACTACGACGCCATGACCTTGGGCAACCACGAGTTCAACTTCGGCTCGCAGATCTTCGGCACGTTGGCGCAGGCCACCTTCCCGATCCTGCAGGCGAACATCGCCGACACCGGCGCGTACGGGCTGGCGAGCGTGCCCGTGGAGCCGTACGTCGAGGAGACGATCGGACCGGAGAACATCAAGGTCGCGATCCTGGGGATCGGCAACCACCGGGTCCCGAACTACGAGCTACCCAGCAACATCCCCGGGCTCACGTTCACCGACCCCATCCAGGCGGGGCAGGACTACGCCCCGACGCTGCAGGCGAACGACGACGTGGTGATCGCCCTGACCCACATCGGCTTCACCACCAACCCGGCGAGCGTGGAGGTCGACGACAACGTCGACACCTACTTCGCGTCGGTGGTGCCCGGTGTCGACGCGGTCGTCGGCGGCCACAGCCACACCAACCCGGCGTACGGCTTCGGTGCCTACAAGTACCTGCCGGCACAGGTCGCCGGACCGGACCACGCCGTCCTCGTCACCCAGGCCTACCGCTACAACAACACCTTGGGCGAGGTCGTCCTCGGCCTCCTGCCGGACGGCGGCGGGGGGTACGACGTCGTGTCGCGGGCCGGCCGCTATACGTCGGTGTCCGCGAGCACTCCGGAGGACCCGACGATCAAGGCGCTGATCGACCCGTACGCGACACTGTTGGCGGCCTACAACGACACCGTGATCGGTTCCACCCTGGTTCCAGTCGACGCGCTGTCGGCGTTCACGCAGGAGACCAACGCAGCGAACCTGCAGGCCGACGCCTCCGTCTGGAAGCTGGAGTCCGAGGATGTCGCGGTCGACGTCCACCTGTCCGGGGCCATGACGAACCGGAAGATCGCGGAGAGCGCGACCCCGGGGACGCCGTTCACCCTCAGGGTCGCGGACATGTTCACCCTCATGCCGTACGAGAACTCGCTCGTCGTCATGACCATGAACGGACCGCAACTGAAGGCGGTCCTCGAGCGGGCCTACCGCAACTACTACTACTACAAGTATGTGCCGGGCTACGGCGGCTACTCGTACTACACGACCTGCATGCTCGACACCGACGCAGGCAACCACATCGCCTACCGCGACACCTTCCCGACGCTGCCCGACGGTGACAACGTCGCCGGACTGTTCATCGGCGGGACGAAGGTGGACTTCACCGACGCCTCGACGTACTACCGGGTCTCGACGGTGAACTACCTGGCGGCCGGCTCGTGCAACTTCAACGACGGTGGCACGTCGCTGTGGCCGCTGGGCCAGATCGTGGCCGACACCCAGTACTACGTCCGCGACGCGGTGATCGAGCACGTACAGGCCCAGTCGGAACCGATCAGCCCCGCGATCGAGGGCCGGCTGATGTTCAACCCGCCGGTCATCGCGTCGTTCGGGGTGACCCCGTCGACCTCGTTCATCGGCTCCATGGCCAGCGCCACCGCGGAGTTCACCGACCCCGACGTGCCGGTCACCTGTCTGGTGGACTTCGGTGACGGGACGCAGGTGCCGGGAACGGTGACCGGGTCGACCTGCGCGGCATCCCACGCGTATAGCAGCACCGGGGTGTTCACCGCGACCGTTCGGGTCACCGACTCGACCGGTGCGTTCGACACGAAGTCGGTCGGCCACACTGTCGTGCAGCTGCCCTCCGGCGGGTCCGGGTACCTGCTCACGGTCAGCCCGTCGTCAGCAACCACGACCGTGGGCGGAAGCACCGCATTCACGGTCACCCTGAAGACGACGGACGGGACCCCGGTCGCCGGTGAGCCGGTGACGGTGTCCTCCGCCGGCCGCAACGCCTTCGGCGCCACCACGGCAGGTACGACGACCGCCGCAGGCACGGTCGCCTACGCGCTGAAGGACACCGCCCCGTCCTCGTCCACGGTGATGACGGACACGGTGACCTTCACCGCTCAGGGCATCGCGGCCATCGCGACCGTCACCTACACCTCGGAGCCGACCTCGCCACCCACATCCCCGCCGAGCGGGCCGACCGTGACGGTGACGTCGCCGCACGACGGGTCGCCCATCACCACCGGCGGGCTGTTCGGTGTCTCGGCCACCACGACCGGTGTGGCGCCCGGGACCACGGCCTACGCCACGCTGGACGGACGGGCGAAGGCGAGCTCGACCGTCCGGGCCGACGGGAGCGTTCGGTTCGACGGTACGTCAGGAGGCGGGGGGCAGTGGATCCCCGCCGAGGCGGGTGACTGTGCGGTGCGGATCTGCGGCGGTACCTGTGGTCCGACGCAGGCGACCAGCGCGACGTTCTCGCTCTCCCTGGCGCCGTTCGGCATCATGCCGCCGGCCGCGGTGACGTCGGGTCAGGCCGCCTTCACCGTGGCGACCGGCAACTGGTCGCCAGGAACCCCGATCCACCTGACGCGCAACGGGGTCAGCGTGGCAGCCGCGAAGGTCGTGTCGAAGGGTGCGTCCCTGGTGATCACCGTTCCGGCGAAGCCGGGCACGTACCAGGTCCGCGTCACCTCCCTGCAGGGGTACGTGTACGGGGACCACGACGGGGTGGTCACCCTGAAGTAGTCCTCGCGTACGACAACCACGTGGGGGTCCCGGTGGAAGCGGGGCCCCCACGCCCGCGTGGGTCGCCGTCGCCTAGCGGCGATGCCGGCCGGGGAGGCGGATTCGGCTCGGCCCACTCCGTCCCGGGGCGGAGGGGATCTCGAGGGCGGTGGCGTCGGAGGCGGGCGCGACCTCTCAGGACGGGCCAGGAGGGGGATCCGCCGCCAAGAGGTGCGCGAGGTCATCGACCCCGGACACCGCCAGGTCGGGAGTCCGGAAGTAGGAGGGGTACACCTCCTCGCTGCGCCGCCGGACCCAGGCGGTGCGCAGACCCGCGAGGCCGGCGCCGTGCAGGTCCCAGGGGTGCACCGCGACCATGAGCATGCGGTCCGGCGTCGTGCCGCAGACGTCCGCGGCGTAGCGGTACGCACCGACCGCGGGCTTCCAGATGCCCGCGTCGTCCACAGACAACACGTGTTCGAAGGACTCCCGGAGCCCGGCACGGTCCAGCAGTCGTTCGGCGACCGCCGCGGCACCGTTGCTCAACGTGACGAGGCGGGTGCCGCCGGCCGCGAGCCGCCGTACCCCCGTCGCCACGTCCGGGTGCACGTCCAGGTCCAGGAACGCGGCCATCACCGCCTCCACCGACTCCTCGGCCGGCACCGCGCCCGCATCGACCAGCAGCCCGCGCAGCACCTCTCGCCCGATCCCCGCAAAGGACGCGGGCTGGCCGACGGCCGTGAGCGCGAACCCCTCCCTGAGGACCGAGGCGAACCACAGCCGGGCCGTCTCGGCAGACAGCCCGACCTCGGCGAACCGAGCCGCCAACGGGCTCAGGTCGGACAGGGTCTCGTTGACGTCGAACACGATCACCTCGGGCGGCAGCATGACCCCAGGATGGCGCGCCCGCTCAGGTCGGCGCCGGGACCGCGCCCCACCGCCGGGTCAGCGCGCCGGCGGTGCGCCGTACCTCCCTGCTGCACAGCGCCAGCAGCGGCGGCGCCAGGTCCTCCGAGCGCACGGTCACCCCGATCGAGGCCACCGGCCGGCCCGCCCGGTCGACGGAAGCCGCGGCGACCGACGCGTACCCCTCGGTCACCATCCCGTCCTCGACCGCGACGCCGGCCCGTCGCTCGGTGGCGAGCAGCGCGCGCAGCTGCGCCAGGCTGGACGGCCCTCGGCCGGTGCGCACCACGAAGGCGTCGCGGTCCGGGAACAGCGCCCGGACCTGGGCCGCAGGCAGCACCGCGAGCATGCAGCGTCCCGACACCGTGAGGCTGGCGGGCAGGCGGACGCCCACCTCCGCGACGACGCTCACCCGCAGCGCGGTCGACTCCGTGGCCACGTACAGCGTCTCCCGGCCGCGCAGGACGCCGCAGTGCGCGACCGCGGGCAGGTCGTGCGGCAGCCGGGTCACCAGTGCGCGCAGCACCGGTCGGGCCTGCCGCTCCAGGGGGTCGTGCCGCAGGTACGCGGTGCCCAGCTCGAACGCGGACACCCCGATGCCCCAGCGCTGCTCCTCCGGGTAGTGGACGACGAAGCCGTCCTCCGCCATCGCGGCGAGCAGGTGGTACGTGGACGAGCGGGGCAGGCCGAGGTCGCGGGCCAGAGTCGCGGCCGTGACCGGGGTCGGCGAGCCGGCCAGCGTCCGCAGGATCGCCAGCGCCCGCCGCGCCGCCGGCACATTCGCCGAGTGGAGGGTCCCCCCCCCCCCCCCCCCCCCCCCCCCCCCCCCGGGGGGGGGGGGGGGGGGGGTGGGCCCCCCCCCCCCCCCCCCCCCCCCCAACCCTCCACTCGCCGGGCGCTGAGTCTCGTATCTGAGACACCGACCGCGAGCAGGGTATCGCCGGGACGGTCTCGGAGCGCTGCAATGGTCCGCATGACGACCGCCCCCGTGACGCCCTCAGGTCCCCGCCCGGTCCGCGCGCCCCGCGGCACCGCCCTCACCGCCCGCGGCTGGCAGCAGGAGGCCGCGCTGCGGATGCTGCAGAACAACCTCGACCCCGAGGTGGCGGAGCACCCCGACGACCTGGTCGTGTACGGCGGCACCGGACGCGCCGCCCGCAGCTGGTCCGCGTTCGACGCGATGATCCGTACGCTCACCGACCTGCGCGACGACGAGACGATGCTGGTGCAGTCCGGCAAGCCGGTCGGCATCATGCGCACCCACGAGTGGGCGCCGCGGGTCCTGATCGCGAACTCGAACCTGGTGGGGGACTGGGCGACCTGGCCGGAGTTCCGCCGACTGGAGCACCTCGGGCTGACGATGTACGGACAGATGACCGCCGGGTCGTGGATCTACATCGGGACGCAGGGGATCCTGCAGGGCACGTACGAGACGTTCGCCGCGGTCGCGGAGCGGCGCTTCGGGGGCACGCTGCGCGGCACGCTCACGCTCACGGCCGGCTGCGGGGGCATGGGCGGCGCCCAGCCGCTTGCGGTCACCATGAATGAGGGCGTCTGCCTCATCATCGACATCGACCCCACCCGGCTGGTCCGGCGCGTCGAGACGCGCTACCTGGACGAGATCGCGAACGACCTCGACGACGCGATCGAGCGGGTGGTGGCGGCCAAGCAGGCCGGTCGCGCGCTGTCCGTCGGGCTGGTGGGCAACGCGGCCACCCTGGTGCCCGAGATCCTGCGCCGCGGCGTGCCGGTCGACATCGTCACCGACCAGACCTCCGCGCACGACCCGTTGACGTACATCCCCGAGGGCATCGACCTCGAGGACGCGCCGGACTACGCCGACAAGAAGCCGGAGGAGTTCACCGAGCGCGCGCAGGCGTCGATGGCCAAGCACGTCGCCGCCATGGTCGGCTTCATGGACGGGGGCGCGGAGGTCTTCGACTACGGCAACTCGATCAGGGACGAGGCGCGCAAGGGCGGCTTCGACCGGGCCTTCGACTTCCCCGGGTTCATCCCCGCCTACATCCGCCCGCTGTTCTGCGAGGGCAAGGGCCCCTTCCGCTGGGTGGCGCTGTCCGGTGACCCGAAGGACATCCGGCGCACCGACCAGGCCGTGCTCGACCTGTTCCCCGACAACACCCACCTGCGGCGCTGGATCACGATGGCGCAGGAGCGGGTGGCGTTCCAGGGGCTGCCGGCGCGGATCTGCTGGCTCGGGTACGGCGAGCGCGACAAGGCCGGGCTGGCGTTCAACGACCTGGTCGCCTCCGGCGAGGTGTCCGCGCCGATCGTCATCGGCCGCGACCACCTGGACTGCGGCTCGGTGGCCTCCCCGTACCGCGAGACCGAGTCGATGCTCGACGGCTCCGACGCGATCGCGGACTGGCCGCTGCTCAACGCGATGGTGAACGTGTCCTCGGGCGCGTCCTGGGTGTCGATCCACCACGGCGGTGGCGTCGGGATGGGCCGCTCGATCCACGCCGGCCAGGTGTCGGTCGCCGACGGGACCCCGCTGGCCGCGCAGAAGCTGGCCCGCGTGCTCACCAACGACCCGGGGATGGGCGTGATCCGGCACGTGGACGCCGGGTACGACCTGGCCTGCCAGGTCGCCGAGGAGCGCGACGTGGCCGTCCCCATGGGCCTCCCCGCCCTGTAAGCGTCCGCGAGTGCTCGCTCGTGGGGGTTGCAGGACCGTCCTGAAACCCCCACGGGCGAGCATTCGACACTCCACCGGTGCCCTGTGGGAGGCTGCGCGCGACGGGCTGGATCGTCCGGCGTCGGAGGGACATGGCACCGCTCGCACGCTTCCGGCACCCCGGCCAGCTGGTCCTCGCGGCCTTCGTCGGGACCATCGTCGTGGGCACCGGGCTGCTCATGCTCCCGTGGTCGACCGCGTCGGGCACCTCGCCACCGCTGCTCGACGCCGCGTTCACCTCGACTTCGGCGGTCTGCGTCACCGGCCTGGTGACGGTGGACACCGGGTCGTACTGGTCCGGCTTCGGCCAAGGCGTGATCCTCGTCCTGATCCAGGTCGGCGGCCTGGGGATCATGGTGGTCGCGACGCTGTTGGCGCTGGCGTTCGCCCGGCGGATGGGGCTGCGGGCGCGGTTCGCCCTGCAGACCGAGACCCGCTCGACCAGCCCCGGGCAGCTGCGGCGGCTGGTGCTGCGGATCGTGGCGTTCAGCCTCGTCGCCGAGGCCGTGGTCGCGGTGCTGCTCGGGCTGCGACTGTGGTTGGGGTACGACCAGACGCCGGGCGCCGCCGCGTACTCGGGTCTGTTCCACGCGGTGTCGGCGTTCAACAACGCCGGCTTCTCGATCTACTCGGACAGCCTGATGGGGTTCGTGGCCGACCCGTGGTTCCTGCTGCCGGTGTGCGCGGCGGTGGTGCTGGGCGGTCTCGGCTTCCCGGTGGTGTTCGAGCTGGCGCGCTCCGCGTGGCACCCGCACTCGTGGTCCATCCTGACGCGCATCACGGTCGCGATGACCGTCGTCCTGCTCGTGGGCGGGACGGTGTTCTTCATGTTCGAAGAGATCAACAACCCGAACACGTTGCAGGACAAGGGTCTAGGTACGGCATCGCTGGCGGCCTTCGCGACGTCCACGATGGCGCGGACCGCTGGGTTCAACGTCCTGGACATCGGCGCCATGGACGAGGAGTCCCTGTTCGCCACCGACGTGCTGATGTTCATCGGCGGCGGCAGCGCCGGGACGGCCGGTGGCGTGAAGGTGACCACGATCGGCCTGCTGGCCTTCGTGGTGTGGTCGGAGATGCGCGGCCGCGACGACGTGGAGGTCGGCCACCGACGCGTCTCGGCCGCCAACCAGCGGCAGGCGCTCACGGTCGCCGTGCTCGGCATGTCGGTCGTGGTGGTGGCGGCGTTCGGGCTGCTACTGCTCAGCGACGTGGCGTTCAACCGGGTGGTGTTCGAGACCGTGTCGGCGTTCGGCACGGTGGGGCTGTCGACGGGGCTGACGCCGGAGCTGTCCGACCCGGCCCAGGCCCTGCTCGCCGTGGTGATGCTGATCGGCCGGGTGGGGCCGCTGACGGCGGCCACCAGCCTGGCCCTGCGGGAGCGGGCCAGCCGTCGCCGGCTGCCCGAGGAGAGGATGATCGTTGGCTAGGAACACCGAACCCGTCGCCGTCATCGGCCTGGGTCGCTTCGGCCGCGCGCTGGCCGAGGAGCTCACCCACCTGGGCACCGAGGTGCTCGCGATCGACCCCAACCCGGTGCTGGTGCAGCAGATGGCCGGCCGGCTGGAGCGGGTCGTCACCGCCGACCCGACCGACCCGGAGGCGCTGGAGGAGCTCGGTCTGGACGAGTTCCACAACGCGGTCGTGGCGATCGGGGGTGAGCAGACCCCGAGCATCCTGGCCACCTCGCTGCTGGCGGACCTGGGCGTGCCGAACATCTGGGCCAAGGCGATGAGCAAGCTGCACGCGCGGATCCTGGCCCGGGTCGGCGCCCATCACGTGATCTTCCCGGAGGCCGAGATGGGCGTGCGGGTGGCCCATCTGATCTCCGGGCGGATGCTCGACTATGTGGAGATCGACTCCGGGTGGGTGCTGGCGAAGGCGCACCCGCCGCAGTACCTGGTCGGCACCCCGCTGGGGGAGACCGGTCTGCGGGCGTCCCAGCACGTGACGATCGTGTCGGTGCGCAAGGAGGGCGCGGACGAGTTCACCCACGCCGACGCGGACACGGTCCTCTCGTACGGCGACGACATCCTGATCGTCGGCAGGCCGCGCGATGTCGAGGCCTTCGTCAGCACCGTGTGAGGTTCGTCAGCAGGCCCAGCGTGAGGCCGTGCGTGCGGCGCACGTGAGGCCCGGTTCGAGGGGACGCGTGAGGCCCGGTGCCGGCTGCACGCTCAGCCGGCCGGCAGGTCGCCGGCGGGTCCGGCGATACCCCGCTGCGAGGTGAGGCGGGCCCGTTCGGCCGCGGCCGTGCCGGCCCGCGACGCCGCGCCCGGGGTGGCCAGCACCGACCCGCCGTAGCCGCGCCAGGACCCCGACGCCTCGGAGGCCTGCCGGTAGTAGGCCGCCACCTCCTCCGCCTTGCCCTTGAGCACCAGGGCGGCGGAGACCGCGCGCGGCCGGTCCGCACCGTCCCGCAGGTCCAGCACGTCGGGGTAGGAGTCCTCGGCGCCGACCGCGACGGCGGAGGCCGCGGCGATCGCCGCCTCCCGCGCGGCCATCAGCCGCTGCCGGATGCGGGGGATGTAGGCCTGGTAGAACGCGGCCCGCGCGGTGGTCGCGGTGTGCGGCTTGGTCTGGTAGCCCCACACCGTCCGGCCGTAGCGGTCCCACCCGGCCTTGGTCCGGGCGCGGTAGGTCTCCGTGCGCCACTCGCCGGTCGCCAGCCATGCGTTGGCCGCGACGGTCATCTGCGTGGCCACCGAGGCCCACATCATCTCGACGACCTCGATGTCGGACGGGAACCCGAACGGCCACACCGACGTGGAGTTGCGCGCGATGTCGCAGCGCACGTCGTTGCAGTCGGCGATCGCCAGGAACAGCATCACCAGCCAGCGGTTGGCCCGCTTGCCCGGCTCGCCGATGCGGACCACCTTGGTGGTCGGCTGCTCGCGGCGCTCGCGGTGCGCGATCCGCGCACGCGCGACGGCGAGGTCGACCGAGTGCACCGTCGCCAGGCTCTGCGCCTTGGCGAGGAACGCCTCCGCCTCGTGCTCGTTGTCGCTGCGCTCGGCCTTCGCCAGCAGCGCCGCGATCCGGTCCAGACTGCTCACACCGCCCCCTCGGTGACGTACGACAACGACTCGTCCGCGGGCACGCCGGCGTCGGCGAACGACGCCCGCAGCAGCAGCGCGACCTCGGGACCGACGCAGACCGCGGCCAGGTTCAGGTAGACCCCGGCCCAGGTGGGCCCGTGGGACGGCTCGGCACCGCCGACGCTGACCCGCGCGAGGTGGTGGGCCACCTCGTGCAGGACGACGAGCTCCCGCAGCGCCCACGTGGTCTCGACCGGTACGGCGATCACGGGCTCCGGGGCGGGCTCGTAGTGGGCCATCCGCTGGCCGCGGCGGGCGCGCACCGCCACCCGCTGCCCCGGCCAGCGCGCGGTGACCCAGTCCAGGTCCAGCACCGCGTCGACGTACCGCTGCACTCCGGCCGCGTCGCCGAACCGGCGCTCCACCGGGAGCGTGAGGGACGACCCGTGCAGGGACACCGTCACCGGTCCGACCCGGTCGCGGCCGAGGACGGACTCCACCGCGCGCTCGGCCTCGTACACCGCGCTGCGGCGGGCGTCCCGGACGGTCATGGCGGCCACCGTACGCAGCCGGTCCGACCGCGCGCCGCACCGGCGCGGCCGGCTGTGGACGGGGTGGGCCGAAGCCTGTGGGCTGTGGACGACGGCCCCGGCGGGCGGCGCCTCGCGGACCGGGCCCTGTCCCCCGAAGGGTCAGCCCGGGGCGAGGACGGAGGCGACCGCCAGGTCCTCCCAGGCCTCGCCGAGGGACACGAACAGCCGAGGCCGGTCCGGGGGGACCGCGGCCTCGCCGCGGACCACCTCGCCGAGCTCCGCGGCCACCACCTCGCGACCCAGCTCGGCCGCGGCCAGCCGGACGTCACCGGACTCCGCCGCGGCGGCGGCGCGGGACTCGACCGCGACGTACGACCGGTCGACCAGGTCCGTGCCGACCTCCCGGGCGTCAGGCGTGTGCGCACCCATCGCGACGACAACGGCGCGGTCGGGGACGTCGGCGGAGGCCAGCACCGGCACGTGGCTGGACGTGCAGCACAGCACCACGTCCGCGCCGGCCGGCGAGCCGCCGACGTCGACGCGCAGGTCGGCCAGGCCCCGCGCCGCCGCCAGTGCGCGGGCCCGGTCCGCGGACGCGGCGGTGCGGGCGACGAGCCGCACCTCGGCGGGACCGAGCAGGGCGCGGGCGGCCAGTGCGTGGGCGACCGCCTGCGGCCCGGACCCGATGACGACGACGTCCGGGTCCTCGGGCGGTGCCAGCGCGCGAACCGCGAGCATCGACACCGCGGCCGTGCGCACCAGCGTGAGCTCGGCGGCGTCGAGGACGGCGAGCGGCTCCAGCGTGGCAGCGTCCATCAGGACGTACGTGCCCTGGACGGTCGGCAGCCCACGGGCCGGGTTGTCGGGGGAGACGGTGACGAGCTTGACGCCCGCGTACGTCGCCGACTGGTCCGGCATCACCAGCAGCAACCCGCCGTCGAGGTCGTACCGCGCGCGCAGTGGACGGTCCGGGCGCGGGGGGTCGGCGCGCAGCCGCTGCTGCAGCGCGGCGTACGCGGCGGCGGGGGTGATGCCCGAGCGAACGGCGGCGGCGTCCAGCACCAACAGGGTCACGCGCCGATCCTGGCAGCCATGGGGTCCGCGACGGCCGGTTCCTGCGCTCCCGCAGGGACGTACGCGATGTCGTCCACGTGGAACTCGAGGTAGTCGTACGGCGGCTCTGAGCCGTCGGGGTGCCAGCGGCCGGCGCCGCGGGTGCTCAGTCGGCGCCCGCCGAACTCGGCGTAGTCGGCGAGGGGGGTTGACCACCGGACCCGGTCGAAGCCGGAGTGATCGGCCCGGTCGCGGTAGCGGTCCTCCGAGACGAAGTCGACGAGCCGGTGCTGGTCGTCGAAGACCAGGGTCGCGGACACGGTCGCGTCGGCAGTGGCGTACCTGGCCACCACGCTGCGGTCGCGGACGTCGGACCAGGTGATGGGCGCGTCGAGGATGGCGGCCGGGGCGAGCACGCACAGGTCGTTGAGCACGGTCACGGTCTCCGCGGCGAGCAGAATGTCACCGCCCTGGTCGACAACCGGGACGACTCCGGCAGCGCGCACGCGCATCCGGGCCGCGCCATCGGCATACGTGTGCAGCACGGCGACGGGGAGCCCGCGCATGGTCGCGTCCATCCGGAAGTACCGGTGCGGGTGCTCGCCGAAGGTGTCGACCTGCTCGCCGGTCCAGGGCATCCAGAGTTCGTCGGCGGTGGCGCGGATGCGGCCGTGGATGGTGGCGCGGAAACCTCGGACCCGGGGGCGCCCGACGGTGCCGGTCGCGCGGAGGTAGCCGGCGACGGGGATGGGGAGCGCGGCGAGGTCGGCCTCGGTGACCAGGCGCTCCGTTGCGGCTGGCGCGTCGGCTCCGCGGAGGGCGGCGCGGGCGCGGCGCCGGTACTCGGCCGGCAGACTCCATGGGCCGTCGGCGGCGAGCCCGTATGCGACTGCGACGGCGACCAGCGCGTTGGCGACGGTGCCCGCGGCGGCCTCGGGCCATGCGGTCACGACCAGGTACTGGGACAGCACGACGGCGACAGCACCGACGAGCCACCAGGTGCGCACGCGGGCGGCCAGCAGCACACCGGTGGCGACCATCAGCACGCTGGCGAGCACCCAGGCGACCGCGTCCGGCCGGTCCAGTCCGACCAGGTGGACCAGGCCGTGCAGCACGGCGACCACGGCGACGGTCCAGCGCAGGACGGTCCTCATGACGCGTTCTCCTCCAGGTGCTCGATGCAGCGGGTGACGAGGGTGAGCAGGGTGCGGCGCTGACGGTCGGTCAGGGCGCCGAACAGGTCGTCCAGGAACGCCAGGTCCGCGGCGACGCGCGCCGGGTCGCGGAACTCCTCGACCCGGTCGGTGAGGGCCAGTCGGGTGACGCGACCGTCGTCGGGGTCGGGGAGCAGCCGCAGCCAGCCACCGCGTTCGAGCTGCAGTGCGATCTGCTTCACGTTCTGCCGGGACGAGCCATACGCGGCGGCGGCCCCGGACAGGGTTGCCGGGCCGTCGGAGAAACGGGCATCGAGGACGGCCAGCAGCAACCACTGCCGGCTGGTCAGCCCCAGCGGCGCGATCGCGGCGTCGGCGCGGCGGGTGAGGTGCTGGGCCAGGACGAACAGGGAACCGAACAGCTCCGCCTCGACCGGACGATCCGTCATGTACGTAATGTCTTACGTAGTGGAGCGCAGCGGCCAGGGTCCAAGGTCCCGATGGGTAAGACATTACGTATCTCACGGAAGGTGGCGGCCCCGACTAGGAGCACCTCCTCCGAACGGCGCCACGGGCCGGTCCGAGGCCCCCGTGCCCCGTGCGCCATCGGCCCTGACCCGGCGACCCGTGGCAGAGAAACCTGGGATCGGCACATCCACCCGGGAGGTCCCCGTGTCCGCTCGCCCCGCCCGTCCTGGTCGTCCCCGCTCGTCCGCCCCCCTCGGCCTCGTCGCCTGCGCCGCGATGGTGGTGACGCTGGCGCCTGCGGTGGCCGTCGCCGCGCCAGCGGTGGCTCCCGCGCCTGCCGCCAGCGCGTCCGCGGCGACATCGACCGTCTCGTACGCGAGGACGATCGCAGCAGGTCGGGCCGCGGCACAGGCGACGCTGGAAGGGACGGGTGCGTCGTCCATCTCGCTCGCGCTCGCCGATGGGGCGCGGATCGTGTGGCGGGAGACGTTCGGGGCCGTGAACACGGCCGGTACCGCGCCCACCCTCGACACCGTCTACGGGATCGGCTCGGTGAGCAAGATGCTCGCGACGGCGTCGGTGATGCAGCTCGTCGACGCCGGGCGCGTGGTGCTCGACGCGCCGGTGACGCGGTACATCACCGACTTCCGGATGGCGGATCCGGCGTACCGGCAGATCACCGTACGGATGCTGCTCAACCACACCGCGGGACTGCCCGGCACGGACTACTCCAACGGCATGAGCACGCAGCCGTACGCCGGGTACGAGGACCAGGTGCTGCGGGTGCTGCGGACGGCGCGCCTGAAGACGACGCCGGGGTCGATGAGCGTGTACTGCAACGACTGCTTCACCCTGGCGGGGATCGTGGTGTCGCGGGTGAGCGGGAAGCCGTACACGCAGTACGTGCACGACTCGATCTTCGCCCCGTTGGGCATGCAGCACAGCGGGTTCGTGACATCGCTGCCGCCGGCGGACGCGTTCGCGCCGGTGCTGGGCGATGACGGCCCGGCGCCGCTGGAGGTCACCAACATCTACGCGTCCGGCGGTGCGTACTCGACGCCCAGCGACATGAGCCGGCTGGCCACGATGTTCATCAATGGGGGCACCTTCCAGGGCCGCCGGATCCTGTCCGCCGCGTCCGTGGCCGAGATGGGCACCGACCAGATCAAGTCCACCCTCGACCCGAGCGTCGCGCGCTGGATGGTCTACGGCCTGGGCTGGGACACCGTGGCGGAGCTGGGGCTGGCGAAGGTGGGCGTGACCGGTTGGGTCAAGGGCGGAGACACCGGTGACTACCACGCCGGGTTCACGGTGGCCCCGGGCGAGCGGCTGGCGGTCACGGTGCTCGGTGCGGGCACGACGTTCAGCTCCACCGCCGCGGAGGCGCTCGGGGAGACGATCCTGCTGAACGCGCTGGTTGACCGCGGGACGTTGCGCGCCCTGCCGCGCAAGGTCGGTGTCGCGACGGTGAAGGCGGTGCGCCCCACCGACGCGCAGCTGCGCGCGGTGAGCGGGATCTACCTCGGGCAGGGCTCCACGATCCGGGTGGTCGTGAACTCGGACCGCAGCATCTCGCTGGCCCGCCCGACGGACGGCGAGTGGGTCGCGAACCCGACGAAGTACACCCTGCGCCGTGACGGACGGTTCTGGTCCACCGCCGATCCGGCCTCCTCCGTTCGGGTGGTGTACGGCTGGGACCGGTCCTATCTCGTGGTGAGCATTCCGTTCGGGTACGGGCACTACCGCATCGATGCGGTCACGGGGGAGCGGGTGGCGCCCTCGGCCGAGCCGTCGGCGGCCTGGCAGGCCCGCGCGGGCCACGAGTGGCTGCTCGTCTCCGACATCCCGAGCTCGATGGCGTGGAACGCGCCGGCAAGTCGGCTTGAAGCGATCCCCGACCTGCCCGGCTACCTGGTGCTCAACGGCGTGCCGGTCGACGCGGACTACAGCGACGACCTCGCTCCGATGTTCCTGGTGGTGCCCAACGCCAACGGCCGCGACCTCAACGATCTCGAGGTGCTCCGCGTCGGTGGCCAGGAGTGGCTGCGTCAGGGCGGGTCCGTCATGCGCCCGGTCGACGGGGTTCCGGTGCTGGTGGCGGGCGCCAACGCGGTCCCGTTCGGTGACACGGGCTATGCCGAGTGGCGGTCGGTGCCGGGCGCCGGGACGGTGTCGGTGAGCGGCGTGAGCGACTGGGCGGTGTACTCGGCGGACTACGAGCGGCTGGCCGCGGGATCGGGCTCTGCGGACGGGGTCGCGGTGCCCACCGGAGGCCTGCTGCTGCTGTTCGGGCCGGCCGGGACGACGGCATCGGTGATGCTCGGCTGAGCCTGACGCGGGGCTGAGGTGACGCCGGGGACGCTCGGACGAGGTTGACACCGGGCTGACGGCGTCCCCGCCCAGGCTCACTGGTGGAACCGCTGGCCACGTCCGTGCGCCGTCGCGGCGGTCAGCCGTGCCACCAGTGGCGTCGGGGGCGACGGGCGCGACGGGGGGCGAGGCTCGGCCCGGGAGGTCCAGCTCGGCCCGGGAGGTCCAGCTGGGCCCGGGCGGTCCTGCTGGGCCCGGGCGGTCCTGCTGGGCCAGATCGGTCGGACTCAGCTGACGCGGGCCCTCCCCGGTCGGGGCGGTCGCCGCCCAGCGGTCGAGAGTTCTTGATTCGCAGCGCTCGGTCCCCTCCCACCCCACCTGGACTGGCCTCGGCGTCACCGCGGTCCCCTTCCTGCAGGGACGTCACAGGAAGCTCGACCGCATGATTTCGTCTGCGGCGTAATGGATTTGGTGTGCACGGGGTCTTGCGCGGTGTCGGACCCTGACGCTAGACTCGTACACATGTTCGATCTCGTGGTTCCCGGTTCGCGGACCTCCCGCGCGTGGGACGCCGCCCTGCTCGCGCAGGCGGTGACGGTGGGCCCGGGGCCGGTGGCGATCGGGCTGCTGGAGCAGGTCGACCCCGAGGCGCTGTGCGGGCATGACCGGGTGGCGTTCCTGACCGCGTGGCAGGCGCAGGCCGCGTGGGTGACCGCCCGGTCGTACGCCGCGATCCTCCCCGTGGTCGAGCCGGAGCCGGCGCGGGATCCCGACCCGGACGAGGCGGGCCTGGTGGACGTCGGTCCGTTCGAGTGCGTGGAGGAGGCCCGGCACGCCGAGGTCGCCGCCGCCTGCCGGCTGTCCACGACCGCCGCCTCGGACCGGATCACCACCGCCCGCTTCCTCGCAGGTCCCGGCGCGCCGGTCGCGGGACTGCTGGAGTGCGGTGCGTGGGGGTACGGGCACCTGTCCGCGGTGGTGTCCGAGACCGCCGAGCTGTCCCCGGGCCTGACCGAGAAGGTCGTGCAGGTCGTCGTGGCCGACACCCTGCCGGACGCGGGCGGGGTCGCGTCGCGGTACGCGGAGGAGACCCCGGGCCGGCTGCGGCACCGCATCCGCCGCACCATCCTGCGCATCGACGCCGCCGCCGCCGCGGAGCGGGCGACGAAGCGGAAGCGGGAACGGTCGCTGCGGATCAGCCCGCTGCCGGACTTCCGCGCCAAGATCACCCTGGAGGCCTCCCAGCCGATGGCGTCATGGGCGTGGCGGCAGTTCGACACCTGGGCCCGGAACCGGCAAGCCACCCTGAAGGACCCGACCGCGGACCTGACCGCCCTGCTCGGCCCCTGCACCTGCCCCCGCAGCGAGGACACCGCCATGGCTGGAGCGAGCGCAGGCACCGTCGGCTCTGGCGCGGGCACGGGTCCGGCCGGACGTGCCGGGTCTGCCGGTCTGGTCGGCACCCTTGCGGCGCTGCGGGGCCACCGCCGCCAGCCCGGCGGGTCGGGGACCGGTGTCCTTTGCAGCGACACCGCGACCGACCCGGCAGCGGACCGGACCCACCAGCTCGGCTGCCCGCACCACCCCGACACCACCCTGGAAGCCCTGCGCGCCGACGCCGTCATCGAGGCCGCCCGCCTGCTCATGCGGACCCTGGGCCACGACAGCGACGACGCCCCGCTCACCACCGGCTCTGCCACCGGCATGGCCGCCCACGGCAGCAGCGCCGCGACCGCGGCCACCGGGACCACGGGCAGCGGGACCTCAGGCAACGGCACCTGCACCTCAGGCAGCGGGACCTCAGGCAGGGACACCGCCGGCGGCACAGGGGCGAACGCGGGTGCTGGTGCGGACGCTGGAGCGAGCACGGGCGCTGGCGCTGGCACGGGTGGCAGCGGCGGGCGGGGACGGTCGTGGTCGTCCGCGGTCGTCATCGTCGACGCCGCCACCCTGCTCGGGCTGGCCGACAACCCCGGCTGGGTCCCCGGCCACGGCTGGGTCCCCGCACCCCTGGCCCGCGAACTCGCAGCCACCGCCGACACCTGGCGGGCGTTCCTCACCGACCACGGCCGCCTGCTCGGCACCGGCGCCACCCGCTACCGGCCCACCGACCGGCTGCGCGAACTGGTCACCGCCCGCGACACCACCTGCACCTTCCCCGGCTGCACCATCCCCTCGGTGCACACCGACCTCGACCACGCGGCCACCTACGACGGCGCGAACACCACGGCGGGCAACCTGCATCCGGCCTGCCGGCGACATCACCGGATCAAGACCCACACCACCTGGGACGCGACCCCCGACCCCGGCAGCGGAAGGATCAGGTGGACCAGCCCCACCGGACACACCTACCCCACACCGCCGGACCCGATCTGGGACACCGGGCCCCCGCCGATGCCGGCCGTTCCGATCGTGGCCGACACAAGCACCGAAGCGGACGGGGGCCCGGGACTACCCGCGAACGCCGGCGACGACCTCGATCCGCACCACCACGCGCCTACCGCGCATACCGTCCCTGCACCTGGCGACAGCCCGCTCGAACGCTGGACGGCCCGCGTGCTCGCAGCCTGACCGCCGCCGCGAGGGACCAACCGGACGGGTGGTCGGGTCGCGGGTGACAGTGGGACCCATCAGCTTCGACCCATCAGCTCGACCCAGCAGCTTCGGCCAATCCGCCGTGACCGCACGCGCACCCTGCTGAGATGGTCGGCAGACGTCGAGGAGGGACGCCATGACGACCACGCCGACCCCGACCACGCCGACCCCGACCACGCCGACCCTGGCGACGCCGACGGGGACCATCACCCTGACGGACGGGCGAACCCTGTCCTACGACGACTACGGGGATCCCGACGGGCAGCCGGTCATCTTCAACCACGGGCTGTCCGACTCACGCCTGATCCGCAACCCCGACGAGGAGCTCACCGCGAGCCTCGGCGTCCGCGTCATCGCGGCCGACCAGCCCGGCGTCGGGGAGTCGACGCCTCAGCCCGGCCGCCGGATGGTCGACTGGGGTGCGGACATGGAGCAGCTCGCCGACGCCCTCGGACTGGACACGTTCGCCGTGGCGGGTCACTCCGGCGGCGGCCCGCACGCCCTGGCGATCGCCCACCACCTCCCCGACCGGGTCACCCGCGGCGTGCTGGCATCCCCGGTCGGGCCGCTGGACCGCGACGGCTTCGACCGCATGCTGGCGATGCGTGACCTCAAGCTGGTCGTCCGGCTGCACCGGTTCCACCACCTGATCCGCTGGGCCTACCGGGCCGACGTACGCAAGGCCCGCAAGGACGTCGACGGGTTCGTCGAGGAGATGGCGCACGAGGACCCGTCCGACGCCGACACCTTCCTCACCTCCCCGGAGCAGCGCGCCATGTTCGCCGCCAACTTCACCGCGGGCATGGCGCAGGACGAGGAAGGCGTCTACGAGATGACGATGGCGCTGTGGGAGTGGGGCTTCGACATCGCCCAGGTCGCGCAGCCCTTCCACGTGTTCTACGGCGACGCCGACGACATCGTGCAGCCCGAGATGCCGCAGCACGTCGCCGACCAGCTGCCGCAGGCGTCCGCGACCGTGTGGACCGGCGCCGGGCACTACGGCTTCGTCGACCGCGACCGCTGGACGCAGTTCCTCGGTGCGCTGACCACGTCGTAGCGCAGCGCCGCCCGCCAGGCTCGGGTGCGAGCCGGCTACCCGACTCGCGCCAGTCCGTAGGAGTACAGCGGCGCGGCCTTGCCAGCGGCGAGGAGGACGACGCCGGCCTGCGCGCCGACGGTCCACGACCCGTTGGACGGCAACCGCCACCCGTCCAGGCAGTACGTCGCGAGGGTCCGCCACGTGCCGTCGCCGTCGGCCGCGTACAGGTTCGTGTTGCCGCCGTTGATCGAGCAGCCCGGGTAGTTCATCGCGTAGGACGCGGTCGGGGACAGCGGCACGTAGCCGGAGGTGAGCTGGGACCACGTCGGCCGGTACGTGTACTGCGCCGGGCCGATACGGGCCAGCGCGTACGAGGCCGTCGGCGCCACGCGGTTCCACCCCAACGCGAACGCGACGACGTCCGTCTTCACCCCGGTGCCCTGGGACCCGTAGATGGTGACCGTCCACGCGTTGTTCGACATGTACGGGTACTGCGACTTCGGGCAGTAGTTGGGGTCGCGGCTCATCCGCCTGTCGGTGGACACGGCCCGCCAGGTGCCTCCGGCGTCGAGGACGTACAGGGTGATGTCGTAGTCCTTGCTCAAGCAGGTCCAGATGCCGTACGCCTCGCCGACCTGCAGGGGCGCGTTGCCGTTCTTGAGATCGTTGGCGGACACCATGGTGAACGGGTCAGCGGACGCGGCTGCCGGCGCCAGGCCCACCCCGATCGCGGCCACGGCGGCCACGGCCACCAGACGAACTCCACGCATGACGACTCCCCTCGCCGTAGCCGCACGCCCTGCCGACCCGGCGGCTGCTCGCCAGAGCCACCGCGGCCCAACCCGACCGTAGGCGCCGGACGGGCGCCGTCGCTCGGCGAGTGACGGGGGCGCGCGCGAGGCCGACTGACCGGCAACCGGCGGCGCTGCCGGGCAGAGTAGGACCGTGGCGAAGCAGGACGAGCCCGCGAGGGTCGCCGACGGGGCCACGCCGGCGACCGGGAAGCTGCCGGCCGACTCCGGGTCGGGTGCGCGCGGCATGCTGTTCCGGACCCCCCTCTTCGACGACCGGTCCCGCTACCTCGACCACTTCGGCTGGCTGCTCACGCTGACCGCGCTGACCGTCGCGTGCCTGAGCCTGCTCGACCCCGGTGCGCGCTTCGGCGACACTGCCGAAGAAGTGCTGGAGCTCGGTGCCGGGTACCTGGGCCTGATCACCCTGCTGCTGGCGTTCGCCGCCTCCGGCCTCGCCCACCGGCGACTGGTGATCCTCATGGTGATGATGGGTCTCTTCGCCGTCCTGCAGACGCTGCTCGTGCTGTCCGCCCTCGCAGTCGAACGTGCCTGGGCCGCGCCGCCTGTCGGCAACCTGCTGTTCAGCCTGGCCGCGTTCTCCGTGATCGTGCGGCGCCTGGCCCGGCACGTGCGCGTCACGAAGGCCACCCTGCTCGGCGCCGTCACCGCGTACCTGTTCATCCCGCTGACCTACTTCTACGCGTACCGCGTGCTCAACGCGGTACAGCCCGGGTCGATGTTCGGGCAGCACGAGTCGTCGCCGACCTTCATGTTCTTCAGCCTCACGACCGTCACCACCGTCGGGTACGGCGACCCCGAGCCGGTCGGGAACCTGGCGCGCCTGCTGGCAACGTCGGAGGCCCTGGTCGGCCAGTTGTTCCTGGTCACCGTCGTCGCGCTGATCGTCGGGCGGATGTCCGCCAGTCAGCACGAGCGAAGCCTCGCCGAGCAGGCCACGCGGGCACGGCGGGGCGAGGACGCCCGCGCCGACGACGCGGGGGACACACTCCAGACGTGAGCCGACGGGTCGTGACCGCGCCCCGATCGACCCGGATACCACCCGGTCGTCTCACGTCCGCACCAGGGCAGGTCGCGCGAACCACGAGACACCCCCACGGCGGCCGGGCAGGCTATCGCCGTGACTGACGTGGCGACGTCGGGCAGCGGGGGGTCTGACGCACTCGGGACCACGGCGACGGCCGCGGCCCTGCTGGCGCTGCCCGAGCCGGTGTTCGTGTTCCGTCCCCGGTACGACGCCGCGGGCGCCTTCGTGGACCTCACGTACGAGTACGTCAACGACGCCGGCCTCGCGCTGTACGGCATGGAGCGGGCCGACGTGGTCGGCCACGGCCAGTTGGAACTGTTCCCCTCGGCGGCCCCGCTGGGCATCGTGGACCAGTACCTGCGGGTGCTGCGCGAAGGGCGCCTGGTCGAGTTCGACGTGCCCTGGTTCGACGAGAACGGGGTGGAGGGCGCGTTCGCACTGACGGCGGTGCCGTTCCAGGGCTGCGTCCTGGTGAGCGCCCACGACGTCACCCGGCGGGTCCTGGCCGAGCGGGACCTGGCCGAGTCGCGGCGGGAGTACCGCCTGCTCGCCGAGGCGGCCACCGACATCCTGATGCGCTCGGACCTCGAGCCGCGCATCCTGTGGGTGTCCCCCTCGGTCCAGGAGGTGCTCGGCTGGCAGCCGACCGACCTGGTCGGGCAGCCCGTCGCCGCGCTCGTGCTCGAGGAGGACCGGGAGGCACTCCGCCCCACCGTGCAGCAGGTCAACGCCGGGGAGACGGCGACCTACCGGGCCCGCTTCCGGTGCGCCGACGGCGGCTGGCGCTGGCTGGAGATCCATACCGGCCCGGTGCGCGACGACGCCGGCGACGTCATCGGACGGCTGTCCGCCTGCCGCGACATCCACGAGGAGATGCAGGCGGTCCAGGCGCTGCGCGAGTCCGAGCACCGCTACCGCCTGCTGGCCGAGAACGCCTCCGACGTGGTCCAGGCCACGTCCGCCGACGGCGTCTACCGGTGGGTGTCCGAGTCGGTCACCGCGGTCCTGGGCTGGCGGCCGGAGGACCTGATCGGTCACCAGTCGATGGAGTTCATCCACCCCGACGACCTCCGCCGGGTCGTGGAGAACGCCGCCGCGGTCGGCCCGGACGGGGCGCACCGGGGTGAGATGCGCTACCGCAGGCCGGACGGGACCCACACCTGGGTCAGCTGGACCGCACGCCCGACCACCGACGTGGACGACGGTCGTCCCGGGTTCGTCGGCAGCCTGGTCGACATCACCGAGCGCAAGCACGCGGAGGAGCGGCTGGTCCACGCGGCCACCCACGACCCGCTCACCGGCCTGGGCAACCGGGCCCTGCTGACCTCCCGGGCCGACCATCCGCTCGCCGAGGCGGCGGTGGGCGGCCACCTGGTGGGGCTGCTCCTACTGGACGTCGACCACTTCAAGACCATCAACGACTCCCTCGGCCATGCCGTGGGCGATGCCCTGCTGGTCGAGGCGGCCCGTCGGGTGACGGCGGCGGTGCGGTCGGGTGACCTGGTCGCGCGCCACGGCGGGGACGAGATCGTCGTGCTGATGCCGCACGTCGCGGACGGCTCCGAGCCGGTCGCGCTGGCGGAGCGGCTGGTGACCCTGTTCCGCGAGCCGCTGCGCGTCTACGAGGTGGACCTGTACGCCACCGTCTCGGTCGGGGTGACCCTGCGCCCCGGTGCCGAGGGCGACGCCACCGGCGACGACCTGGTGCGCGAGGCCGACACGGCGATGTACGCGGCCAAGCGCGAGGGTCGGGACCGGGTGGCCGTCTTCACCGATGCGATGCGGGCTGAGGTGCAGGGCCGGCTCGAGCTGGACGCCGCCCTGCGTCGCGGCCTGGAGGCCGGGGAGTTCCACGCGTGGTACCAGCCCGAGCGCGACCTGCGCGACGGCAGTCTGCGGGCGGTCGAGGCCCTGGCCCGGTGGATCACCGCCGACGGCGTCGTGCACGAGGCCGGCGAGTTCATCGGGCTGGCCGAGGACACCGGCCTGATCCTGCCCATCGGCACCGAGATCCTGAACCAGGCGGTCCGGCAGGGCGCCCGGTGGCAGGCGGCGGGACGGCCGCTCCTCGTCCGGGTCAACCTGGCCCCGCTCCAGCTGGCCGAGCCGGACCTGCTGGACACCCTCGACCGTATCCTCGCGACCCACGCGCTCGACCCGTCGCTGCTGTGCCTGGAGATCACCGAGACCTCCGCGCTGGACAGTTCGACCACGGTGCGGGACAACCTCGACGGCATCCGGGACCGCGGCATCCCGATCGCGATCGACGACTTCGGCACCGGCTACGGGTCCCTCACCTACCTGATGGACTACCCGGTCAGCGTCCTGAAGATCGACCGCAGCTTCGTCGCCCGCGTGACCACCAGCGACCGTGACCGCAAGCTGGTGTCGGCCGTCCTCGCACTGGCGGCCGAACTCGAGATCGCGGTGACCGCGGAGGGCGTCGAGCAGCCGGAGCAGACCGCCGCCCTGCTGTCCATGGGCTGCATCCACGCCCAGGGCTACCTGTTCGGGCGGGCCGTGCCCGGCGAGGACATCCCGCCGGCCTGACCGGACGCGGGGCCAGCTGGCCGGATCCGGCGTACGGTCCCGGGATGGCCTCCGCAGCGACGCCGCTGTCCGCCGCCCGGCTGCGCGACCTCGACCCGCGGATCTCGGTCCCCACGTACGATCGCGCCCTGCTGGCACCGCGGATCGTGCACATCGGCGTCGGCGGCTTCCACCGGTCCCACCAGGCCGCGTACCTGGACGAGCTGCTGGAGCGAGGACTCACCGATTGGGCCATCGCCGGGGCGGGCGTCCTGCCCGGCGACTCGGCGATGGCCGACGCGCTGCGCGCGCAGGACCACCTGTACTGCCTGGTCACCCGGGACCGCCGCGACACCCGCGTGCGCGTCGTCGGCTCGATCGTGGGCTACGTGCTGGCGGTCCCGTCGCCTGATCCGCTCGCGTCGGCCGTCGCGGACCCGCGGACGCGCATCGTGTCCCTCACCGTGACCGAGGGCGGCTACCCGGTCACCGCGTCGGGGGAGTATGCCGTAGCTCCGGGAGCGCCCGCACCGCCGGCGTTCGCCGCCGTCGCCGAGGGCCTGCAGCGCCGTCGTGACCGCGGCCAGCCGGGCATTGCGGTCCTCAGCTGCGACAACGTCGTGCACAACGGCGCGTTCGCACGGGCCGCCGTGCTCGGCGCGGCCGCCGACCTCGACCCGCAGCTGCCCGCGTGGGTGGCCGACCACGTCACCTTCCCCGCGTCGATGGTCGACCGGATCACACCGGCGACCACGGACGAGGACCGTGCCTGGCTGGCCCGCGAGTACGGCGTGGCGGACCGCTGGCCGGTCGTTGCGGAGACCTTCACCCAGTGGGTGATCGAGGACGACTTCCCGCAGGGGCGCCCGCCGTGGCAGGACGTCGGCGTGCTGATGACCGACGACGTGGCGCCGTACGAGCAGCTGAAGCTGCGCATCCTGAACGCGGGCCACTCCTGCCTGGCGTACCTCGCCGCGCTGGACGGGATGACGTACGTCCACGAGGCCGCGACGGACGCCGCCCTCGCGGCCTACCTGCGCCGGTTCTTCTCCGAGGAGGCGGTTCCCGCGCTCCCGCCCGTCGCCGGCGTCGACGTGGCCGAGTACGCGGACCGGGTGGTGGCGAGGTTCTCCGACCCGCAGATCCGCGACACCCTGGCCCGGGTGTGCGGCGACGGCAGCGCGAAGCTGCCGAAGTTCCTCATCCCCACTGTCGAGGCCCAGCTCGACCGGGGCGGCCCGGTCCGGCAGTCCGCGCTGGCCCTGGCGGCCTGGTGCCAGTACCTGCTCGGGACCCGCGACGACGGTCGGCCGCTCGAGGTGTCGGACGACCCGCTGCTGCACACCGCGATGCGGCTGGCGGCCGAGTCGCTGCGGGACCCGCGCGCGTTCCTCGCCTTCGACGCGGTCTTCGGCCCACGGTTGCCGCGGGATCCCGAGTTCGTCGCCGCGTTCAGCGACGCCCTGACGTCACTGCGGTCGAACGGCGTGCGCGAGACGCTGGCCCGCACCGCCTGACCATCCCGCCGACGCCCCGCGTCCTACAGGGACTGGAGGGCGGCCTTGTGATAGCGCGTCGCCATCCGGTTGATGAGGACCTCGACGGTGGACGTGGCCGACATGGGCGCGGACGTGGACGGGGCCTTCGCCGACCCGGGCAGGTCGTGGACGAACCCGACGGCCAGGATCGCCCGACCGACCACGCGGAAGGCCTGGTAGCCCCAGTACGGCTGCTGCTCGTCACCGGTCCCGATCGCGGACGTGAACACGGCGACACCAGAGCCCCCGTACAGGGACGGCAGCGCCACCGGGGCCTGCTCGTAGTTGTACGTGGTCTGCCCGGAGAACGTGGACCCGGTGTACGACCCGGTCCGGCAGTGCGTACAGGTCGGCGCGGAGCTTCGCGAACGCCGCGGCCGCCTTCGCCTCGGAGGAGTACTGGAACATCTCCGAGTCCAGGGTGTTCCGCTTCCCAGCGCTGAAGATGCTCGTGCCCTGGATCTTCGGCGGGACGTACGAGGCGCCGTCACACAGGCTGACGCGGGTGATGCGCCCGGTGGACGCGTCGTTGGCCTGCGGGGCCTGCACGACGTCGACCTTGCCGAACCAGGTCGGGATCTCGGCCTGGTGCACGACGACGCGGGCCCTCCCCTGGCCGTTGAGCGCGACGTAGAACGGGTTCTCCGCCGTCCGCCGCAGTGGCGGCCGGAGCGAGCATGCCGAGGGCAAGGGCGGCCGCGGTGGCCGCGAGAGCGAGCGTGCGGGTCGCGTGCATGGGAGGCTCCTGTTCCCGAGGTGGTTCAGCCCTCGCAGCGTGTCACCCGATGCACCGTCGTTGCCCGTCGAGCAGCCCGGGTCCGCTGACCCGCCGGTCAGGACCTGCCTGAGGTCTCCAGCTTCCGTCGCGCACGTACGTCCCCGTCAGGGCCTTCTCCCGGGCGAGCATGATGACGGCGAACAGCGCGTCCTGCGCCGGACCGGGTCCGTGGACAGGTGCATGTGCCGCAGCGTGCGTCCGTACATCTCCCAGGCGTCGAGGTCGAGCACCACGAAGTCGGCCTCCTTGCCGACGTCGAAGTTGCCCACCCGGTCCTCGAGGTCGAGCGCCCGCGCCCCCGCCAGCGTTCCGGTGAACAGCAGCTGCGCCGGCGGGATCGACAGCGACTCGTCCTCGGCGGGATACGGGTCCAGCCCCACCGGCTGCCGCTCGGAGATGTGCACCTTGAACGCGTTGTTGAGGACCATCGGGATGAACATCTCGTCACCGGCGGCGTAGTCGCTGCCGATGGCCACCGTGACACCGGAGGCCACGGTGCGCCGCCACGGCATCGTGCCGGATCCCAGGAAGAGTTGGGAGATCGGGCAGTGCGCGATCGACGTCCCCGTCTCGGCCATCCTGGCCAGCTCCACGTCGTGGGTGTGCACGCTGTGCGCCATCACGCTGCGCCGGCCCAGCAGTGTCTTGCCCCCCACCCGCGAGCCGGGCAGGAACCTCCCGTCGTACGTGTCGAGGTAGTGGTCCACGCCGAAGAGCCGCTTCACCGTGTCGATCTCGCCGGTGCCCGGCCGCGAGTTCTCGTTCAGGTGCGAGGTGAAGTACACGCCGCGGGAACGGTACTCGTCGTACAGCTCGCCCAGCGCCGCGAGCGTCGTCGTGGTGACGGACAGACTGAAACGCGGGACGACAGCGACGAATTGCAGCGCGTGCCGACGCTCCTCCTCGCCCTTCGGGTGCCACTTCTCGATCTCCGCGCGGGTCAGCTCGATGGCCTCGTCCTCGCCGGTGATCAGCTTGGCCGCCGAGTCGGGTCCGGTCGTCTGGATGCCGCGCCCGGACACCAGCCGGAGGCCGCGGTCCCTCGCCGCCTGGAAGAGGGAGTCCTGCGCGTGCGGGAACGCCGAGCCGAACACCATCCCCATCGTCGTGCCGGCGGTGATCATGCGGTCGCACCACTCGGTCGCGGCCAGCTGGGCGAACTCCGGGTCCGCCAGCATCGTCTCCGTCGGGAAGATGCAGTTGTCCAGCCACTCCAGCAGCTGGCCGCCGCCGTACGCATCACCGGCCCACAGCTGCGGGAAGTGCATGTGGGTGTCGATGAACCCCGGCAGCAGGAACGCGTCGTGGTGGTCGACGACCGTCGCGTCGGCATGCTCCGCGGGGAGGTCCGGCCACGAGCCGCACCAGCGGATGATCCCGTCGTCGTCGACGACGAGGGCGCCGTCGTCGTACTGCTCGAGGTGCTCCGCGGCCGCGGTGACCAGCGGCGAGCCGGCGATGTGGAAGATGTGACCGCGGTGGACGGTGGTCATGGTCGCTCCCCCCGCTCGACTGCGGTGCCTGCCAGCATCCCAGCCGCGAGCCCCCGATGTGAGCCCGGTCGGCTGGGTTGCGCTGATGCGGGCGAAGGGTCCCGACCGTAGGTTCGGGTCATGACGCCGACCACCGAGGACATGATCGCCCGCCAGCAGCCCCTGGCCACCGAGTTCGGGTACCGCACGACCGCCGCTGAGGTCCTGGCCGGGCACGACCTGACCGGGCGGACCGCCGTCGTTACCGGCGGGTACTCAGGGCTCGGCCTGGAGACGGTGAAGGCCCTCATCGGAGCCGGAGCCGACGTGATCGTCCCCGCGCGCCGTCCGGACGCTGCGGCGACGGCGCTCGCCGGCCTCCCGCGGGTCACCGTCCGGGCCATGGACCTCGGCGACCTGGAGTCGGTGGCCGCATTCACCGCCGGGATGCGCTCGGACGGCACTCCGGTCGACCTGGTGATCAACGTGGCCGGTGTCATGGCGTCGCCGTACTCCCTCACCCCGCAGGGCTGGGAGTCCCAGTTCGGGACCAACCACCTCGGCCACTTCGCGCTGGTCGGCGGCATATCTGACCTGGTCCGCGAGGGGGGTCGGGTGGTGTCCTACTCGTCGATGGCGCACTACCGGTCCCCGGTGCGCTTCGAGGACATCAACTTCGAGAGCACCCCGTACGACCCGTGGGTCGCCTACGGACAGGCCAAGACGGCCAACGTGCTGTTCGCCGTCGCGCTGGACGCCCGGGCCGCTCAGCGCGGGATCCACGCCTACTCCCTGCACCCCGGCGGCATCATCACCGAGCTCCAGCGCCACATGCCCCGCGAGGAGCTCCTGGCCCGGCAGTGGATCGACGAGGACGGCAACCCCAACCCGCTGTTCAAGACGCCGGAGCAGGGTGCGTCCACCGGAGTGTGGGCCGCCACGGCTCCCGAGCTGCTCGACCGCGGCGGGGTCTACTGCGAGGACTGCTCGGTCAAGGGCGTCGTGCCCGCCGACCACACCGACCCGATGACCGGCGGCGTCAAGGAGTGGGCCATCGACGTCGACGCGGCCGAGCGCCTGTTCGACCTCTCGGTGCGTGCTACCGGACTGCACCCGTTCGCCGGCTGAGCCTCCTGCACTCCTCGGCGGGAGAACCACGCGAGGTCGTTGCCCAACCACGCGGGATTCGCGATACGCGCCCGCCGTGGTGACATCCGTGGTTGCCTCGCTGTCAGCACGCTCGGGTACGACCAGGAGGGACGCTGCCCATGCGCGGTTCGACGCGACTGCTCACACCCCTCGTCGCCGCGGCGCTCGTCTCCTCCGTCGGCCTGGCTGCCCCCGTGTCGGCGCAGCCCGACCCGCAGGACCGGGTCATCAACGGACGGGCCCCGACCGCGGGGGAGTTCGGCTCACTGGTGGCACTCGCGACCAAGGCCGGCGGTCTCGCGAACGGGCAGTTCTGCGGCGGCACGCTGGTCAGCAGCACGGTGGTCGTCACCGCGGCGCACTGCCTGGTGGACAAGGGCGTGGTGACAGCCGCATCCACCCTCATCGTCGGATCGACCGTGGCCCTCGACTCTCCCGGCGCCCGCGTGGTCAACGTCGCGAAGGTGACCGTCAACCCCGGCTACAACGAGACCACCACCGCCAACGACGTCGCCGTCCTCACCCTGGCCAGCCCGCTCAACGGCATCCCGACGGTCCCGGTCGTGTCGGCGACCGAGGCACCGGTGCGGCTGGCGGCCGGCGCGCCGGCCGCGTCGGCCGGATGGGGCAACACCTCCACCACGGGCGAGAACTACCCGAACTCGTTCCTGGTGGCGGACCTTGTCGTCTTCCCCAACGCCTCGTGCGGCGGGGGCGCGCCGTACACCGTCGCGGGCGTCACTTTCAACGGGCTCGGGCCGCAGGACGCCGACCCGACGATCATGGTGTGCGCCGACGGCGTGAACGCCGCGGGGCAGGTCATCGACACCTGCCAGGGGGACTCGGGCGGCCCGCTGCTCAGCGGGGCCGGTGCCGATGCCCGGCTGGTCGGCGTCGTCAGCTTCGGGGTGGCATGCGCCGGGGACACCCCCGGCGTCTACACCCGGCTGTCCGCGTACCTGAACTGGCTCAGCGGCCTGGGGGTGCCGATCGGCGGCGGGACCACCCCACCGCCGACGGGCGAGGCGACCGTGGTGATCACCTCGCCCGCCGACGGGTCGGCCATCTCCAGCGGCGGCCTCTTCGGCGTCTCCGCCACCACGACGGGGGTCGCCGCGGGCACCCCCGCGTTCCTGACCCTCAACGGCAGCGCCAAGGCCAGCACGACGGTCCAGGCCAACGGCAACGTCCGCTTCGACAACACCGCCGTCGGCGGCGGGAGCTGGATCCCGGCCGAGGCCGGTGACTACGCAGTGCGGATCTGCGGGTCGACGTGCGGCCCCGTCCAGGCCACCAGCGAGACGGTCTCGCTGGACATCGTCCCGTTCCAGATCGTCGGCGACCCGGCGTTCACGGCGGGGCTGCGCTTCACCGTGGCCACCGGCAACTGGGCCCCCGGGACGCGGATCTACGTCACGCGCAACGGGGTCGCGGCCGGCAGCGGACGGGTCGTACGGACCGGGGAGCGCATCGTCATCCAGACCCAGGACCGCGCTGGGACGTACCAGGTCCGGGTCAGCTCCCACCAGGGCTACGTGTACGGCAACCAAGCGGGGGTCGTCACGCTGAACTGACCAGCGCGCGTTCGGTCACCCGAACGCGACTGCGCCGGACCTACGCCCCGCTCGGACCATCTGTGGTGCCGGTTGCGCGAGCCAGAGCTCACGCAACCGGCACCACAACGCGCACGCCGATGATGGAGGCCTGGCGTAGCTGAGCCGTCCGGGGCAGCGAGGCGGGGACTTCGTCCCACTTCCTGCCGATTCCGGCGCTCGCTGCGAACGCGCCCCTGACGGACAGGCGCGCAGGGCCGCTACGTCCACGTCTCGTCTCAGTGCTCCAGAACGACACGGAATCGCGCATTCCCGGAACGGAGATGGTCGATCGCCTCGTTGACCTGGTCGAAGCCGAACGTCTCGCAGACAGGGGCGATGTCGTGTCGTGCGGCGAAGTCGAGCATGGTGAGCGCGGTGGTCGGGCTACCCGAAGGTGAGCTCGAGACGGATCGGTTCGCCATCATCAACTGGGTGTTGACGATGTCGAGCGGTTGGGGAACTGCCCCGAGCACGTGCAAGCGTCCCCGCCGCGTGACGGTGTCGAGATAGGCGGACCAGTCGAGCGCGACGTTCACCGTCGACAGGAGGAGATCGAACGAGTCTGCGGCGGAGGCGATCGCGGCGCCGTCGCGGGAGTCGAGCACACGGTGGGCACCCAGCTGCCTCGCCAGTTCCGCCTTGGACGCGCTGGAGGTGAAGGCGGTGACCTCGCATCCCCAGGCCTTGGCCAGCTTGACCGCCATGTGACCCAGACCGCCGAGCCCGATCACCCCGACACGGTCGGTCGGCAGGACCGAGTACGTCAGGAATGGCGCGAAGACCGTGACCCCTCCGCACATGAGCGGGCCGGCGGTCCGGCGATCGACACCGTCGGGGATGGGGAGCACGGCAGCAGCATCGGCGCGCACGATGTCCGCATAGCCGCCGGGACGCCCGATGAAGGTGCTTTGGGCATCGGGACACAGGTTCTGCTCGCCGGCCACGCACTGGCGGCAGACCCCGCAGTAGGCGGCGTTCCACCCGAGCCCCACGACATCGCCGACAGCGACGTGCGTGACGCCGGGCCCGGTGGCCCGGATCCGGCCGACGATCTCGTGGCCAGGGGTGATCGGGTACGGAGTGAAGCCCCACTCGTTGTCGATCATGCTGACGTCGCTGTAGCAGATCCCGCACGAGTCGATGTCGATGTCGACTTCGCCGTACGAGAGATCCGGCAGCTCGAACTGATAGGGCTCGAGTCGTCCGCCCGGCTCCATCGCTCGGTAGGCGTTCACAGTGGTGGGCATGGGTACTCCTGCGGCTGATCCATCGGGGTCGTCTCACGATGGCCCAGCTGCGCCCACCGAGGCATGCCCAAACGTCTCGCAACCTTGCCCAATACTCCGCGAGCGGGGTGGACGCAGCGCGAGTCATTGCGCTATGAGGGGCTGGGCCTCAGGATGAACCTGCTCAATCCTGCGAGCGAGGACCAACCATCGTGGACCCTGCATCAGACGTCACCGCGCCGCTGATGGCCCTGTCAGGCCAGGCCCTGACGACGCTGGGTGCAGTTAGTGCCGACCCCCAGATGGTGCGCCCCCACGACGGGTTGCTCATCCTGGCGCATCGGCAGCCCTCCCATCATCTGGCACAGGTCTACGACCCCGTGGTGTGCCTCGTTCTGCAGGGAGCCAAGGACACGAGCACAAGCGACAGCAGTCGGACCATCGAGGCCGGTCAGTTCCTGATCGTGACCCACGACATGCCGGTCGTCTCCCGCATCACCCGGGCTTCACCACGCGAGCCGTATCTCGCGCTCATCGCCTCTCTCGACCACGGGGTGCTCGCCGACCTCCGGGAACACGTACCAGCGACCTCCGTCACCGAGGTCGGCGATCACTCCGCCCTGCGCGTGGGCAATGCCGATGGCGAACTCATCGATGCGTTCGCCCGCTACATCCGCGCACTCCGGACCCCCAGGGACGCCGAGGTACTCGCTCCCCTGGCGATTCGGGAGATCCACTACCGCCTCCTCGCCTCACCACAGGGTCAGACCCTCCGCAGTCTTGCTCGTGGGGACGGGCCAGCAGAACCGGTCTTCAGGGCGATCAGACTCATCCGACAGGACCTGGCGGCACAGCTGACCGTGAAGGCGATCGCCAGCCACGTCGGGCTCAGCACCTCAGCGCTCCACCATCACTTCAAGGCGGTCACCGGGACCACTCCCGTCCAGTTCCAGAAGCAGCTGCGACTACTCGAGGCCCGTCGGCTCATCCAGTCCGACACGCGCTCCATCACCGACGCCGCCCACACCGTCGGCTACATGAGCCCGACGCAGTTCAGCCGCGAGTACCGCCGCGCGTTCGGCTACCCGCCGTCGAGAGACAGGATCACCACGACTGCTACTGCATGACGCGGCGACGCGCCACCGCGTGAGTCGTTGGTGTAGCCGTGGCCCGGGCGACGGCCATGCGCTGTCGGTGGCAGCAATGACGGCGGCAAGCGAGCAACGCGGCTTCGCTCCTACTACTCACTACTACCTCTACATCTGCGCCATGTCGACGAAGCGGGAGTAATGGCCCTGGAAGGCCACGGTCACGGTCGCGGTGGGGCCGTTGCGGTGCTTGGCGACGATGAAGTCGGCCTCGCCTGCACGCGGTGACTCCCGCTCGTACGCGTCCTCCCGGTTGAGCAGGATGACCACGTCGGCATCCTGTTCGATAGATCCACTTTCGCGCAGGTCGGACAGCATCGGCTTCTTGTCCTGGCGCTGCTCGGGACCGCGGTTGAGCTGGCTGATCGCGATGACCGGGACCTCGAGCTCCTTGGCCAGCAGCTTCAGCGACCGGGAGAACTCGGCGACCTCCTGCTGCCGGGACTCCACCCGCTTGCCGGACGTCATCAGCTGCAGGTAGTCGACCACCACCAGGCGCAGGTCGTGCCGCTGCTTGAGCCGCCGGCACTTGGCCCGGATCTCCATCATCGTCATGTTCGGCGAGTCGTCGATGAACAGCGGGGCGTCGCTGACCGCGCCCATCTTCGCGGCCAGCTTCTGCCAGTCGCTGTCGCCCATGGAACCGCTGCGCATGTGGTGCAGGGCGACCTGAGCCTCCGCGGACAGCAGCCGCATGACGATCTCGTTGCGGCTCATCTCCAGGGAGAAGATGACGCTGGTCAGGCCGTGCTTGATGGACGCGGCGCGGGTGAAGTCCAGTCCCAGCGTGGAGTTGTGCACCACGACGTCGTCGGCGACGAAGTTGTGGGTGCCGTCGACGGTCAGGTCGTAGACGCGGTCGTGGCCGTCGGGTCGTACGGAGACCACGCGGTCCCACACCACGTCGGCGTCGTGCAGCAGTCGCAGGTCGTCGTCGTCGAACGCCTCGGCGAGGTCCCCGACGATCTTCCGCGGAAGATCGTCTCCGCGGACCGCGGACCAGTCCACGTCCCCCGGCAGCCCGGCGATCGCCGCGACCTCGGCCCAGCTGCGCTCCCCGCGCGCCTTGTCGACGTACTCCCAGGCGGCCGCGGGCAGCGTGTCGGGCACGGCGGCGTAGCTCCAGCCCTCGCGCGGGGTGGACGGCCGCGGCACCGCGACCCGGTCGCCGGGACGCAACTCCTCCAGCGGCACCCAGCCCGCCAGCGTGCGCAACGGGTGGTGGCCGGTCGCGCGTACCCGGCGCCCGGACTGCAGCTGCAGCCGGAACACCCGGCGGATCCCGTTGTCCAGGAAGTCGCTCGGCTCGACCGCGCGCAGCCGCCAGTGCTCGTCGAGGGTATGGATGACCCGGGTCTCGCCCCGCTGCCCGCAGGCCACGAAGTCCGCGATCGTCATCCGGTCGCCGGTGCGCGCGTCGACCACCATGGACGAGGCCGCGAGGCACTTTCCGATCGCGGGACGGGCGGCCACGACGACGAGCTGGCCGGGGTGCAGGCCGTTGGTGAGGGAGTCCAGGTCGGCGAACCCGGTCGGGACGCCCACCATCTGGCCGCCGCGGTTGGAGATCGCCTCGATCTCGTTCAGCGCGCCGTCCATGATGTCGCGCAGCGGCAGGTAGTCCTCGCTGGTGCGCTTGTCGGTGACGTCGTAGACCTCGGCCTGGGCCCGGTCGACGACCTGGTCGACGTCACCCTCGGCCGTGTAGCCGAGCTGCACGATGCGGGTGCCGGCCTCCACCAGCCGGCGCATGACCGCCCGCTCCTGCACGATCCGGGCGTAGTAGCCGGCGTTGGCCGCGGTGGGCACCATCGAGACCAGCGTGTGCAGGTACGGCGCCCCGCCGATCCGGCCGAGGTCGCCGGTCCGGGTGAGCTCGGCGGCCACGGTGACCGCGTCCGCCGGCTCGCCGCGGCCGTACAGGTCGAGGATCGCGGCGTAGACGCTGGCGTGCGCGGGGCGGTAGAAGTCGGCCTCGCGCAGGGTCTCCACGACGTCGGCGATGGCGTCCTTGCTCAGCAGCATCGCCCCGAGCACCGACTGCTCGGCGGCGATGTCCTGCGGCGGGGTTCGGTCCGGACCCGGTCCCCCGGAGGGGACCGGCAGCTCGGCCACGCTCACGCGGGACACCTCCTGGGCTCGCCGGGCGCGTCGCGCGCCCTCCCGACACCCAGGTCTACCGGGGGGGTCTGACAGCCCGTCCGGGCCGTCGCCGGGCGCTCCGGCCGCGGGGAGCGGACGGGGCGGTGGGGGGCCGGCGAGAGTGCACGGGCGGGCGGGTCGACCGGCGTCGGGGGGCGCGCGGCGGGTACCTCGCGGTACCGCCGGCGAGGCTAGGGACGGCGGTCCGACGGTGTCGACACCCCCTGGGGACAGACCTGTGGACAACCTGGGGGCGACGCGCCACACGGCCGTCGACGACGCTGGGGACAAGTTGTGGATTCTGTGGATGATCGAGTCGGCACACCCCTGTTGACCTGCGGAAACGCCGTCCACGCGGTGTGGGGGAAAACTTGTCCGGCATGCGTCGGTCCGGTAACACCGGTGTGTCGGGGTAGCGTCGGGCCGTGCCCGCACCGACGCCGCCCGCCCCGTCGCGCTACCGGATCTGCGTGGTCTGCATGGGCAACATCTGCCGCTCCCCGATGGGGGAGGCGGTCCTGCGCGCACGGCTGGACGAGGCCGGGCTGTCCCACGCGGTCGAGGTCGACTCCGCCGGTACCGGCGGGTGGCACGTGGGGGACGACGCTGACCCCCGGGCCCGGCGCACGCTGGCCCGGCACGGCTACCCGCTGGACCACACCGCCCGGCAGTTCGACGCCGCCTGGTTCGACGACCGCGACCTCGTGGTCGCGATGGACGCGGACAACCACCGCCGGCTGGTGCGACTGGCGCCCGACGACGGGGCCCGGGACCGGGTCCGAATGATGCGGTCCTTCGACCCGGCGCTGGCGCACCTGACCCCCGGCCAGCCCGAGCTGGACGTGCCGGACCCGTACTACGGCGGGGACTCCGGCTTCGACGACGTCCTGGCCATGCTGGAGGCGGCCGCGGACGGGGTCGTCGCGCACGTGCGGTCGGTGCTCGGCGACGGGGTGGCGCGCGTCCCGGCGGTCGGCGACCCGCTGCTCGACGACCCGGTGCCGTGACGGGAGACCCGGGCGCCTTCGGCAAGACCCGGCCCGGGGCGGACCCGTCGTACTTCGCCGCCGAGGCCGCCGGCCTGCGCTGGCTGGCCGCGGTCCCCGGCGGGCCACCCGTGCCGAGGGTGCGGGAGGTGTCCGCGACCCGTCTCGTCCTGGACCGGGTGCCCGCGGGCGCCGCGAGCCGGGGGGCCGCGGACTCGTTCGGCCGCGCGCTGCACCGGCTGCATGCCTGCGGCGCTCCCGCGTACGGGTCCCCGCCGCCGGGCGCCGACCGCGGCTGGATCGCCGACCTGCCGCTGCCGTACGGGGAGTGGGCCTCGTTCGGACCGTTCTACGCGCGGGCCCGGGTGCTGCCGTACGCCCGCTCGGCAGCCGACCGGGGCGCGCTCGACGCCGCCGGGCTCGCGGCCGTGGAGGCGGTGTGGGCGCGGCTGGAGGCCGACGACGCGGACCTGTGCGGGCCGCCGGAGCCGCCGGCGCGGCTGCACGGCGACCTGTGGAGCGGCAACGTGCTGTGGGCTCCGACCCCGGACGGGACACCCGGCGCCTGGCTGATCGACCCGGCCGCGCACGGCGGGCACCGCGAGACCGACCTGGCGATGCTGGCGCTGTTCGGGCTGCCGCACCTCGACACCGTGCTCAAGGCGTACGAGGCCGCCGCCGCCGGCGACGGCCGCCCCCTAGCGCCCGACTGGCGGGAGCGGGTCGCGCTGCACCAGCTGCACCCGCTGCTCGTGCACGCCGCGCTGTTCGGGCCGTCGTACGGATCACAGGCCGCCGCGGTCGCCCGCCGCCTGCTGGCCGGGTAACAGCCCAGCCCGCGCGCCCGCGCCCCGGGACGACCCCGACCCCTCGTCGAATGCTCGCCGGTGGGGGTTTCGGGACGGTCCTGAAACCCCCACGCGCGAGCACTCGACGGGGAAGTGCGGGAGGTGGGGGCGGTGACACGCGCGACGGCCCCGCGCCGGACGCGGGGGTCCGGGCGGGGCCGTCGAGTGGTGCGGGCGTACGGCGTCAGGCGCCGACGACGTCCAGCGAGATCGTGGCCGCGACGTCGGCGTGGATGCGCAGCGTCGCGCTGTGCGCCCCCACCGTCTTGATCGGCGTGGAGATCTCGATCTTGCGCTTGTCGATGTCCGGGCCGCCGGCCTTCTTGACCGCGTCGACGACGTCGGACGCCGTCACCGAGCCGAACAGCCGGCCGGTGTCTCCGGCGCGGACCGCGAGGGTCACCTTCAGCGCCTCGATCTGCGCCTTAATGTCCTGCGCGTGCCCGAGGTCGCGGACCTCGCGGACCGACCGGGCCCGCTTGATCGTCGCGATCTGCTTCTCCGCGCCCTTGGTCCAGGCCGTGGCGAAGCCGCGGGGCAGCAGGTAGTTGCGGCCGTAGCCGTCCTTGACCTCGACCACGTCGCCGGGGGCGCCGAGGCCGGCAACCTCCTGGGTCAGGATGAGCTTCATCGGGTGTCGCCTCCTTGGTGTGTCGGGCCCGTCAGCGGGCGGTCGAGGTGTAGGGCAGCAGCGCCATCTCGCGGGCGTTCTTCACCGCGGTGGCGATCTCGCGCTGGTGCTGGGTGCAGTTGCCCGTCACCCGGCGAGCGCGGATCTTCCCGCGATCGGAGATGTACTTGCGCAGCAGCGCGGTGTCCTTGTAGTCCACGACCTCGGCGTTCTTCTCCTTGCAGAAGACGCAGACCTTCTTCTTGGGCTTGCGGATGGGGGGCTTGGCCATCGTGGTGCTCCGTCTCACGGATGCCCGGCGGGGGCCGGGATGGTCAGGGGATTCGTTCAGGGGGTTTCGTTCAGGGGGTGTGCTGCACGGGTGGGCGCGGGGCCCGGATCAGAACGGGGGCTCGTCGGTCGCGCCGCCGGAGCCGCCCCACGACCCCGAGCCGCCACCGGCCCACGGGTCGTCGGAGGATCCGCCGGAACCACCGGAGTCACCGCCGCCGAAGCCGCCGCCGCCGCCGCGCTGGGCCTTGGTGACCTTGGCGGTGGCGTAGCGCAGCGCCGGGCCGACGTCGTCGACCTCGAGCTCCATCACGGTGCGCTTCTCGCCCTCGCGGGTCTCGTACGACCGCTGCTTGAGCCGGCCGGACACGATGACCCGGGTGCCCTTGGTGAGGGACTCGGCCACGTTCTCCGCGTACTGCCGCCAGACGCTGCAGCGCATGAAGACCGGGTCGGAGTCCTTCCACTCGTTGGACTGCTTGTCCAGGTAGCGGGAGCTGGACGCGACGGTGAACGACGCCACCGCGGCACCACTGGGGGTGAACCGCAGCTCGGGGTCGTTCGTCAGGTTGCCGACGATCGTGACGATGATGTCGCCCTGGGCCATCGCGACCCGCCTACTTCGCGTCCGCGCGCTGGACCTTGGTGCGCAGCACCGACTCGTTCAGCGACAGCTGCCGGTCGAGCTCGTTGACCGCCTCGGGGGTGCAGGTCAGGTCGAGGACGGCGTAGATGCCCTCGTTCTTGTGCTTGATCTCGTAGGCCAGGCGACGCCGGCCCCAGATGTCGACCTTCTCCACGGACCCGCCGTCCTGGCGGACCACGTTGAGGAACGTGTCGAGACTGGGCTGGACGGTGCGCTCCTCGAGATCGGGGTCGAGGATCACCATCACCTCGTAGTGACGCATGCGGACAACCCACCTCCTCTGGACTCAGCGGCCACGGTCTCTCCGTGGCAGGAGGGCTGCAGCGTCAAGGCGCCCGGCCGTCCGTGCGGCGCACGGGGGACCGGGCGTGACGGCGCCCAGGGTACCCGCAGACGCCCCCGCCCCGGAAATCCCCGATCGAGACCGGGGACCGGACCGCCGTAGGCTCACGGCCGTGCGGATCGCCACCTGGAACGTCAACGGGGTGAACCCCCGGCTGCCCCGCCTGCTGGCCTGGCTGGAGGACGTGGCGCCCGACGTGCTCGGGCTGCAGGAGCTGAAGTGCCCGACCGACCAGTTCCCGTTCGCCGAGGTCGAGGCGCTGGGGTACGAGGTCGCCGCGTACGGCGAGGGCCGCTGGAACGGTGTGGCTCTGCTGTCCCGGGTCGGCCTCGACGACGTGGTGCGCGGTCTGGAGGGGGAGCCGCAGTTCGACGGTGCGCTGCACCCCCGCGCGGTCGGCGCGACCTGCGGCGGGCTGCGGCTGTGGAGCCTGTACGTGCCCAACGGCCGGGAGCCGGACAACCCGCACTTCGGCTACAAGCTGGAGTGGCTGGACCGGCTGCACGACGTGGCGCAGCACGAGCTCGCGGCCGGGGACGGCCGGCCGTTCGCACTGGTGGGCGACTTCAACGTGGCCCCCACCGACGCCGACGTGTGGGACCCGGCCGACTTCGTCGGCGCCACCCATGTGACCCCGCAGGAGCGGGCAAAGATCAGTGAGCTGGAGGCGCTGGGCCTGGTGGACGTGCCCGCCCGGGCGCTGAAGGGCGAGCCGTTCACCTTCTGGGACTACCGCGACGGCAACTTCCACAAGGGCAAGGGGATGCGCATCGACCTCGTCCTCGGCAACGAGCCGTTCGCCCGCGCCGTGACCGACGCGTACGTCGACCGGGAGGCGCGCAAGGGCAAGGGCCCCAGCGACCACGCGCCGATCGTGGTCGATCTCGACATCGACTCCAGCGCGGGTGCCGCGTGACGATCACGGTCCGGCCGATCACCGCGGCGCAGCACCGCGAGTGGGTGGCGTCGCGCCCCAGCGTCTCCTTCCTGCAGACCCCGGCGTGGGGCGAGGTGAAGTCCGGCTGGCGGCACGAGTCGCTGGGCTGGTTCGTCGGCTCGCGGCTGGTGGGCGCGGGACTGGTGCTGTACCGCCCGGTGCCGCGGCTGCCGCAGCGGTCGCTGGCCTACCTGCCCGAGGGACCCGACCTGGACTGGCTGGGCGATCGGCTGCCGCAGTACGACCTCGAGGACTGGCTGCTGCCGCTGCTCAAGCACTGCCGGGGCCGCGGGGCGTTCCAGGTGAAGATGGGCCCGCAGGTCGTCGTGCGCCGGTGGGACGCGGCCACGCTGAAGGATGCGATCGCGGCGGGGGGTTCCACTCGGCTGCGCAACGTGCCGCCGGACCGTCAGGACGAGCGAGGCGTCGCCGTCGCGGAGCGGCTGGCATCCCTCGGGTGGACGCAGAAGCCCTCGGAGGGAGCGGGTTTCGGCGACGTGCAGCCGCGGTACGTGTTCCAGCTGCCGCTGGCGGGGCGCTCGCTGGACGACGTGTTCGCCGGGTTCAACCAGCTGTGGCGGCGCAACGTGCGCAAGGCGGAGAAGGCGGGCGTCGAGGTCACGCACGGGACCGAGGCGGATCTGCCCGCGTTCCACGAGGTGTACGTCGAGACCGCCGCGCGCGACCACTTCACCCCTCGGGGGCTGGGGTACTTCCAGCAGATGTGGCGGGCGATGGCCGCGGAGGAGGACGACCGGCTCAGGCTCTACGTGGCGCGGCACGGCGGCGACGTCGTCGCGGCCACCACGATGGTGCGGGTCGGCGACCACGCGTGGTACTCGTACGGTGCCTCCACCACGGCCGGGCGCGACGTGCGTCCGTCGAACGCGGTGCAGTGGGCGATGATCCGCGACGCGCACGCCGCCGGGTGCGCGGTCTACGACCTGCGCGGCATCTCCGACACCCTCGACCCCGACGACCACCTGTTCGGGCTGATCCAGTTCAAGCTGGGCACCGGCGGCGAGGCCGTGGAGTACGTCGGGGAGTGGGACTACGCGCTGCGGCCGTTGTGGGCCAAGGCGTTCGACGCGTACATGGGCCGCAAGGGCTAGGGACGGCGAGGGACGGTGCGGTCGTGACGTTCGTGGTGCGGGTCGAGGGTCGACGCTGGCGCCGGCACCTGGCGGAGGTCCGCGACGCCGTCGAGACGGCTTCCGGCGGGCGGCTGGTCCCGGTCGTGAAGGGAAGCGGCTACGGCCTGGGCCAGGGGCTGGTCGCGGCGGAGTCCGACGCCCTGGGCGTGGACTGCGTCGCGGTCGGGACGGTGGTCGAGGTCGCCGAGGTCGCCGCGGAGTTCCCCCGTGACGTGCTGGTGCTGGAGCCGTACGAGCCGCGCGACGAGGTGGCCGCGTCGGTCTGGGACGCGGTGGCGGCGGCGCCGTACGCCGACCGGGTCGTGCGGACGGTCGCGTCGGCGGCGGCCCTGGCCGAGCTCGCGAGAGCGCCGGAGTCCGGGTCCGCCCCGGTGCGGGTGCTGGTCGAGGGGCTGACCTCGGTGCGCCGCTTCGGCCTGGACGACGCCGAGCTGCTCGCGGCGCTGGACGACTCGTCCGTGCAGGAGGCCCTGGCCGACGGGCGGCTGGCCGTGGCGGGGCTGGCACTGCACCTGCCGCTGGCCGCGGGCACGCCACCCCGGGTGGACCAGGTGGTCGCCTGGGCGCGGCGCTGGGCCGAGCTGCGGGAGCGGCTGCGTGACACAGCACCCGGGACGGACGCAGGCATGGCCGACGCGGCGACGCTGTGGGTGTCGCACCTGGCCGACGACGAGCTGGCCTCGGTGCGCGAGGCCCTGCCCGGTGCGGACCTGCGCCCGCGGGTGGGCACCCGGCTGTGGCTGGGCGACCGCGACGCGCTGAAGGCGGCGGGGGTGGTGCTGGCCGTGCACCCGCTGGACGGTGCGGTGCCCGCGGGCTACCGGCAGCGCAAGGGCCCGCGGGACGGGACGTTGGTCGTGGTCGGCGGCGGCACGTCGCACGGGGTGGCGCTGGCCGCTCCGACGCCGGCGACCACGCTGCGCCAGCGCGCGGTGGCCGCGGGGACCGGGGCGCTGGAGGCCGCGGGCCGGGCGCTGTCGCCGTTCCGGTGGGCGGGGGCGCGGCGCTGGTTCGCCGAGCCGCCGCACATGCACGTGTCGCTGCTGTGGCTGCCGGGCGGGACCGTGGTGCCGCGGGTCGGGGACGAGCTGCCGTGCGAGGTCCGCTTCACCACGCTGCGCCCCGACGCCGTGGTGGTGTCCGACCGCTGAGCCTCACGGCGATGCGGCAGCGCCCCCGGGTCGCCCGTCATCCGAAGCGGCCCCCGGCGCGCGGCGCGACCGGGACCGTCGGCGCACCGCAGAGCCCCGTAGCTCGTACGTCCCACGCGCCCCACGCGACCCTTCGCCCGGTTGGTGTGGCCAGCTTCCGCCCCGACTCGAGAGGGTCGGCCGGGGCCGGCGGGGTGCGGCGGGCCGGGGGGAGGACGACCACGTCGGGGGCGCCGTTCAGGCAGCCGCCGCCGGGGTCGTCGTCGTCCTCGGGGAACGGGTCGGACCGCACCGGGTCGTGCTCGGGCCGCAGGATGTCGCGCACCACCATCCCGGCGAACCACAGCGTCGCCAGCACGTGGACGAACACCGCGACCGCGTACCACTGCTGCGTCAGGCCCTTGGCGCCGTCGACCCCGTAGCCGGCGAGGAACCACCAGACCGCGAGGAAGTACACGACCTCGCCGGCCTGCCAGATCAGGAAGTCCCGCCAGCGCGGCCGGGCCAGCGCGGCCAGCGGGATCAGCCACAGCACGTACTGCGGCGAGTACACCTTGTTGGTCAGCGCGAACGCCGCCACCACGAGGAACAGGCCCTGCGCCAGCCGCGGCCGCCGCCGCGCCCCCAGCATCAGCCAGCCGATCCCCACGCACAGCAGCAGGAACGAGCCGGTGGCCACCTCGTTGAGCAGGTCCTTCGGGACCGACCCCCCACCGAGCAGGCTGACCGCGTACCAGACCGACCCGAAGTCCTGGCCGCGCTCGTTGCTGAACACGTAGAACCGGGCCCACCCGTCGAAGTTGGCCAGCATGAACGGCAGGTTCACGACCAGCCAGGTGCCCGCGAACCCCAGCAGCAGCCGGCCGAAGTCGCGCAGCCGGCCCGCGCGCAGGCACAGCAGCAGCCAGGGCCCGAGCAGGACCACCGGGTAGAACTTCGCCGCCACCGCCAGCCCGAGCAGCACCCCGGCCCAGGTCGGATGTCGGCGCGACCACACCAGCAGCGCCGCCGCGGTCAGGCCGACGGCGACCAGGTCCCAGTTGATGGTCGACGCCAGGATCACCCCCGGCGCGACGGCCACCATCGCGGCGTCCCAGGGCCGGCGCCGGACCGTCGCCGCGGTGGCCGCGACGGCCAGCAGCAGGAACGGGAACAGCAGCACCACGTTGACGTGGAAGAACACGGTCCCCGCGGCGACGTCGCCGAACAGCGGCACCGACGCGCGGGTGAGCGCGGCGGCCGCGAACATGAACAGCCCGGTGAGGACCGGGTACTCCAGGACCTCCTGCGCGACCGAGGAGTCCAGGTACGGGAACAGCCCCTCCGCGAAGCCGCGCAGGGCGTACAGCGGCGGGATGTCGGAGTAGCACAGCGCCTGGTAGCGGTCCGGCGACGCCCAGCCGTTCGACACGCAGGGCAGGTCCAGCAGGTAGCCGAGCAGGTACGACCCGGTCGCCAGCACCAGCAGCACACGGATCGGGGTCCACCACCCGCCAGGCAGCCGGATCCGCCGACCCGCGGGCCCGCCGACACCCTCGCTGCCGCCGCGCAGGGTGCGGTCCTCGCGCGAGGGAAGCACGACCGGGTCCACGCGTGCATCGTGCCGTACGCCACCATCGTGTCGGCGCAGGCCCGTGGCCCCCGGCGATCCGCCCCGCGCGTGCGACACGGGTCGACCGTCGCGCTACGGGGAGGGTGCGGGTGTCAGCCCCTGCGCGGGCGCCGACTGCGGGGCCGCCGACTGCGGGGCGGCGGCGGGGGAGGCGGCCGACGTCGCGGCCGAGGGGGACGCCGCGGTGTCGGTCGGCGTCGGATCGCCCGTCGGTGCGGTGTCCGTCGGCGTCGGCGGACCCGTTGGCGCAGTGTCGGTCGGCGTCGGCTCACCGGTCGGCGCAGTGTCGGTCGGCGTCGGCTCACCCGTCGGTGAGGTCTCCGTCGGGCTCGGCTCCCCGGACGTGATCGTCGGCAGCGGGCACCCCTCCGGCAGCGACTCCCCGCTGGGCAGCGGCAGCACGCTGGGGCACACGACCGACTCCGACGGCGCGACGCTCGCGCTCGGGATCACCTCGGGGTCGACGAACTCCTCCACCGGGGTGTCGGCCAGTGCCGCGGACATGAACGACGTCCACATCTGCGCGGGGAAGGAGCCGCCGGTGACGCTCGCCAGGCCGCCGGTGCCGGACAGGGTGACCGGGTTCCCCTCGGCGTCGGACTTCACCATCATCACCGCGGTCGCGAGCTGCGGGGTGTAGCCGACGTACCAGGCCGACTTGTTCTCGTCGGTGGTGCCGGTCTTGCCGGCGGACGGCCGGCCGAGGGCCTGCGCGGCGAACCCGGTGCCGTTGGTGACGACCTTCTGCAGCGCGTAGTTCACGGTGTCCGCGACCTGCGAGTCGAACGCGGACTCCGGCGACGGGCTCAGCTCGTACAGCAGGCCGCCGTTCGCTCCGAAGACCTGGCGCAGGTAGGTCGGCGTCACCTGCGCGCCGCGGGCGGCGAAGGTCGCGTAGGCACCCGCCATGTCCAGCGCGGTGGGCGACGCGGTGCCGAGCACGAACGTGAGGTTGGCCTGCCCGTTGGCGTCGTACATGCCGGGGGTGTCCTCCGGCACGCCCGAGCGCAGCGCGGCGTCGACGACGTTGTCGACGCCGATGTCGGCCTCGAGCTCGACGTACGCGGTGTTGACCGAGTCCTCGGTGGCCTGCAGCAGCGTGATCTGCCCGTACGAGGAGCCGCCGTAGTTGTTCAGCGTGTAGCCCTGGATCGTCGCCGGGGAGTCGCCGTTCCACACCGAGTCCAGCGGGACGCCCGCCTCGGTGCCGGCGGCGAGCGCGAACGGCTTGAACGTCGACCCGGCCTGCGCGATGGCCTGGGTGGAGTTGTTGAACTGGTCGTCGATGTAGTCCCTGCCGCCGTAGAACGCGACGACCTCGCCGGTGCCCGGGCGCACCGCGGCCAGTCCGATGCGCAGGCCCTCGGTCTCCGACTGCGGGCCGGCCTCCTTCACCGCCAGCCGCGCGGCCTTCATCGCGTCGCGGTCGAAGGTGGACACCACCTTCAGGCCGCCGCCGTCGATCTCGGTGTCGGTGAAGCCCTTGGCCAGCAGGTCCTGCCGGACCGCGTCCAGCATGAACCCGACCTGACCGGCGAGCCGGTCCGAGGTGCGCCGCTCGCGGATCTTGGGGAACTCCAGCTGGGCGCGCTCGGCCGGGGTGAGCCAGCCCTCCTCGACCATCCCGTCGAGGACGTACGCCCACCGCCCCTCGAGCTTGTCCAGGTTGTCCTCCGGCGCGTAGCCGCCGGGGGAGCGGATGATGGACGCCAGCACCGCGCCCTGCGCCACGGTCAGGTCCGACACGGACTTGCCGAAGTACGCCTTCGCCGCGGCCTCGATGCCGTAGGCGCCGCGGCCGAAGTAGATGGTGTTGAGGTAGTCCTCGAGGATCTGGTCCTTGGGGACCGTGGCCTCGATCTTCACCGACAGGACCAGTTCCTTGAGCTTGCGGACGATGGTCTGGTCCTGGGTGAGGTAGGCGTTCTTGGCGTACTGCTGGGTGATGGTCGACCCGCCCTGGGTGGACCCGCCGGTGATGTTGTTCCACGCGGCGCGGCCGATGGCGACAGGACTGAACCCGCCGTGCTCGTAGAACGAGCGGTCCTCCGCCGCCAGCACGGCCTTCTGCACGTGGTCCGGCACCTCGGACAGCGGCACGCTGACCCGGGTGGAGTCGCTGAGCCGGCCGATCTCGGTGGTGCCGTCGGCGTAGTAGACGATCGTGGCCTGCGAGACCGCGACCTCGTTCGGCTCGGGCACGTCGGTGACGGCCACCGCGATCGCGAACGCGCCGACGACGCTGACGATGCCGAGCAGGACGATCGAGAGCACCTGCTTCCACGACGGCAGCCACCGCCGGATCCCGGTGCGCCCGGCACGCGGGTAGTCGATCCTCACGAGGTTCCTCTCCCGGGTGCGGCACCCGGCACGCACCGGTCCGTCGGCGGTTCCGGTGCCCGGCGTCGGGTGCTAGTGCGGTGCTAGTCCAGCAGATCGCGCGGACGGGGTGGGGGACGCCGCGGCGTGCCGTCGCCTAGGACGTACGAGATCGACAGGTGGTTCCAGCCGCAGTCGGGGCAGACCTCCACGACGTAGACGCGGAAAGCCCCGTGCTGGTGGGCCATCTCGTCGAGCTCCTCGGTGCTGCGGACCCGGCCGTTGAGGTGGCCGAGCTCGTCGCCGTAGACGTACGTGACGTACGTCAGGTCGCTGCGGTGGCAGACCGGGCAGTCGTCCGCGGCCGGCTCGCCGTGGTGCCGGGCGGCGCGGACCAGGTAGGGGTCGGCGTCGCAGTGGTCGGAGTCCAGCGCCCCGCCGCGGAACAGCGACTCCAGAGCGGCCCGGCGCTGCAGGGCGTAGTCGACGACCTGGCGCGGCGCGGTGGGGTCGTCGACCGGCTCCGGCTCCGGCAGCGGCTCGCGGGCGGGGTCCGGTCCGCCGCTGCCCGGGCGGCCGAGCACGCGGGACCCCCGGGGGGTCGACGAGCGCGGCGCGGCCATCCCCCGAGGGTACGGAACGAACCCGTGCGGCGGCACCGCCCAGGCCCCGGCGCCGACACGTGCGCGCCAGCACTGCGGGGCTGGCTCGCCGGGCACTGTGCGGATAGCACGTGTGACCGACCTCATCCACGGCCACAATCCGGGGATGGACCGACGACGCTTCCTCCGCACCGTCACGGCGGCCGGCGCGGCCCTGGCGTCGCCCGCCCTGGCCGGGCCCGCGACCGCGCGCGCCGAGACGGCTCCCGGCCCGTCGCTCCTCCCCGAGGCCGCCGGACCCCTCCCGGGTCGGTCCATCCGGTACCTGACCTGCGATCCGGACTTCCTGGACGCGCGCCCCTGCTTCGATCCCACCGGGAAGTACGTGCTGTTCATGCACCAGCCGCTGCGGGGGAAGGACCGGGACCAGGTCTGGCTGTACACGATGCCCACCGCGCGCGCCACGTCCTCTCCGCGAACGTGTCGCAAGCCGAACCCGTTCTACGTCAACAAGAACCTGCAAGCCACCCGTCCCGACTGGTCGTGGAGCAGGCAGTCGTTCGAGATCGCGTTCTCCGGCAACTCCGACCAGCTCTGGCTGCTGGACGCGACGACCCGCAAGGCGGTCCAGGTCGACTGCACGGGCCGGAACCTCGAGACCCTCAGCTACCCGTCGTGGACCTCGGACGGGCAGCAGATCGTCCTGACGAACTACGCACGGGACCCGCGCCGGCAGCGGCTGCTGCGCACCTCGACGATCCCGCCGACGCCCCCGTTCGACGCCCGGTGCACCGACGAGACCAACCCGCGCGACGTGTGGCCGGGCATGTGCAGCGTGTCCCCCTCCAGTCCGGAGCTCGTCGCCTTCGCGGGTCAGGCTCCCAACCTGGTGAACACCTACGACCAGAACTGGAACCAAATCTGGGTCAAGAACGGCTCGACCCCCGCCATCCAGCTGAACGGCCTGCTGGGACGCGCCCCGTGGTGGTCGCCGACGGGGGACCGCATCGCGTACGAATCGGTGCTGACCCCCAGCGACGGCTACAACGCGTTCTACCGGATCTGGGTCATGCCCTACCCCGCGCCCGCCGCGCCGCCACCGGTGCGACGGCCGGGGGGGCGCCTGGCCACCCCCGCCCATCTGTCGGTCCAGCACGCCAAGTGGTCACCCGACGGCTCGCGGATCGTCTTCGCCTACACCATCCCCGGGGCCACGCCGATCGACGGCATCGCCCCGATGGGCATCGCGATCGTCGACGCGCCGGCCTGAGCGCGCGCAGCCCCCGTCGCGACCCCCGGCCCCGCAGGGACTCCCGGCCCCGCAGGGACTCCCGGCCCCGCAGTGACCCCCAGGGCGGCCTCCGGAACCACCCCCGGCGCGCCGGGGACACCCTCCGTTTGCGCGCCGGCCACCCGGTGTCCTATCGTCTGGATGTATCGGTTCGATACATGGACGCGATACATGCGACCGATACATCGAGACGAGACTCTGCCAGGAGGTGACCGGACGTGGCCAAGCGCAGCGGCGTGCTCGAGTACGCCGTGCTGGGTCTGCTCCACGAGTCCCCGATGCACGGCTACGAGCTGCGCAAGCGGCTCAACGGCCTGCTCGGTGCGTTCCGGGCCATCTCCTACGGGTCGCTGTACCCGTGCCTGAAGGACATGCTCGCGCAGGGCTGGATCGTCGAGGACGGCCCGGCCGACGCCGGCGCCCCGTCGCTGTCCGGCAAGCGGGCCAAGATCGTCTACCGGATCACGGCCGAGGGCAAGGAGCGGTTCCAGCAGTGGCTGGCCGAGCCGGGCCCGGAGGCGTGGGAGGACGAGCGCTTCGACGTGCACATGGCCTTCTTCGGCCGCACCGACGCCGAGGTCCGCGTCCGCATCCTCGAGGGCCGGCGCAGCCGGCTCGAGGAGCGCCTGGCCGCCCTGCGCCAGTCGCTGGCGCGCACCCGGGAGCGCGTCGACAGCTACACCCTGCAGCTGCAGCAGCACGGCCTCGAGGGCGTCGAGCGCGAGGTCCGCTGGCTGTCGGAGCTGCTGGAGACCGAGACCGAGAACGTCCGGCGCGACCGCGCCGAGAACACGACCACCGGGACCGGGCCGACACGGCCGGGCTCCCGCGGGTGACTGGGTAACTGGAGGAAGGACAACGATGGGTTCCCTACGCGTGGCCATCGTCGGCGTCGGCAACTGTGCCGCCTCGCTCGTACAGGGCGTGGAGTACTACAAGGACGCCGACCCGACCATGAAGGTCCCGGGCCTGATGCACGTGCAGTTCGGCCCGTACCACGTCGGCGACGTCGAGTTCGTCGCCGCATTCGACGTCGATGCCAAGAAGGTCGGTCAGGACCTCGCGCACGCGATCGTCGCCAGCGAGAACAACACGATCAAGATCTGCGACGTGCCGCCGACCGGCGTCACCGTGCAGCGCGGCCACACCTACGACGGCCTGGGCAAGTACTACCGCGAGATGATCACCGAGTCCGACGACGAGCCGGTGGACGTCGTCGCGGCCCTCAAGGAGAGCAAGGCCGACGTGCTGGTCTGCTACCTGCCGGTGGGCTCCGAGGTCGCCGCGAAGTACTACGCGCAGTGCGCCATCGACGCGGGCGTGGCCTTCGTCAACGCGCTGCCCGTGTTCATCGCCGGCACGCCGGAGTGGGCGAAGAAGTTCGAGGACGCGGGCGTCCCGATCGTCGGCGACGACATCAAGTCGCAGGTCGGCGCCACCATCACCCACCGGGTGCTGGCGAAGCTGTTCGAGGACCGCGGCGTCACCGTCGACCGGACCTACCAGCTCAACGTCGGCGGCAACATGGACTTCATGAACATGCTCGAGCGGGAGCGGCTGGAGTCCAAGAAGATCTCCAAGACCCAGTCAGTCACCTCGCAGCTGCAGGGCGAGATCCCGGCGCGCAACGTGCACATCGGGCCGTCCGACTACGTGGCCTGGCTCGACGACCGCAAGTGGGCCTTCGTTCGGCTCGAGGGCCGCAACTTCGGGGACGTGCCGCTGAGCCTGGAGTACAAGCTCGAGGTCTGGGACTCGCCGAACTCCGCCGGCATCATCATCGACGCGATCCGCGCGGCGAAGATCGCCAAGGACCGCGGCATCGGCGGCCCGATCCTGTCCGCGTCCAGCTACTTCATGAAGTCGCCGCCGGTGCAGTACACCGACGACGAGGCGAAGGCGGCCGTCGAGGACTTCATCGACGGCACCGTCGAGCGCTGACCGCGTCGGTCTGACCCACCAGCCAGGCCGCGGCGTCTGACCGCGGCGCGGCCGCCCTCCTCCAGGGCACCCACGTCGGCCCCGTCCCCGGACTCCCGGGGGCGGGGCCGACGGCATGCCGCAGCGCCCACGGACCTGCGGGTAGCCTCCGCACGTGGCCCTGGGGAACGTCCGGCAGGTGCTGGCCGGACGGGACTTCCGCCGCCTGTTCGCGGTCCGGCTGGTGTCCCAGTTCTCCGACGGCCTGCTGCAGGCCTCCCTCGCCACGTTCGTGCTGTTCTCCCCCGAGCGCCAGGCCACCGCGCCGAAGGTGGCCGTCGCGTTCGCGATCCTGCTGCTGCCGTACTCCGTCGTCGGCCCGTTCGCGGGGGTGTTCCTGGACCGGTGGCGCCGCCGCCAGGTCCTCGTCCGTGCCAACGTGCTGCGCGCCGGCGTGGGCGTCGTCATCGCCCTGATCGTCGCGGCCGGGCACGACGGCCCCGACCTGGCCCTGACCGTGCTGGTGTCGCTGGGCATCGGCCGGTTCGTCCTGGCCGGGCTGTCGGCGTCGCTGCCCCACGTCGTCGACGGGCCACGGCTGGTCACCGCCAACGCACTCACGCCGACGTCGGGCACGATCGCGTCCGCGGTCGGGGCCCTGATCGGCGTCGGCATCCGCGGCATCGCGGGCGGCGGCGACAGCGGCGCCACGGTGGTGCTGGTCGCCTCGGTGGTGACGTACCTGCTCGCGGCGGCCATCGCCGCGCTGCTGGGCAAGGACGTCCTCGGTCCCGACGGGACGGTCCCCGGCGACACCGTCAAGGACGTCGCGATCGGGCTGGTGGACGGGGTCCGCGAGCTGGCCCGGCGGCGCCGTGCCGCCCGGGCGATCGGGGTCGTCACCGCGCACCGGTTCGTCTTCGGCGCGCTCACCGTGGGCGGGCTGCTGCTGATCCGCAACACGCTCAACCCCAGCAGCGACCCGGAGGCCGCGCTGCGCGAGTTCGCCGTGGTGACCGGCGCCGCGGCGGCCGGGGCGCTGGTCGGAGCCGTGGTCACCCCGGCGATGTCCCGTCGCGTCGGCACCGTGCCGTGGACATCGGTGGCGATCCTCCAGGCCGGAGTGATCGTGCCGCTGGGCATGCTCCCGACCGCGTACGCCGGCCTGCTGGTCGCCGCACTGTCGGTGGGGTTCGCCGGGCAGAGCGCCAAGGTGTGCGCGGACACGGTCACCCAGCGGGAGGTGCACGACGACCACCGCGGTCGGGTGTTCGCCCTGTTCGACATGATCGTGAACGTCGCGCTGGTCTCCGGCATCACCGCCATGGCCTTCGGCGCGCCTGCCTCCGGGGAGGCGCCGGTGGCGTACGTCCTGCTCGGGGTGGTGCTGCTCGCGACGGGCGTCTGGTACCTGCGGCACCGGGCCGCCGCCGACTCATCCGCTCCGGAGGACACATCCCGGTCGCGCGATCACTAGCCTCGACCGCGACGGCGCACGGGCGTGCGCCGGCGACGGGAGGCCCGCCATGACCGACACCGACGCGACCACGACCGACGCGGGCGGCACCGGCACCGGCGGCAGCACCGCCCCCGAGGCCGCGACTGCGCAGCCCAGCGGCCGCTGGCGCTCGGTCGCCGCCGCGATCTGCTTCGTGCTGGCGGCTCTGCTCACGCTGCCCGCCGCAGTGGCGCACTGGGGCCAGCGCACGATCACCGACACCGAGCGGTACATCGAGACGGTCGGTCCGCTGGTGGCGCAGCCGGAGGTCCAGCAGGTCCTCGGCAACAAGATCACCTCGATCATCAACGAGCAGCTGGACATCCAGGGGCTGGCCGACGAGGCGTTCGGCCCGCTGCTGGAGCAGGCCCCCCGGCTGCAGCTGCTCATCCCGCCGCTCGAGGGCGCGATCGAGTCGTTCATCGACGGCCAGGTCCGCGCGTTCCTCGCCTCCGACCTGTTCCAGGACCTGTGGATCGAGGTCAACACCCGGGCGCAGCAGACGCTGATACGGCTGCTGGAGGGCAACGAGGACCCGGGGGCGATCCAGCTCGAGGGCGACGACGTGGTGCTGGACATCTCCACCCTGGTCGACGCCGTCAAGCAGCGGCTGGTGGACCGCGGACTCACGATCGTGCAGAACATCCCGATCCCGCAGACCGACGCGCAGATCGTGCTGCTGCGGGCCCCGCAGCTGGCGCAGGCCCGCACCATCTACGCCTTCGCCAACCCGGTCGCGACCTGGGCGATCTTCGTCATCGTCGGGCTGTTCGCGCTGGCGTTCCTGCTGTCGCGCCGCCGGCCGCGGATGACGGTGTGGATCGGCGCAGCAGCCGTGGTCAACGCGGTCGTCCTGGGCATCGCGATCACGGTGGGAGAGCAGCTGTTCGTCAACACCCTGCTCGGCACCCCGTTCGGGCCGGCCAGCCGGGTGTTCTACGCGACCCTGCTCACGTACCTGGTCAACGGCTGGCACACGATCCTCATCCTCGGGATCGTGCTCATCCTGGCCGGCTGGTTCGCCGGCCGGAACCAGACCGGTACGCAGGTGCGCGGCTGGGTCTCCGGCGGCCTGGAACGGGCCGGGGCCCGCTTCCCCGCCGGGCCGGTGAGCGACGCCGGACGGTTCGTCGAGGGAGCCGCCTTCTGGGTGCGCGGCCTCGTTATCGCGATCGCGCTCGTCCTGATCCTGTGGGTGTGGAACTTCAACGTCACCAGCGTGCTGTGGACCACGGCGATCACGGCGCTCGTCCTGGCCGCGCTGCAGGTCCTCATCGGCGCCGCCCACCCGGTCGACACCGAGGCCCCGGCCGAGCCGGAGGCGGTCCCGGTCTGACCCGCGACCGTCCCGGCCGGCCCGTGGCGTGACCAAGATCGCAGGCTCGGTGGGCACGACCACGGGTGTGGCGGGGTTCTCCTAGGGGAAGAACGACAGCACGCCCGCGGCGCCGCGCCCGGGCCGGTCGAGGAGGACCCATGCCCACCCGTCTCACCGTCGCGTCCGTGGCCCCCGTGGTCGACGGCCGCCGTCGCCCCGCGCCGCAGCCGCTGGGCACCTGGATGAGCCGCTGGGCCACGGCGGTCTACCTGACCCCGCCGCCGGCCGTCCCCTCCCGCGTCGACGCGCCGATGGTCCGCCGCCCGGCGGCCTGACGGCACTGGTCCGCCGCCCGGCGGCCTGAATCACCGCTCCGCCGCCCGGCCGACGACTGCTACGCCTCGCGGGCGGCCCACCAGGCGCGCAGCTCGGCCTCCGCCTGCTCGGCCCCCATCGGCCCGCGGTCCAGCCGCAGCTCCAGCAGGTACCGGTACGCCTCGCCCACCTCGCGCCCGGGCGGGATCCCCAGCACGGCCATGATCCGGTTGCCGTCGAGGTCCGGCCGGATCGCGGCCAGCTCCTCCTGCTCGGCCAGCCGCTCGATCCGCTCCTCGAGGTGGTCGTACGACCGCTGCAGCGCCGCCGCCTTGCGCCGGTTCCGCGTCGTGCTGTCCGCCCGGGTGAGCTTGTGCAGCCGGACCAGAAGCGGCCCGGCGTCACGGACGTAGCGGCGCACGGCGGAGTCGGTCCACTCCCCGCCGGCGTACCCGTGGAACCGCAGGTGCAGCTCCACCAGCGTCGACACCTCGTCGATGGTGTCCTGCGGGTAGCGCAGCGCGGTCAGCCGCTTGCGCACCATCCGCGCGCCGACGACCTCGTGGTGGTGGAACGACACGCCGCCGTCCGGCTCGAACCGCCGGGTCCGCGGCTTGCCGATGTCGTGCAGCAGTGCCGCCAGCCGCAGCACCAGGTCCGGGCCGGACGCCGGCCGGTGCGACTGCTCCAGCGCGATGGCCTGCTCCAGCACCGTCAGCGAGTGCTCGTACACGTCCTTGTGCCGATGGTGCTCGTCGACCTCCAGCTGCAGCGTCGGCAGCTCCGGCAGCACATACTCGGCCAGCCCGGTGTCGACCATCAGCCCCAGCCCGCGGCGCGGGTGGGCACCCAGCAGCAGCTTGTCCAGCTCGACCCGGACTCGCTCGGCGGACACAATCTCCAGCCGCGCCGCCATCGCGGTCATCGCCTCGACGACGTCCGGCGTGGGGGTGACCCCGAGCTGCGAGACGAACCGGGCCGCCCGCATCATCCGCAGCGGGTCGTCGCCGAAGGACTGATCGGGTGTCACGGGCGTACGGAGCACCCCGCGGGCCAGGTCGCCCAGCCCGTCGTGCCGGTCGACCAGTTCACCCGAGGGCAGTCGCAGTGCCAGCGCGTTGATGGTGAAGTCGCGCCGGGACAGGTCGCCGTCCAGCGAGTCGCCGTACGTCACCTCCGGCTTGCGCGAGGACGGGTCGTACGACTCGGCCCGGTAGGTGGTGACCTCCAGCCGGTGGTCGCCGTGCCGGGCGCCCACCGTGCCGAAGCGGATCCCGACGTCCCAGGTGGTGTCGGCCCAGCCGTCCAGCAGCGCCAGCACCGCGTCGGGGTGCGCGCTGGTCGTGAGGTCGAGGTCCGCCCACGGCGGCCCGGCGTGCTCCGGCGGCTCGGCGTGCTCCGGCGGCCCCGCGTGCTCCGGCGGCCCCGCGTGCTCCGGCGGCCCCGCGTGCTCCGGCGGCCCGGCGTGCTCCGGCGGCTCGGCGTGCTCCGGCGGCTCGGCCTGGTCCTGGGGGCCGACCGTCTCCGGCGCGCCGGACCGGCCCAGCAGCGCGTCGCGGACCGGGCCGCCGACCAGCGCCAGCTCGTGCCCCGCCGCCTCGAACCGCTCCCCGAGCTCGGCCAGCAGCGGCCACACCGGCGCCAGCGACTCCGCCACCCGCTGCTCGGCCACCCGGCGCATCGTCTCCCGCGCCGCGGCGTCGGGATCGGGGCTCGGGGTCGTGGGCACGGTGGACCAGGGTACGGCGCGGTTATCCTCGCCAGCATGAGCAGCCGCCCGTCCTCCGGACGCCGGCGGCCCCGGGGGCGGACGCGCCACCTCCCCCGCGTGGAGGAGACCTCCGCCGGCGGCCTGGTGGTCGACCGCAGCGTCGACCCCCAGGCGGCGGCCGTCATCGGCCGGCACGACCGCCGGGGCCGCCTGGTGTGGTCCCTGCCCAAGGGGCACCTGGAGGAGGGCGAGACGCCGGAGGACGCCGCGATCCGCGAGGTCGAGGAGGAGACCGGCATCCGCGGCCGGGTGCTCGCCCCGCTCGGGGTCATCGACTTCTGGTTCGTCGTGGAGGACCGGCGCATCCACAAGACCGTGCACCACTACCTGCTCGAGGCCGTCGGCGGCGAGCTGTCCGACGAGGACATCGAGGTCGTCGAGGTCGCCTGGGTGCCGCTGGAGGAGCTGCCCGGCCGGCTGACGTACGCCGACGAGCGCCGCCTGCTCGGTCGGGTGTCCGAGCTGCTCGCGGACGCGGGGTGACCCCGCGCCGGCGGCCGTTCCCGCGTACGTCCCTGCCCTCGCCGGTGGCGCTGCTGCTGACCGCCCTGCTGTGCGCCGCCCTGCTGGCCCCGCTGCTGCTCGCGGCCCCCGGGCCGGCCGCCGCCGCGGAGGACGACCCCGCGACGGTCCTGCAGGTGTCGGTGGAGAACCTGGCCCCGGCCGTGCCCACGCCCGACGGCACCCTGGTGGTCTCCGGGCGGGTGTCCAACACCGCCGACGTCCCGGTCACCGAGGTCGAGATCCGGCTGCGGCTGTCCACCATCCCCCTGCTCGGCCGTGCCGAGATCGAGTCGGTCGTCGACGGCGCGTCCAACTACGACGGGCTGGCCGTCGACGGCACCCGGGAGCGCATCAGCGAGCGGCTGCGGCCCGGCGGCGAGGCGTCGTTCCGGCTCGAGGTCCCGTTCACCGACCTGCCACTCTCGGCGACCGGGGTGTACGTCCTCGGCGTGGAGGCCCTCGGGCGCTACGACGGGCTGTTCGACCGGCAGGGCCTGACCCGCACGTTCCTGCCCTGGGTGCCGTACCCCGAACAGCTCGACCCGTCGCGGCTGGTGACGATGTGGCCCATCGTCGACTTCCCGTCCCGAGACGCCGCCGGCGTCCTGGTGACCGACCGGACGCCGCGCGAGCTGTCCCCCGGCGGCCGGTTGCGGACGCTGGTCGACGTGGGCGCCGCCGCCCCGGGGACGGTGTCGTGGATCGTCGACCCGGAGGTGCTGCAGACCGCGGAGGAGATGAGCGAGGGCTACCAGGTCCTCGTCGCCGGGACGGTCGAGCCGGGCGAGCGCGCGGACGACGCGGCGTCCTGGCTGACCGCGGTGCGCGGCGCCACCGGCACGCTGCCGGTCCGGGTGCTGCCGTACGCCGACGTCGACGGCACCGCGCTGCGTCGCGCCGGCCTGGACCGCGACCTGGTGCGCGCCACCACGCTGGCGCCGCCCCTGGCCGGACGGATCCTGGACCGCGAGGTCACCGGGGGCCTGTACTGGGCCCCGGGTGGCAACGTCGACAAGGCCACCCTCGAGCTGCTCATCGCCGCGGGCGTCGACGCGGTCATCATCAGCGACACGGTCATGCCGCCCAAGGAGACGCTGCCGTTCACCCCCAGCGGCACCGGCACCCTGAACACCGGACTCGGCTCGATGCGCGCGATCCTCACCGACAGCGGCCTGACCGCGGCGCTGTCGATGCCGCAGCGGACCCGCGGCCAGGTGCTGCTGGCCCGGCAGGCGTTCCTGGCGCAGACCGCGATGGTGACCCTGGAGCTGCCCAGCACCCCTCGCACCGTCGTCGCCGCGCCGTCCTCACCCCGGTGGAACCCGAACGCCTCGCTGGTGCGCGAGATCCTCGCCACGGTCGAGAACGCGCCGTGGATCACGCCCACGTCGCTGGAGACCCTCATCGCCGCCCGTCCCAGCGAGGTCCGCCGGGCCCGCAAGGGCTACGGCGACGGGCGCAAGTCCGAGCTCCCGCCGGCGTTCCTCGCCCGGATCGCCGACGCGCAGGAGGAGCTGGCCCGCTTCGCCGACGTCGTCGACGACCCCGCCGGGCTGACCGAGCCGTTCTCGGCCGCCCTGATCCGGTGCGAGTCGTCGGCCTGGCGGCAGGAGCCGCGCACGGGCGACGACCTGCTGCGGCGGGTGGAGGACGAACTCGCGGCGGACATCGACCGGGTCCGCGTGCTGTCCCGGGGCACCGTCACCTTCTCCGGCGACCGCGGCGTCGTCCCGGTCACCATCGCCAACGACCTCGACCGCAGCGTCACCGTCGGCCTGCGCCTGGTGGGCATCCCGCCGCTGCGACTGGAGTCCGAGCCGGTCACGGACCTCACGCTCGCCCCCGGCCGCAAGACGTCGGTCGAGGTCGACGCGCGGGTGGTCGGCTCGGGCACCGTCGACGTCGCGGTGCAGCTCACCACGCCGCAGGGCCAGCCGTACGGGGCGCCGGTCGCGATGGAGCTGCGGTCGACCGCGTACGCACGCGCCGCCGGGTGGGTCATCGCCGCTGCCGGGGTCGCGCTGGTGGTGATCGTGGTGGTCGGTACGGTCCGGCGCATCCGAGCCGCCACCCGGAAGGACCCGTCGTGACCCGCGACCGCCCCGCCGGGCGCCCTCGCCCCGGCGCCGGCCGTCCCGGCGACGACGAGGCGTCCGGTCGCGTCGCGCCCCGCGGTGACGCCGCCGGGGTGGAGCGCGAGGTCGAGGAGGCCGCCCGCGAGGCGCAGCCGGGCGACCTGAACGCGGCCCCGCCGAGCGCGGCCGGCCGCGGCCTCGTCCGCAACAGCGCGGTGATGGCCGTGGGCACCGTCACGTCCCGCGTGACCGGGGTCCTGCGCGACGTCGCGATGACCGCGGCCCTCGGGTTCTACCTGGTGTCCGACGCGTACTCGCTGGGCAACACGCTGCCCAACATCATCTACATCCTGGTCGTGGGCGGCGCGCTCAACGCGGTCTTCGTCCCGCAGTTGGTCCGGCGGATGAAGGACGACCCCGACGGCGGCGCGGGCTATGCCGACCGACTGCTCACGCTGGTCGGCACCGTGCTGCTGGTGCTGTCGATCGCGGCCGTGCTGCTGGCCCCGTGGATCGTGCGGATCTACGCCACCGACGCCTACTCGCCCGAGCAGCTGGACCTCGCCACCGCATTCGCCCGCTACTGCCTGCCGCAGATCTTCTTCTACGGCCTGTACGCGCTGCTGTCGCAGGTGCTCAACGCCCGCGGCCGGTTCGGCGCGCCGATGTTCGCGCCGATCGTCAACAACGTCGTCGCGATCGGCACCTTCCTGCTGTTCCTCGGCATCGCCGGCCCCACCGCCGCCGCGGACGGCGCGCTGACCCCCGGAGAGACGGCGCTACTCGGCGTCGGCACCACCCTCGGCGTCGCCGCCCAGGCGCTGGTGCTGGTGCCGATCCTGTGGCGGTCCGGCTACGCGTACCGCCCCCGCTTCGACTGGCGCGGCGCCGGCCTGGGCAAGGCGGGCAACCTGGCCTCCTGGACCATCGGGCTGGTGCTGGTCAACCAGCTCGCGTACGTCGTCATCACCCGGCTGGCCACGCTGGCCAACGTCACCGCGTCGGAGAACGACCAGATCGCGGCCGGCCTGACGACCTACCAGAAGGCACATCTGATCTTCGTCCTGCCGCACAGCGTCATCACCGTGTCGATCGTGACCGCGCTGCTGCCCGCGCTGTCGCGGGTCGCGCACTCCGGCCGGCTGCGCCAGGTCGGCCTCGACGTCGCCTCGGCGATGCGGCTGGTCGCGGCGTTCGTCCTGCCGGTCGGGACGATCCTCATCCTCACCGCACCCGGCCTGTCCGTGCTGCTGTTCGGCTACGGCGCCGCCACCACCGCGCAGGCCGAGCTGCTCGGCGCGGTGGTGTCGGTGTTCATGACCGGCCTGCTGCCCTTCACGCTGTTCTACGTGCTGCTGCGCGGCTTCTACGCGCTGGAGGACACCCGGACTCCGTTCTGGCTGACGGTCGTCTTCAACGTGGTGATGCTGGCGCTGTCGGTGCCGTTCTTCTACGCCGTGCGCGGCTCCGCGCAGATCGGCGCGCTGGCGCTGGGCTACTCCCTGGCGTACTGGATCGCGTTCGTCGTCGCGTGGGTGGTGCTGTCCCGCCGACTCGGCGGCCTGGACTCGCGCCGCACGGTGCGGTCGCTGGTCCGGATGTTCCTCGCGTCCGCACTGGCCTTCGGGGTCATGTTCGGGACGCAGGCCCTGCTGGTCTGGAGCGACCTGGGACCCGACGGCCGGCTGCAGATCCTGGTCAACGTCGTCGTGGTGTCGGCGGTGGGCCTGGCGGTCTACCTCGCCGCCGCCTGGAGCTTCCGCATCGACGAGGTCGGCCAGGTCGTCCGGATGGTCGGTCGGCGGCTGTCCCGCCGCGGCTGACGCGTGAGACGCTGACCCGGTGAGGGCAGGGCGGGGTCGGCTGCGCCGCCCCCTGGTCGGCGCGCTGGCCGCCGGGGCGGTGCTGGCGGCCGTGCTCCCCGCGCAGGCCGTCCCGTCGCGATCGGGGGCCGCAGGGGCGACGAGCACTCCCGCAGGCGCCGGTGGTCGCTCCGGTGCCGGCGCGTCCGCCGCGGTTGCCGTGGCTGCCGCAGCACCGACCGACATCGAGGACGCCCGCGCCCGGGCCGCGGCACTGCGCGAGCGGCTGGACGACCTGGAGGCCCGCCGGGAGCTGGCCATCGAGGACGCCGCCGCGGCCCGCGACGCGCTGGCACGCGCCATCAGCGGTGAGCTCGCCGGGGCCCGGCAGGTCGACGCCGTCGCCCGGGTGGAGGCCGATGCCCGGGCCCGGATGACGAGCACGGTGCGGGCGCTCTACATGGGCGGCGGCATGCCCGCCCTGTATGCCACCGTGCTCGACGGCCAGGACCTCGGCGACGCGGTGGACCGGGTCCGGCTGGCGACGTCCCTGGTGACCGGCGGCCTGACCCGGATCGAGGCCGCGGAGTCCGAGCTGGCCGCCGCCCGGGCCGTGCAGGCCGAGCTGGCCGCCGACACCACCGACCGGCTGCAGCTGGCGCAGCGCGCCGCGGCCGCCGAGTCGACGGTGCGTCGACTCAGTGCCGAGCTTCGCACCGCGCTGGCGGGGGCCGACGCGCAGGTGCGCCGCCTGCTGGAGGAGGAACGCGCCCGTGCCGAGCAGGAGGCCCGGGAGGCAGCCGCCCGCGCACTGGCGGCCGCCCGCGCGGCCTCGCCCTGGACCACCCCGGCGGAGGTTCCGGCCGACCAGCGGCTCGCCCTGGACCGGGCGCTGGCCGAGGCGACCGCGGCGCCGGCCTCGCCGTACGCCGTCGCCGTCCTCGCCGACGCCCGCCGCTGGCTGGGTGTCCCGTACTCCGCCGGCGGCGGCAGCACGTCCGGACCGACCCGTGGCTTCTGCGACGCCGGGTGGGACGACGGTCGGCTCGGGGGCGCCTGCCTGGCCCAGGTCACCGTCGGCTTCGACTGCTCCGGGCTGATGCTGCGCATCTTCGCCGCGGCCGGGTACGCGCTGCCGCGGGTGTCGCGGCAGCAGTTCTTCGCGGGCGACCGGGTCCCGATGGCGTACGCCGCCCCCGGCGACATGCTGTTTTGGGCGTACGACCTGTCCAACCCGGCGACGATCCACCACGTGGCGCTCTACCTCGGCCACGGCCTGATGCTGCACTCGCCGCACACCGGGGATCACGTCCGGGTGGCGCCGGTCTACACCGACGGCCTCGTCGGCGCCGTCCGCCCCAGCTTCCGGTGACCCGCCGTCCCCGTCGCACCGCCCCTCCCGGGGCGGACCCCCTGCACCGCGGGACCGTCGCGTGGATCCGTGCCGCCGCTGGGACAGGACCGCTCGGGGGAGCTGGCCGCCGCACGCTCGGCCGCGACAAATGATAGGCGCCATCGAACCATTCGCCCCTGTCGGCGCAGATTCCGTCCGTTCGGCCGACGGCGCGCCGGTGGCCCGACGTACCCCCCTCCCCTAACCTCGAGACGTGGGCGCCACGGGAGTGACCGGTCGACGCATCGGCCGGTACGAGTTGCTCGACCTGGTGGCCGAGAAGGGACCCGTCCAGTTGTGGCGGGGCACCGACCCGGCGCTGGGGCGGGCCGTCGGCGTACAGCTCATCGCCGCCGACCACCCGCACGCCCCCGAGGTGCACGCGGCCGCCCTCGCGGCGGCGCAGGTGCACGACCGTCGCCTGGTCAGCGTCCTCGACGTGGTGGAGGGCGACGGGCTGCTCGCCGTGGTGTCCGAGTGGGTCACGGGGCGCACGCTGGCCGACATCCTCGAGGAGCGCGCCGGGGAGCCCCTCACCGGCCAGCAGGCGGTGACGATCGCGCGCGCCACCGCCCGCGCGCTGGCCGCGGCCCGCGACGCCGGCGTCTGGCACGGACGGCTGCAGCCCAACAGCATCCTGGTGACCGACCTCGGCGAGGTACGCGTCCGCGGCCTGGGCGTCTCCGCCGCCCTGCGTGGCCTGCTCCCCATGGGCGAGCAGGACCCCGACCGTGCCGACGTGCACGGGATCGGGTCGGTGCTGTACGCCTGCCTCACCGCCCGGTGGCCGGACGGGATGACCCAGGGCGTCGCCGCGGCACCGCGCGCCGGCGTCCGGGTGCTGCCCCCGTCCCAGGTGGTCGCCGACGTACCGACCGGGGCGGACGACTTCTGCGGACGCTCCGTGATCGGGATGGCCCTGCCGCGCGGCCGTTCGCCGTTCACGGATGCCGGTGACTGCGCCGCGACCCTGTCGATGATGACGGAGCACGCCTCGGGCCGCGCCGCCAGGACGGCCCGCCGCCCCCGGGGCGAGCGGCGCTGGCTGCGCTACCTCGGTCGCTTCGCCGCGGTGGTGGTGGCGCTGCTCGCCGTCGTCGGCCTCGGCATGCTCGGGCTGCAGCTGGTCAACTCCGGCCAGTCCCCGTTCGGTACCTCCGCCGTGCCCGTCCCCAGCGGCGTCCTCACCGCCACCTCCACCGTCGGCGCCACCTCCTCGCTGCCGGCGCCGAGCGGCGAGACGACCCTGCCGATCGTCACGATCAGCGACTTCGACCCCGACGGTGACGACGGCACCGAGAACCCCGAACTGGTCCCGCTGGCCGTGGACGGCGACCCCACGACAGCCTGGACGACCGTGATCTACCGCAACCCGGACCTGTCCGGGAAGCGCGGCACCGGCCTGCTCATCGACCTCGGCGCGCCCCGGCCCGTGACCGCCGTCGACCTGCAGCTGGTGGGCAACGGGACCGACGTCGAGGCGTTGATCGCCGACCAGGTCAGCGAGAACCCAGAGGACTGGACCCGGCTGGCCGCCGCCGCCGGAGCCGGCCCCGAGATCACGCTGCGGTCGCCGCGTCCGGTGACCGGTCGCTACGTACTCGTCTGGCTGACCCGGATCCCGCTGGACAACAACCGCTTCCAGGGCGGCATCCGCGAGGTGTCCGTCCGCGGCTGACCGCCACCCGGCCGACCCCGACCGCCTGGCCGACCCTCGCCCGCCCCGGTGAACCCGCGCGCCCCGGTGAACCCGCGCGCCCCGGTGAACCCGCGCGCCCCGGTGAACCCGCGCGCCTAAGCTGCGGCCGCCCTCAGCAGGGCGTCCACCGCGTCGTGGAGCCGCAGCCGCTGCCCGCGTACGAAGAACTCCGCCGCCTCGCGTGCCAGTCTGTCGGCACCCGACAGGCCGGGGTCATCGGCCAGTGCCGGCGCACCACGAGTCGGCTGGACGTCCGGGTGCTCCGGCACCCGCTCGCCGTCGGGGAGGACGAAGACGAACGCGCCGTTCGGTCGGGTGCCGATCGCGAACGCCTCCTCGTGCAGCCGCCGGTGGTGGTAATGGCACAACGTGACGAGGTTCTCCAAGTCGGTCGGTCCCCCGGCGATCCAGTGTCGGACGTGGTGCAGGTGCAGGTGCCGCCGGGACCCGCAGCCGGGGAAGCGACAACGTCCGCCATCCCGGCGCAGGACGGCGGCCCGAAGCGCTGCGCCCGGACGGCGTGCCGAGCGGCCCAGGTCGACACCGCTGCCGTCGGCCAGCCGGGCCACCAGGTACGCGGATCCGTCGCACAGCAGTTGGGCGAGGACGGCGGGATGCGCGCCGGCGGCGCCCTCGTACCGGCAGGTCGACGGGGTGCGGGCCACGGCAGTGGCGGGAGCAGCTCCGGTATCCGAGGCGCGATCCGCGCCCGGGTCGTGGTCCGACGACGCCAGTCTCTCCGCGGAAGATCGTTTCCATCCGTCAGCACCCAGGGACGTGACTGCGAGAGCCCCCGGGTTCGACGAGTTCTCGCGGCCTGACCGCCCCCGGGCAGGCGGAGCGGGCGGTTCCTCACCTGCGGGAACAGACGGCGCCGGCCTTTCCGCGGAAGATCGTGTCGCGCGGGGCGGCCTCCAGCCCTCGGATCGGACCGGGCTCGCCGGGCTCCCGCCGCGTGCATCCCCCGCCTCCCGGGTCCCCGCAGGCCGGGGCCCGGCTCCGCCGCCGGTGGCGGCGCGGGTCTCGGCCGCCTCCTGGAGGGCCGCCAGGTCCGCGTGCAGCACCACCCGCACGGGCACCGGCGGCGGCGTCGGCAGCGCGGGTTCGGACTGGGGCGACGCCGGAGACCCAGCCGACGCCGGAGACCCAGCCGACGCCGGAGACCCAGCCGACGCCGGGATCCGGCGGTGGCCGCTCGCCCCGGACGGCGGGCGCCCGCGGCCCACGCGGCGTAGCCGCGGGCGAGGTCGACCAGCGCGTCGGCCCGGGTGCGCGGGGGCGTCGCGCCTAGCTGCTCGCGGCCGCGGCCCGCAGGGTCGCCGGGCTCCTCGCCCGGTTCGGCAGGACCGGCCTGTCCGTACCCCACGTCGTGTCCCTCGTCCTCTGCTTCGACCAGGCGGGCGCCGTACGCCGCATCGAGCGCCGCCACCAGGAGGGCGCCGTCGGCACCGGACAGTCGGGCCCGGATCACCACCGTGCCGTCGTCGTCCACGAACCAGTCGGCGCGCCGGGCCCGGTGGGCCGCGCGCTCCTCGGGAGGAATCGTGGCGCGCCGCAGCCCGCTGACCAGCCGCTCGAGCTGGGCCCCGGTGCAGTGCTGCGCCATCTCCAGCAGAGCGGCCTCGTCCACCAGATCGGCGACCCGGGTCAGAGCGCGGACCTGCGAGTACGACAGCCGGCCGGCCCGGAACGCCTCGATCACCAGAGGCAGTCCCGCGAGCGTGCGGGCGACCCGGACGTGTTCCGCCGCCGTACCCGCCCCGATGCCGCACCGCCAGGACAGCCAGTGGCTGGTCGACCGGATCCCGATGCTGCGGCACCAGCCGTCACGGCGGTCGAACTCCGCCAGCAGCAGCAACCAGCGGCAGGTGGCGGCAGCGAGCCGGCCGGCCTCGCCGACCACCCGCTCCTCCAGGACCTCCAGCGGCAGGCCATCGTCACCGCGTGTGTCCCGGGGCGCGATGCGCGCGTCGGACGGGATCCGCTGTCGAGTCAGGGTCGCCATGCCGCGACGGTACGGCGGGGGTCTGACGGTCCCGGGCCGTCGGACGCCGGTGCTGTGGACGGCCGCCCGGACCGCGTGGGCGGCGACGGGGGCGGCCGCGCGGCCCCCGCGTCATGGGCGTCCCCACGTGCGGGCCCGGGGTCGTGGGGGTGCGTCGGACGGGCGAGCAGCCTGGCGGCGCCCCAGCGCGCGGCGGCGGACGAGCGGACCGGATCGAGGGGGACGAGACGGGATGCCCGCGAATGCGGCCCTAGGCTTCGGGTCGTGCCCACGCCCGGTTCGACGCCCGAGGAGGAGTCGACTCGGCGAACCCGGACCGGCTCGGGCTCCTCGGGTGGGACCGGGTCGTCGGGTGGGACCGGGTCGTCGGGTGGGACCGGGTCGTCGGGCGGCCCGGGATCCTCCGCCCCCACGGACCCCTTGGGAGGCGCCGCTGCCGCCGGGTCGGACGCCGCCGGGTCGGACGCCGCCGGGTCGGACGCCGCCGGGTCGGACGCCGCCGGGTCGGACGGAACCGGGTCGGACACGACCGCCGCGACGCCGGCGGACCTGGAGGCCGCCCGGGACGCCCGGCTGCTGGCCGCGCACGTGGCCGGGGATCCCGACGCCTTCGCGGAGCTGGTACGCCGGCACCGGGACCGGCTGTGGGCGGTGGCGCTGCGGACCACCGGCGACCCCGAGGAGGCCGCCGACGCCCTGCAGGACGCGCTGATCTCGGCGTTCCGGCGTGCCGAGCAGTTCCGGGGCGACGCCCGGGTGACGACCTGGCTGCACCGGATCGTGGTCAACGCCTCCCTGGACCGGATGCGGCGACGCGCTGCCCGGCCGTCGGTACCCCTCCCGGAGCACGATCCCGAGGGCTCCCGCCCGGAGATCGCCGACCCGGACGACCCGCTGGGCCGACGCGAGACCGCGCTGGAGATCCAGCGGGCGCTGGCCGAGCTACCCGAGGAGCAGCGCGCCGCCGTGGTCCTGGTCGACGTCGAGGGCTGGTCGGTGGAGGAGGCGGCCCGGATCCTGCAGTGCCCGCCGGGAACCGTGAAGAGCCGCTGCTTCCGGGGCCGGGCGAAGTTGGCCCGTCGGCTGGGGCACCTGCGGAACCCCGACGCGGAGGACCCCGTCCCATCCCCGGCGCCACGCCCCTCAGCCGAACGGACACATTCCCCTCGCACCCCCGGAGGAGGTGACACCACCCCGTGAGCCAGCCCACCGACGGAACCCCCGAGGACCGGGACCCCGTGACCCAGGACACTCCGGACGACCGCGCGACCGCCGCCGAGGCGTCGGATCGGTCGTACGGAGGACCGAACGACGCCGACACCCCGAACGACGCCGACACCCCGAACGACGCCAGCACTCGCGACGGCACCCCCAACGCCGGCAGCGAGCCGGACGATCTGGACCCGGAGACGCTGGACCCGGCGGACGAGGCGTGGTTGCTCGCCACCCTCCGCGCACTGCCGGACCCCCCGATGCCGGCGGAGGTGGCCAGCCGGCTGAACGACGTCCTGGCGCGCGAGTCGGCCCGCAGGTCCCAGGGTTCTGCGGAGTCGATCACCGCGGGAGCCGGAAGCGGCGTGGGAGCAGGAAGCGGCGCACGTGCCGGAACGGGCGACGCGGTCACACCGGCCGAGGTCGTCCCGCTGCCCCGTCGGGGCCTGTCGCGCGCCCTCCCCGGTCTGGCCGCCGCATCCGTGGCGCTGCTGGCCATCGCCGTCGCCGTACCCCTGCTCAACGGCGGGGGCGACGACCCCAGCCCGACCGTGGCCGCCGCCGAGGACCTCTCCCAGCCCGGGGAGGTCATGGCGGCGGGCGTGCCGGCGAGCATGGCGGTCGCGGCGACCGGGACCGACTACGTCCAGGACCGGCTCAGCGACCAGGTGCACGACCTGCTCGACGCCACCGGGCTGATGGCGCTGGCCGCCGACGCCGGGGAGGGGTCCGACGGCACCGAGCCACAGGCCACCCCGGGGTCCGGCGAGGACCAGGGCGGCTCCGGGAGCGGGTCCGAGGGGGACGCCGCTGCGGAAGCCGGCGGGGACACCGGTGGGGACACCACTGGGGACCCCGACGGGGACACCGGCGCCGGCACGGACGACGCGACGGGTGGCCCGACGGGCGGCCAGGCCGGCAGCGACGGGACCGCGCAGCCCGAGGGTCAGGTCGCCGCACCCGCGACCCGGGGGCTGGTCCGCCAGTACGGCGGCTCCGGCTTCACGGCGTCCGAGGAGGCCATGAGCGACTGCGTCCGGGGACTGGCCGGGGACACCGCCACCCAGGCGCTGGTCGTCGACCGGGGCCGCTACCAGGGCGAACCCGCCGGCGTCGTGGTGTTCTCCACCGACCGGCAGCTCGCGATGGTGGACGTCTGGATCGTGCGCCCCGGATGCGACGACACGGACCCGCAGGTCCTGCTGTTCCTGCGGACGTCGGCGCGGCCCTAGCCACGGTCGCTCCTCCCGGTCGCTCCTCCCGGTCGCTCCTCCCGGTCGCTCCTCCCGGTCGCTCCTCCCGGTCGCTCCTCCCGGTCGCTCCTCCCGGTCGCTCCTCCCGGTCGCTCCTCCCGGTCGCGGCTCCTGGTCGCGGCCCACCGGGGCGCCCCCGGGGAATGCGTACGCCCGTGGGATCGTTGTGGCAGCAGACGGGTCACATACCCCTGGGGGTATACTCGTCACCCTGACCGCCCGCCCCGCACGACCTGGGAGTACCCGTGGACGACGTCCGCCAGGTGATCATCATCGGCTCCGGCCCCTCCGGCTACACCGCCGCGGTGTACGCCGCACGCGCCCAGCTGTCCCCGCTGCTGTTCGAGGGCGCGGTGACCGCCGGCGGTGCGCTGATGAACACCACCGAGGTGGAGAACTACCCCGGCTTCCGCGACGGGATCATGGGCCCGGCGCTGATGGAGGAGATGCGCGCCCAGGCGGAGCGGTTCGGTACCGAGATGGTCACCGACGACGTGGTCGAGGTCGACCTCACCGGGGACATCAAGGTCGTCACCGACGGCTCCGGCCGCACCCACCGCGCCCGCGCCGTCATCCTGGCCATGGGCTCCGGCTACCGCGAGCTCGGCCTGCCGAACGAGAAGCGGCTGTCCGGGCACGGGGTGTCGTGGTGCGCCACCTGCGACGGGTTCTTCTTCCGCGGCCAGGACATCGCGGTCGTCGGCGGCGGGGACTCCGCGGTCGAGGAGGCCACCTTCCTCACCAAGTTCGCCGACTCGGTCACCCTGGTGCACCGCCGCGACCAGCTGCGGGCCAGCAAGATCATGGCCGAGCGCGCTTTCGCCAACCCCAAGATCCGCTTCGCCTGGAACTCCGCCGTCGCCGACGTCCTGGGCGACAGCAAGGTCAGCGGCGTGGTGCTGCGCGACACGGTGACCGGCGAGGAGCGCGAGCTGCCCGTGACGGGCCTGTTCGTCGCCATCGGCCACGACCCCCGCTCGGAGCTGGTCAAGGGTCAGGTGCACCTGGACGAGGACGGGTACGTCCTCACCGAGCCCGGCAGCACCAAGACCAACGTGCCGGGCGTGTTCGCCGCCGGCGACCTGGTCGACCACACCTACCGGCAGGCGATCACGGCCGCTGGCTCCGGCTGCGCGGCCGCGCTGGACGCCGAGCGCTACCTGGCCGCCCTCGAGGACTCAGTAGCGACCGGCGACCCGGTCGTCGCCACCACCGCCTGACCGGACGGGCTCAGGCGCGCCCGATCAGACCCTCCGACCGGATCAGCACCCGGTCGGATCAGCCACCAGGCCGCCCCGGCACCGCAGCTGCCGCCGTTTCCGCGGCGGCGCTCGTCGGCGGGCAGCCGTACGCTGGACCCCGGCCCGCACGGGCCCCGTACCGCACCGAAGGAGATCGCCGTGGGCGACGCCACCAAGATCGTGACCGACGCCAGCTTCGACGCCGAGGTCCTCAACAGCGACAAGCCCGTCGTGGTCGACTTCTGGGCCGAGTGGTGCGGCCCGTGCCGGATGGTCTCGCCGATCCTCGAGGAGATCGCGGCCGAGAACTCCGACAAGATCGTGGTCGCGAAGCTCAACGTCGACGAGAACCCCCGCATCGCCGCGTCGTACGGCATCACGTCGATCCCGACGATGAGCGTCTTCTCCGGCGGGCAGGTGGTCAAGCAGATCATCGGCGCCAAGCCGAAGGCGGCCCTGCTCAAGGACCTGGCCCCCTACCTGTAGCCAGCGCTCCCGACGGCACCGTCGACTCGGGACCGGTTCGCCGGACCGGGCGCCGGTGCCGCCGGCCGGCGTTCTACCCTGCCCGACATGCCGATCCCGGTGACGCGTCTGGGCGACCGCGGCCCCGTCGTCGCCGAGATCCGTGACCGCCTGACCCGGGTCACCCTGCTCCCGCACCCCGACGGCAGCGCAGCCGGGCCGCCGCCGGACGACGCCGTCTTCGACGATCATGTCGACCGCGCCGTCCGCACCTTCCAGCAGCTGCGCGGCATCACGGTCGATGGGGTCGTGGGGCCGCAGACCTTCCGCCGGCTGGAGGAGGCGCGCTGGCGACTCGGCGACCGGGTGCTGTCGTACACCCCCGGCCATCTCACCGCCGGCGACGACGTCCTGGAGCTGCAGCGCCGGCTGTCCGGATTCGGGTTCGACTGCGGCCGGGCCGACGGGGTGTTCGGGGTGCTCACCGACGGCGCCCTGCGCGACTTCCAGCGCAACGTCGGTGCAGAGGCGGACGGCACCTGCGGCCCGCAGACGTTCAAGGCGCTGGCCCGGCTGACCCGGGCGATCACCCCGGGCGGCCAGCCGGAGGCGCTGCGCGAGCAGCTGTCGCTGACCAGCGTGCGCACCGGGGTCGCCGACAAGGTCGTCGTCCTCGACCCCGGCCACGGCGGCCCCGAGCCCGGGCACAGCGCCAGCGGTCTGCGGGAGTGCGACGTCGCCGCGGACATCGCGGTGCGGGTGGAGGGCCGGCTGGCCGCCATCGGCACGCAGGTCCTGCTGACCCGGGCGACCGGTCCCGAACTGCCCGGCGACGCGGTGGACGAGTCCGTCCGGGCGGCGTTCGCCAACGACACCGGCGCCGACCTGGTGCTGTCACTGCATACCGACGCCGTGCGCAGCCCGCTGCCCAACGGCGCGGCCTCGTTCTACTACGGCGAGCCCACCGGCGGGGTGTTCTCGCTGACCGGGCACCACCTGGCCGAGCTCGTGCAGGAGGAGGTGTGCGGGCGGACCGACCTGCAGGACTGCCGGTCCCATCCCCGCACCTGGGACCTGCTGCGGCTGACCCGGATGCCCGCCGTGCGCGTCGAGCTGGGCTACCTGTCCCATCCCGGGGACGCCTCCCGGCTGGCCGACGCGTCGTTCCGCGACGTGCTGGCGGAGGGGCTGGCGACGGCGATCAGCCGGTTCTTCGCCCCGGACTGAGCTCACCGGGGGCGCGGTAGTCCGGGTGGTAGTCCACCCGGGGGCGCAGCAGGGCGCCGAGGAAGCCGGCCACCGCCCCGAGCAGGACCGCGAGCACGGCCAGCAGGACCCACAGCAGCACCCGCATGCGCCCTCCTCGCCCGTCATCCGGCATGGTAGGGGCCTCGGTGCGCACCCCGCGGACCGAGGCCGCGGTCCGCCGCGGCCGGGATTCGACCCGAGTCCCCATCCGCCCGGACGCCCCGAGGAGGTGACCGTCGTGACCACGCCCCTGCCGCCGGACCCGTTCCCGGCGCACGGCACCCGGCTCGACCCCTGGGTGGATTCCTACGCGGCGCGCGCCCAGGGCATGACGGCCTCGGAGATCCGGGCGCTGTTCGCGGTGGCCTCCCGGCCGGAGGTGGTGTCGCTGGCCGGCGGCATGCCGTTCGTGCAGGCGCTGCCGGTGGACTCGCTGGCCGACACCATGGCCCGGCTGCTGCGCGAGCGCGGGCCGGTCGCCCTGCAGTACGGCTCGGGGCAGGGTGACCCCACCCTGCGCAGCCAGATCCTCGACGTGATGTCGGAGACCGGGATCACCGCGCACGCCGACGACATCGTGGTCACGACCGGCTCGCAGATGGCGCTGGACCTGGTCACCCGCGTGTTCTGCGACCCGGGCGACGTCGTGCTGGTCGAGGCCCCGTCGTACGTGGGCGCCCTGGGCGTGTTCCGCGCCTACGAGTGCGACGTCGTCCACGTCCCGATGGACGAGCAGGGACTCCTGCCGGAGGCCCTGGAGGACGCGATCACCGCGGTCCGCGCCTCCGGGCGGCGCCCCAAGCTCGTCTACACGATCCCGTCGTTCCACAACCCGGCCGGCGTGACCCAGGGGCCGCAGCGGCGGCAGCAGGTGCTCGAGGTGGCCCGCCGGCACGGCCTGCTGGTTCTGGAAGACGACCCGTACGGACTGCTGGGCTTCGACGGGACCGTGCCGCGCGCCATCCGGGCCGACGACGAGGAGGGCGTGGTCTACCTCGGCTCGTTCTCCAAGACCGTCGCCTCCGGCCTGCGGGTCGGCTGGGCGGTGGCGCCGCACGGGGTGCGGGAGAAGCTGGTGCTGGCCGCCGAGGCGGCCGTGCTGTGCCCGTCCAACTTCACCCAGCTGGCGATCTCGGAGTACCTGGCCACCCAGCCGTGGCGCGAGCAGGTGAAGGTGTTCCGCGAGCTGTACCGGGAGCGCCGCGACGCCCTGCTGCAGTCCCTGGAGCAGCAGATGCCGCCCGGCACCACCTGGACGGTCCCGGCCGGCGGCTTCTACTCCTGGCTCACGCTGCCCGAGGGCCTGGACGCGACCGCGATGCTTCCGCGCGCGGTCGCCTCGCTAGTGGCGTACGTGCCGGGCACGGGGTTCTTCGTCGACGGGCAAGGCCGCCGCAACCTGCGGCTGTCGTACTGCTACCCGGAGCCGGACCGCATCCGGGAGGGCGTCCGCCGGCTGGCCACCGTGCTGGAGGCCGAGCTGGAGCTGGCCCAGACGTTCGGCACCTCGTCGGCGCTGCGGGACAGCGACGGCGTGGAGTCCCCGTCACCGGACCTGGCCTGAGGCCCGGGCTCAAAGGGAGGTACCCGTGTCGGTCCTGGTGCTCGCCGGGGGGCTGTCGCCCGAGCGCGACGTCTCCCTGCGTTCCGGTCGTCGCGTTGCGGATGCGCTGCGCGGCAATGGTTTCGACGTGGTCGAGCGGGACGTCGACGCCGCCCTGCTGGCGTCGTTGCGCTCGGACCGCCCTGACTGCGTCGTTCCCGTGATGCACGGCGCTGCCGGCGAGGACGGCGCCATCCGCGAGGTGCTGGAGTGCCTGGGCCTTCCGTACGTCGGATCCACGCCGGAGGCTTGCCGGCTGGCCTTCGACAAGCCGGTGGCGAAGACGCTGGTCCGGCGTGCCGGGATCGCCACGCCCGACTTCATCGCGTTGCCGCAGAGCACCTTTCGCGAGTTGGGGGCGCCAGCTGTCATCGAGGCGCTGGTGGGGCGGCTCGGGCTGCCCCTGGTGGCCAAGCCGACCCGCGGCGGCTCCGCCCTCGGTACCTCGGTCGTCCGTACGGCCGAGGAGCTGCCGGCCGCGATGGTGGGGGCCTTCGCGTACGGCGACGTCGTCCTGGTCGAGCGCTTCGTGACCGGCGTCGAGGTCGCGGTGTCCGTGGTCGAGGACGACGACGGGCCGCGGGCCCTGCCGGCCGTCGAGATCGTGCCCGACGGGGGCTTCTACGACTACAACGCGCGCTACATCGCCGGACAGACTGAGTTCTTCGTCCCCGCACGCCTCCCCGAGGACGCGCTCTCCGCGGCCGCCGACGTCGCCGTCCTCGCGCACCGCGTCCTCGGTCTGCGGGACTGGTCGCGGTCCGATCTCATCGTGGACGCGGCGGGCACCGCGTGGTTCCTGGAGGTCAATGCGGCACCGGGCATGACCGAGACTTCGCTTCTGCCCCAGTCGGTCTCGGCCGCCGGTGGGGATGTCGGCTCGGTGCTGGGCGCGCTCGTCGAGCGAGCGCGGGCCCGCCGCTCGGGCGACTCCGGCACCATGGGGTCGTGACCAGCGCGCAGCGACGACTGCCCCATCCGGGTTGGTTCGGCGCGGTCATGGGCACCGCGGCCATCGGCGCGGCGTCCTTCCTGAACCCCGGGCGCTCCGAGGTGCTCGCCCCGGTGTTCCGTGCGGTCGGTGCCGCATTCACGTTGATCGCTGCGGTCCTGCTGGTGCTGACCTTCACGTCCCACGTCGTCGCCATGCGGCGCCGGGGCATGCGTCCGGGTCGGGACGACCTCACCTCCGCGACGGTGGGGCCGCTCTACGCGACGTTCCCGGGCGGCATGTCCGTGGTCGCGCTCGCGGTGTCGTCCAGTGGCGTTCTCGACTCGGGGCCGCGCTGGTGGGTCACGATCGTGACCATCCTCGGCGTGGTCGGGACGGTCCTCGCCCTGCTGTTCACCCTGGTGTTCTACGTGGAGTCGTTCAGCGCCGACCTCACCACGCTCGACGACGTCAACGGGTCGTGGTTCGTCCCCCTCACGGTGGTGATGATCGGCCCGATCCTGTTGGCACGCCTGGCGAATGACTACCCACCGGAGGGTCGCACGGTCGAGGCGGTGCTCGCCGTGCTGCTCTTCGGCAGCGGCATCGTGCTCTTCCTGCTCACCGCTGCGCTGTTGTTCAGCCGGCTCATCCTCGCGGCCCATCCGCCGGCGTCCAGTGCGCCGACGTTGTGGATCATGATGAGCCCGCTCTCCATCGGTGGGCTCGCAGCGCTGGCCGTCGGGTCCGTCGGACAGGTGCTGTGGCCGGACCTCGGGACCGCGGTGCAAGGTGCGGCGATGCTGCTGGCCGCCTCGCTGTGGGGATTCGCCGTGTGGTGGCTGGCGGTCGCGGGGACGCTCATGGTCAGGCGCCACCAGGTGCGGAACCCGTTCTCCCCCAGTCACTTCCATCCGTCAGCGTGGGGACTCATCTTTCCATTGGGCGCACTGACCGTGTGCACGCTCACCCTCGCCGATCGCTGGGGGGCGCCGAGCGTGCAGGCGATCGGGGTGCTGTTCTACGTGGGCCTGGTCGTGCTGTGGTTCCTCGTCGCCTACGCGGCCGCGGAGTCGCGTCGCCGCCGGATGCGGGCGGCCGCGAACTGACTCCTCGGTCAGGAAAGGTCGGGATCGACCAGGCCCATGATCCGGCGCAGGTCGTCGACATCCGCGAAGTCGATGACGACACGCCCGCGGGAGGCCCCGGGCTCGATCCGGACCCGGGTGTCCAGGCGGTCGGCGAGACGCTCGGCCAGCGCGACCAGGTCCGGGTCGACGGCACGGGGGCCGCGGGGCCGGGGGGTCCTGTTGCGCGGGCGTCCGTCGCCGTCACCCACCATCACGATCTCCTCGACCGCGCGCACCGACAGCCCCTCGGCGACGACGCGCCCGGCCAGCCGGGTCATCGCCTCCTCGTCGTCCAGCGCGAGCAGCGCCCGCGCGTGCCCGGCGGACAGGACCCCGGCAGCGACCCGTCGCTGCACGTCGGTCGGCAGCCGCAGCAACCGGAGGGTGTTGGCCACCTGGGGACGGCTGCGACCCAGTCGCTGGGACAGCTCCTCCTGGGTGCAGCCGAAGTCCTGCAGCAGCTGGCTGTAGGCCGCGGCCTCCTCCAGCGGGTTGAGCTGGGCGCGGTGCAGGTTCTCCAGCAGGGCGTCGCGCAGCAGCGCGTCGTCGGTGGTCCGCCGCACGATGGCGGGGATCGTGTCCAGGCCGGCCTGCTGGGTCGCCCGCCACCGCCGCTCACCGGCGACCAGCTCGTAGCCACCGGCCTCCGCCGGGCGCACCACGACCGGCTGCAGCAGGCCGATCTCCCGGATCGAGTGCACCAGCTCGGCCAGCGCCTCCTCGTCGAAGACCTGCCGGGGCTGGCGCGGGTTGGGCACGATCGCGTCCACCGGGATCTCGGCGTACGTGGCCCCCGGCACCTCGTGCACAGCCTCGTCCTCGGTGTCCTCAACCCCGTCCACCTCGTCCACCGCGGCCGGTGCCCGGTCGGCGTGCCACCCCGGGGTGGCCGCCCCGGTGCCCACTGCGTCGGCGCCGGTGCCGGTGGTCGCGTCGGTGGCCGCATCGGGACCCGCGTCCGGTCGGTGGCCGTCGTGCGTCGGGGCGTCGGTCTCCTCCGACGGCTGCGTGGGGATCGGCGCCGTGGGGATCAGGGCCCCCAGGCCGCGGCCCAGCCCGCGCCGCACGCTCATCCGACCGCCTTTCGTCCGGTTCTGTGGTGGTTCGCCCTGGTATGTGATCGTGTCATCCCGGGGCCAGACCGGAGTCGCGTCCGGTCCGGGTGAGCTCGGCCGCGGCCTCCAGGTAGGACAGCGCCCCCGTCGACCCGGGATCGTAGGTGAGGACGGTCTGCCCGTAGGACGGTGCCTCCGACACCCGCACCGAGCGCGGGATCACGGTGGGCAGGACACGCGGGCCGAAGTGCTCCCGCACCTCCTCGGCCACCTGGGCGGCGAGCCGTGTCCGGCCGTCATACATGGTGAGCAGGATCGCGCTGACCTCGAGCTCGGGGTTGAGGTGAGCGCGCACCAGGTCCACGTTGCGCAGCAGCTGTCCCAGGCCCTCCAGCGCGTAGTACTCGCACTGGATCGGCAACAGGACCTCCCGCGCCGCGACCATCGCGTTGACGGTGAGCAGTCCCAGGGACGGCGGGCAGTCGATGAAGACGTAGTCCAGCGGTCGCCCGGACCGGCGCGCGTGCTGGGGCAGGTAGGCCTCGAGCGCCCGGCGCAGCCGGGACTCGCGGGCGACCAGCGAGACCAGCTCGATCTCCGCACCCGCCAGGTCGATGGTCGCCGGCACGCCCCACAGTCCCGGCACGCCGTCGGCGGCGCCCACCACGTCGGCCAGGGGGAGACCGTCGACGAGGACCTCGTAGACCGAGGGGGTGCCGGTGTGGTGCGGCAGGCCGAGTGCCGTGGAGGCGTTGCCCTGCGGGTCCAGATCGACGACGAGGACCTCCAGGCCGTGCAGCGCCAGAGCGGCGGCCAGGTTCACCGTGCTGGTGGTCTTGCCGACGCCACCCTTCTGGTTGGCCACCGTGACGACCCGGGTCCGGGGTGGGCGAGGCAGGTCGCCGGCCCGACCGGAGCGGACCCGGACCGCGGCGTGCGCCGACCGGGCCAACGGGGTGTCATCGGACTCCGCGGCGGGCCCGTGGTCCAGCCCGCCGTACCGGGGCGCGGTCACCCGTCGTCCCTGTCGGCGGCCGACGGGTCCGCGGCGGCCGACGGGTCCGCGGCGGGCGACGGGTCCGTGGCGGGCGACGGGTCCGCGGCGGCCGGCGGGTCGTCGTCCTCCGGCCAGCCCAGGCCGGCGCGGTGGGCGTCGTCCGGTACCCAGCCTCCGCCGCGTGTTTCACGGGAAACACCGGGGGACGGCGCCACCTCGGTGGGATCCGGCGCCGTCAGCGGCCCCGGCCCGTCCGGGTCCCAGCCGGCCGTGCTCGGCCAGCCCAGGCCCGAGGGGTGCGCCGGGCGGTCCGGGTCGGTCATCGTCGCTCCTCGGGGTCTCGCTCGGGTCCGGCCCCGCGGGTCAGGGCTGGGGTGGGCCGTTCGGCTCCGGCCCCTCGGGGAGGGCCCCTCGGGGTGGGCCGCTGGGGTCTCGGTCCCTCCGGTGGGCGCCGGTCGGGCCGCTACGGAGTGGTCCGGGAGGCACCCGGTCGGTTCCGTGGGGTCCCGCCGGAGCGGCCGCCCCGCCGGGACCGGCCGGCCGGCGGGGACCATCCTCTCGCGCCCAGGACCGCGCGGACCACCGTGGTCGGGGGATCCACCACCCCGTCCCCGCACCGCACGACGTCCAGCGTCGTCACCCCGCCGGCCCGCAGGGTCGCGGCGGCGGCCTCCAGCTCCTGCCCGGCCGACGCGCCCTTGAGTGCCAGCAGCACACCGCCGGGGCGGGCCAGCGGCAACGTCCAGGCCGCCAGCCGGTCCAGCGGGGCGACCGCGCGGGCGGTGACGACCGTGGCACCGGGGCCGCCGGCGAGCTCCTCCGCCCGGGCCCGGCTGACCCGGACGCGGTCGGCGAACCGCGGGTCGGGGCCGTGCGAGGTGGCGACGTCCAGGGCGGCGACCGCCTCCTCCAGGAAGGTGGCCCGCCGCAGCAGCGGCTCGACCAGCTCCACCCGCAGGTCCGGACGCACCAGCGCCCACACCAGGCCCGGGAGCCCGGCGCCGGACCCGACGTCGACGACGGCCGCCGACGGCGGCACCAGCCCGGCGGCGGGATCGGCCACGACCGCGCAGTTGAGCAGGTGCCGCTCCCACAGCCGGGGCACCTCCCGAGGACCGATCAGCCCCCGCTCGACCCCGTCCCCGGCGAGGAGTCGGGCGTAGGCCACCAGGCCGGCCCGGGCCGGTCGCAGCCACTCCGGGAGCGTCTCGGCCGGGGGCACGTGCTCCGCTGCCCGCGGGTCCGAGTCGCGCGACGGGGGCGACGACGGATCGGGGGACGGTGTTTCACGGGAAACACCGTCGCCGGGGGAGCGTTCGGACGGGGTCACGTCGGCCCTCAGGCGGGCCGGACCACGACCCGGCGCTGCGGCTCCTCGCCCTCGGACTCGCTGACCAGGCCGGCCGCCGCGACCGCGTCGTGCACGACCTTGCGCTCGAACGGCGTCATCGGCTCCAGCCGCACCGGCTGACCGGTCTGCTTGACCCGCTCCGCAGCCTCGGTGCCGACCCTCTCCAGCGCCCGGCGCTTCTCGGCCCGGTAGCCGGCGACGTCGAGCATGAGCCGGGACCGCTCGCCGGTCTCCCGGGTGGCGGCCAGTCGGGCCAGGTCCTGCAGCGCGTCGAGGACCTCGCCCCCGTCGCCCACCAGGTGCCCCAGGTCGCCGGGCGACGCCTCGACGATGGACACCAGCGCTCGGTCACCCTCGACGTCGATGTCGATGTCCCCGTCGAGGTCGGCGATGTCGAGCAGGCCCTCGAGGTAGTCGGCGGCGGCGTCGCCCTCCTGGACCAGCAGCTCGGCTCCGGCGGCGGGCTTCGGCGTGCCCGCCTCCGCCGGTTCCTCCTGGGTGTCCAGGTCGATCTCCGCCACGACCTCGTCCACGGCGTCCTGCGGCATCCGGTCCTCCTGCGTGCTGTCGGTCATCGTCGGCCTCAGCGCTTCTTCGGTGGCGGGCCGGATCTCTTCGCCCGGGACTGCCGTTTGGGCTGGACCCGGGTGGGCGTCGGTGGTTCCTCCGCGGTGCCGACCGCCGAGCCGGACCCGGTCGTTCCGGCCCCGGAGGCGGTCGAGCCGGACCCGGTCGTCCCTGCCCCGGTGACCTCGGCGGCGCCGGAGCCGCCAGCCTTGCGCGCCGCCTTCTCCGCCTTGCGCTGCTGCCACGCCTCGTACGCCGGCGTCCCCGGCTGGGGGTTGTTGCGGATCACGTAGAACTGCTGGCCCATGGACCACAGGTTCGTGGTGAACCAGTAGACGAGCACGCCCACGGGGAAGTTGATGCCGCCGACGGCGAAGACCAGCGGGAAGACGTACAGCAGGATCTTCTGCTGCCGCACGATCGGGTTGTCCGGCGCGGTGTTCTTCACGATCAGCTGGCGCTGGGTGATGAACGTCGTGGTGGACATCAGGATGATCAGGATCAGCGTGAGGATGTGCGTGGCCGTCGGGTTCGGCGTCTCGGCGGCACCCAGGAAGGTGCCGTACAGCGGCACCCCGAGGAAGACCGCCTCGCGGGCGGACTCGAACTGGGCGGCGTACTGCGGCCACTGGAACACCCCCTGCGGGGTGTTGGTCGCGATGCCCTGCAGCACCGAGAACAGCGCGAAGAAGATCGGCGCCTGCAGCAGGATCGGCAGGCAGGAGGCCAGCGGGTTGGTCCCGGTCTCCCGGTAGAGCTTCATCATCTCCTGCGACTGCCGCTCGCGGTCGCCGGCGTACTTCTTCTGGATCTCCTTCATCTGCGGCTGGATCAGCTGCAGGTTGCGCTGGGACTTGATCTGCTTCACGAACAGCGGGATCAGCAGGATCCGGATGACGATCACGAGGCCGACGATCGACAGCACCCAGGTGACGCCCGCCCCGGGGTCCATGACGGTGCTGAGCAGGCTGTGGAACTGGACCAGGATCCAGGAGACCGCGGTGCGCAGCCAGTCGAGGATGAACACTCAGGCTCCCAGCGCTGTGGTGTGGTGGACGTCGCTGTGGTGGACGTCGCTGTGGTGGACGTCGCTGTGGTGGAGGTCCGTGGGACGGACGCCGGTTCGGTGATCACCGTCCGCGTGGACGTGGCCGCAGTCCGGATTCCGGTACGGATCGTCCGCTGACAGAGTCGTGGGGGGAGTGGCCGGGGTCCGCGGACGCCCGTCCGGCAAGATCTCCGGGCGCCAGGACCCCGGGGGCGGCACCGGGTCCAGTCCGCCGGCGTTCCAGGGGTTGCAGCGCAGCACCCGCCAGGACGACAGCAGGAACCCCTTGACCGGGCCGTGCCGCCGCACGCTGCCCAGCGCGTACGCCGAGCACGAGGGGTGGAACCGGCAGGTCGGCGGTGTCAGCGGCGAGATGACCAGCTGGTAGAAGCGGATCAGCCCGATCAGCACCCAGCCGAGCACCCGGCCCAGCGTCAGCGACCAGGCCCGATGCAGCGCCGACACAACGGCGGTCAGGCTCGGCGCGCCGCTCATGAGCCGGACCGCCCTGCGGTCGCCGACGCGGGGGTCAGGACCGCGGCCAGTGCGGCGTCGAGGTCGGCGCCCATCCGGGCGGAGTCCGCGGTGGCCGCGTCGGGGAGCGCCCGCACGACCAGGCGGGACCCGGCGGGGACCCGGTCCAGACGGGCCCGGACCAGCTCGCGCAGCCGCCGGGTGACCCGGTGCCGGACCACCGAGGAGCCCACAGAGCGCCCGGTCACGAAGGCCGCCCGCGCCGGAGCCGCGGGGTGGGCGTCCGGATCGGTGTGCAGGTGGACCACGAGCACGCCCCGGGACGCGCGGCGACCGCGCCGGACGGTGCGACGGATGTCGTCACCGCGGCGCAACCGGTGCGGGGCGGGCAGCATCGCGGGCCGTGGTCGGCGAGCCGGGCGTGGTGGACGCACGACGTCCCGGGCGGGCGTCGGTCAGGCCGACAGGCGGGCGCGGCCCTTGGACCGGCGGGCCGAGATGATCGAGCGACCGGCCCGGGTCCGCATCCGCAGCCGGAAGCCGTGGGTCTTGGCGCGCCGACGGGTGTTCGGCTGGAACGTGCGCTTCATGCGGGGCTCCTGGTCGCGCGTCGCCGGTCGCCGGGACCGGTCGGGGAAGGTGCGGAGGACAGCGGGCCACGGTCAGCCGCCACCGGACGCCGACGCCCCGCACCCCGCGCGCCGCCTCGGCCGATCACGGATCGGTCGGGCAGGGTCGGGGCCCGGACTGCGTGGGCATGCGACAACGGCCGCGTACGCGGACCGCCCCCGAGGGTACGAAGCGCCGGCCGGGCCGGTCAAACCCGGTCCGGGAGCGACACCCGGTGCCCTCGCCGCTCGGGGAACCTGGCAGCATCACACCCGGTCCTGCGGACACCTGCGCGACACGCCGGGGACCACCCGTGTTTTCGTCCCGACCTGAGGACAACGGCTTGAACCGGCCCCCCGCCGGTGACTAGTGTCCCCGCTCGGTCCCTACCGTCCACACCTGTGGACAACGTTGTGGATCATTGTCGCGGGGGAGACGGAGGGTCTGTGGACAACGCGGTCGACCTCGCCAGCGTCTGGACCCGGGCCCTCGACAGCCTCTCCGACGGCGCCCTGTCCCCCCAGCAGCGGGCGTTCGTCGGACTGACCCGCCCGCTCGGCCTGGTCGAGGACACCGCGCTGGTCGCCGCGCCGAACGAGTTCACCAAGGACGTGCTGGAGACCCGGCTGCGCCCGCTGGTCGTGGACGCCCTCAGCGCCATCGTCGGCCGGGAGATCCGGCTGGCGGTGACCGTCGACCCCTCGATCGCGCCCAGCCTGGACGAGGACGCCACCGACGAGGTCGCCGACGCTACCTACGCCGGCGACCCCGGCCCGACCGGGGCCGCCGCCACTGCCGGGGCCGGTCCGTCGGTGCGCGAGGCCGGCACCGGCCCGAACGAGCCGACGGCCGGCGAGGCGGGTCCGGCCACCGTGGGCCTGCTCACCCGCACCGGTCCGGCGACCAGCCACCCCGATGGCCGGTCCCCCGACAGCCGGACCGCCGACACCCGCACCCCCGTACCCCCGGCGCAGCCGGCCGTCGGACCGGCCGCCGCCGACCGGCCGCCCCTGCACCTCGTGGGGTCGCAGGACCAGCGCCCGGGCACCGGCTCGCCGACGGCTCGCGCCGAGGACGGCCGGCTCAACGCGAAGTACACCTTCGACACGTTCGTCATCGGCTCCAGCAACCGGTTCGCGCACGCCGCGGCCGTCGCGGTCGCCGAGCAGCCGGCGAAGGCCTACAACCCGCTGTTCGTCTACGGCGAGTCCGGCCTGGGCAAGACCCACCTGCTGCACGCGATCGGGCACTACACCCGCACGCTGTACCAGGGCACCCGGGTCCGCTACGTGAGCTCGGAGGAGTTCACCAACGAGTTCATCAACAGCATCCGCGACGACAAGGCGGCCGCGTTCCAGCGCCGCTACCGCGACGTGGATGTGCTGCTCGTGGACGACATCCAGTTCCTGTCCGGCAAGGTGCAGACGCAGGAGGAGTTCTTCCACACGTTCAACACGCTGCACAACGCCAACAAGCAGATCGTCGTCACCTCGGACCTGCCGCCCAAGCAGTTGCAGGACTTCGAGGACCGGATGCGTTCGCGGTTCGAGTGGGGCCTCATCACCGACGTCCAGCCGCCGGACCTGGAGACCCGGATCGCCATCCTGCGCAAGAAGTCCGCGCAGGAGCGGCTGGTCGCCCCGCCCGAGGTGCTGGAGTACATCGCCTCGAAGATCTCCACCAACATCCGCGAGCTCGAGGGCGCGCTGATCCGGGTCACCGCGTTCGCCAGCCTCAACCGTCAGCCGGTGGACCTCGGCCTGGCGGAGGTCGTGCTCAAGGACCTCATCCCCTCCGACACCGGCCCGGAGATCACGGCCGCGCTGATCATGTCCCAGTCGGCGGCGTACTTCGGGGTGTCGGTCGACGACCTGTGCGGGTCCTCGCGCAGCCGGGTGCTGGTGACCGCCCGCCAGATCGCGATGTACCTGTGCCGGGAGCTCACCGACCTGTCCCTGCCCAAGATCGGCCAGGCCTTCGGCGGCCGCGACCACACCACCGTCATGCACGCCGACCGCAAGATCCGCCAGCTGATGGCCGAGCGGCGCAGCCTCTACAACCAGGTCACCGACCTCACCAGCCGGATCAAGTCGCAGGCCCGCGCCGGCTGACCCCCGGGGGGCAGACCCCGGGGCCGTCCCCGCGTCATCCCCCGCTTGGGGACAGTCATGTGGATCTTCGTCCCGATCGGTGGGACGTCGCCGACGGCACCCCTGTCCGCCTCGTACGGCGACCCTGGGCGCGCGTGCGACTCCCGGCCGGCCTGTGGACAACCCACCCAGGGTCCGGGGACCGGTCGGGGACGGACCTGGGGATGGTGGACTGCCGGCCCGGCCGGGGCGGTGCTCCTCCCGAGCCGTCCACAGCCGGGCCCGGCCCCGTCCCCAGCCGCTGGGGACGGCGACACGCGGTCCGACCTGCACGGATGCGGCGTGTCCCCAGCATCCACCGCCCCGATGATGACGACGGGACTGATACTCACGGCAGCGGAATCCCCAGACCCACGCACCGAGCGGCCTGGGGACGGTGCGGCATGCACGGCACCCCCCGGTGCTGACAGGATGCGGGCACCTCGTCGTTGGGAGGACACGTTGAAGTTCCGGGTCGAGCGGGACGTGCTCGCCGATGCCGTCGCCTGGGCGGCGCGCACCCTGCCCTCGCGGCCGTCGCTGCCGGTGCTGGCCGGGCTGATGGTCGAGGCGGACCCCACCTCCGACGACGGACTGCGGCTGTCCAGCTTCGACTACGAGGTGTCCGCCCGGGTCGGCGTGGCCGCCGACGTGGAGGAGCCGGGCCGCGCGCTGGTGTCCGGTCGGCTGCTGGCCGACATCGCCCGGTCGCTGCCCGCGCAGCCGGTGCAGCTGGCGCTGGAGGGCACCCGGGTGACCGTGCGCTGCGGGCGCTCGTCGTTCACCCTGCCGACGCTGCCCGTCGACGACTACCCCAGCCTCCCGGCGATGCCCACGACCTCCGGCTCCGTGGCCGGCGCGACCCTGGCCGCCGCCGTCGCGCAGGTCGCCGTGGCCGCCGGGCGTGACGACACCCTGCCCACGCTGACCGGCATCCGGCTGGAGATCGACGGCGGCACCGTGACCCTCGCCGCCACCGACCGCTACCGGCTCGCGGTGCGCGAGTTCGCCTGGTCGCCGGAGTCCTCGGGCCTGGAGGCACAGGCGCTGGTGCCCGCGCGCACGCTGGCCGAGACCGCGAAGTCGTTGGCGGGGGCCGAGATCGTGGAGATCGCGCTGGCCTCCGGGGGCGTCGGCGAGGGGCTCATCGGGTTCGAGGGGCAGGGGCGGAGGACGACGACCCGACTGCTCGACGGGGAGTTCCCCAAGTACCGCTCGCTGCTGCCCAACGAGGCCGCGACCGTCGCCTCGGTGGAGACCGGCCCGCTGGTCGAGGCCGTGAAGCGCGTGGCGCTGGTCGCCGAGCGCAACACCCCGGTGCGGCTGGCGTTCGAGGGCGAGGAGCTGCTGCTCAGCGCCGGGACCGGCGACGAGGCGCAGGCCTCGGAGGCGCTGGAGTGCCGGGTGGAGGGCGACGCGATCGAGATCGCCTTCAACCCGCAGTACCTGCTCGACGGTCTGGGTGCCGTCGACGCCCCGGTGATCCGGCTGTCGTTCACCCAGTCCAACCGGCCGGCGGTGCTGTCGGGGGCGGCGGAGGTCGGCGCCGAGCCGGCACCGGAGTACCGCTACCTGCTCATGCCGGTCCGGCTGGCCGGCTGACGGGCGCCCCGGCGTCCGCTGCCGCCGTGCTCGTCCGCAGGCTCGCCCTCACCGACTTCCGCAGCTACCCCGAGGTCGACCTCCTCCTCGAACCCGGCGTCACCGCGCTGGTCGGCCCCAACGGGCAGGGCAAGACCAACCTGGTCGAGGCCGTCGGCTACCTCGCCACCCTCGGCAGCCACCGGGTCGCCACCGACGCTCCGCTGGTCCGCGCCGGCGCGGAGCGCGCCGTGGTCCGCGCCGAGGTGGTCCGCGGCGACCGGTCGCTGCTGCTCGAGGTGGAGATCGCGCCGGGACGGTCCAACCGGGCGCGCATCAACCGCGCACCGGTGCCGCGGGCCCGTGAGGTGCTCGGGCTGCTGCGCACCGTGCTGTTCGCACCGGAGGACCAGGCGCTGGTCAAGGGAGACCCGTCGGACCGCCGACGCTTCCTGGACGACCTGCTCGTGCAGCGGGCGCCCCGGTTCGCCGGGGTGCGCGCGGACTACGAGCGGGTGCTCAAGCAGCGCAACGCGCTGCTGAAGTCCGCCGGCATCGCGCGGCGCTCGCACGAGGGGGAGGTCGTCCGCACGCTGGAGGTCTGGGACACCCAGCTCGCCACCCTGGGGGCCGACCTGCTGGCGGCGCGGCTGGACCTGGTGTCCTCGCTGCAGCCCCTGGTGGCGGCCTCGTACGACGCGGTGTCGTCCGGCGGTGCCGCCACCACGCTGCGGTACCAGTCCTCGCTGGGCGAGCTGGACCCGGGGGTGGACCGCTCCGGGCTGGAGCAGGTCATCCTCGATGCGGTCGCCGCCCGGCGCCGGGACGAGTTGGACCGCGGCGTCACCCTGGTCGGGCCGCACCGCGACGACCTGCGCCTGCTGCTGGGCGAGTTCCCTGCCAAGGGCTATGCCTCGCACGGCGAGTCCTGGTCGTACGCGCTGGCACTCAAGCTGGCCTGCTACGACCTGCTGCGCGGCGAGGCGGGCCCCGACGGCGAGCCGGTGCTGGTGCTCGACGACGTGTTCGCCGAGCTGGACACCCGGCGCCGGCGCAGGCTGGCCGAGCTGGTCGCCCCCGCGCCGCAGGTGCTGGTGACCGCGGCCGTGGCCGAGGACGTCCCCGTCGAGCTCGACGGGGGACGGGTCGACGTCCTGGACGGGCAGGTGCGCCGTGTCGCCTGACCGGCCGGACGAGGGGCCCGAGAGCCGGCCGGCGGCGGACGGGGTGGACCTGGCGCGCGCGGCGCTGGCCCGGGCCCGCGCGGACGCCCGGCGGCGCACCCGGGCCGACACCGGTGGCTCCGGTGGGGCGCCGACGTCCCGGCCGACCGCGCGGTCCGGCGCGGTGCGGCGCGTGGCGCCGGACGAGGAGCCCCGCTCGGGCCCGGGCCCGGACGAGCGTGACCCGCAGCGGCTCGGCAGCGCCGTCGACCGGCTGGTGCGCGAGCGCGGCTGGCAGGCCGAGGCGGCCGCGGGGGGCCTGATCGGCCGGTGGCGGGAGATCGTCGGACCGGACCTGGCCGAGCACGTGGTCCCGGAGTCGTTCGAGCCCGGCCCGGACGGCCGCGGCGGGCGGTTGCTGCTGCGCGCGTCGTCCACGGCCTGGGCCACCCAGCTGCGGCTGCTGCTGCCGTCGCTGCGCTCCCGTCTCGATGCCGAGCTCGGCGGCGGCGTCATCCGGGACGTGCGGGTGGTCGGCCCGGCCGCGCCGGTACGCCCCTCCGGTCCCCGCCGGGTGCCCGGCCGCGGTCCGCGGGACACCTACGGCTGACGCCGACACGGTTTCCGGCAGCCAGACGCCCTCGGACCGGTTCCGCGAGGGGGGACACCGGACCGGGGGGTCGACGCGCCCACGTTGTCCCCAGGGGCCGTCCCGAGCCGGTCGGGGCCCCGCAACGCGGTAGGATGAGCCGAACACACAGGCCGCTTCCCCGGCCCCCGGCGCGTCCGCGCGCCGGCCGGAGCGAGCGGCCTGTGCCGTGACCGGGTCCGTACCGCGGCCGGTCCGCCCGAGGCCCGAGGAGGCACCTCCGCCGTGTCGTACGACGCCAGCGCGATCACCGTGCTCGAGGGGCTCGACGCGGTGCGCAAGCGCCCGGGCATGTACATCGGCTCCACCGGGGAGCGCGGCCTGCACCACCTGGTCTACGAGGTCGTCGACAACTCCGTCGACGAGGCGATGGCCGGCTACGCCTCCCAGATCTCGGTGAGCCTGCTCGACGACGGCGCGGTGCGCGTCGTCGACGACGGTCGCGGCATCCCCGTCGACGAGCACCCGGTGGAGAAGAAGCCCGCGGTCGAGGTCGTCCTCACCGTGCTGCACGCCGGCGGCAAGTTCGGCGGCGGCGGCTACTCGGTGTCCGGCGGTCTGCACGGCGTCGGCGTGTCCGTCGTCAACGCGCTGTCCACCCGCCTGGACGTGGAGGTGCGCCGGGACGGGTACGTGTGGCGGCAGTCCTACCTGCACGGCGTCCCCACGGCTCCTCTCGCCCGCGGAGAGGCCACCGACTCCACCGGCACCACGGTCACGTTCTGGGCCGACCAGGACATCTTCGAGACGACGCACTACGACTTCGAGACGCTGTCGCGCCGGTTCCAGGAGATGGCGTTCCTCAACAAGGGCATGACCATCTCGCTGACCGACGAGCGGGCGGTCGAGACCCCCGCGATCGACGACGACGGTGACGTGGAGGAGCTGCAGCAGCGCTCGGTCACCTACCACTACGAGGGCGGCATCGCCGACTTCGTCACGTACCTCAACGCCAGCAAGGGCCCGGCCAACCCCACCGTGATCGACGTGTCGGCGGAGACCGACGACCAGCGCATGAGCGCCGAGATCGCGATGCAGTGGAACAGCGGCTTCTCGGAGTCGGTCTACACGTTCGCCAACACCATCAACACCACCGAGGGCGGCACCCATGAGGAGGGCTTCCGGGCGGCGCTGACGACGCTGCTCAACAAGTTCGCCCGCGAGTGGGGCGTGCTCAAGGACAAGGACGCCAACCTCACCGGCGAGGACATCCGCGAGGGACTCACCGCGATCGTCAGCGTCAAGCTGGCCGAGCCGCAGTTCGAGGGCCAGACCAAGACCAAGCTCGGCAACACCGAGATGAAGACGTTCGTGCAGAAGCTGGTCAACGAGCAGCTCGGCGAGTGGCTGGAGAAGAACCCGGCCGAGGGCAAGGAGATCGCGCGCAAGTCGGTCAACGCCGCCTCCGCGCGGATCGCGGCCCGCAAGGCGCGCGACCTGGCCCGCAACCGCAAGGGCCTGCTCGGCGGGTCCGGCATGCCGGGGAAGCTCATCGACTGCTCCTCCCGCGAGCCGGAGGAGTGCGAGATCTTCATCGTCGAGGGAGACAGCGCCGGCGGGTCCGCGCGGCAGGGGCGCGACCCGCGGATCCAGGCGATCCTCCCGATCCGCGGCAAGATCCTCAACGTCGAGAAGGCCCGCATCGACAAGGTGCTGCAGAACAACGAGGTGCAGGCGCTGATCTCGGCGTTCGGCACCGGCGTGCACGACGACTTCGACATCAACCGGCTGCGCTACCACAAGGTCGTGCTGATGGCCGACGCCGACGTCGACGGCCAGCACATCCGCACCCTGCTGCTGACGCTGCTGTTCCGGTTCATGCGACCGCTGGTCGAGCGGGGGCACGTGTTCCTCGCCCAGCCCCCGCTGTACAAGATCAAGTGGCAGCGCGAGACCGCGGAGTTCGCGTACTCCGACCGCGAGCGGGACGCGCTGATGGAGACCGGCCTGGCCGCCGGGCGCAAGCTGCCCAAGGAGGAGGGCGTGCAGCGCTACAAGGGCCTCGGCGAGATGAACGCCGACGAGTTGTGGGAGACCACCATGGACCCGGAGCGCCGGGTGCTGCTGCAGGTCACGCTCGACGATGCCGCCCAGGCCGACGAGATGTTCACCGTCCTCATGGGCGAGGACGTGGAGGCCCGCCGCAACTTCATCCAGCGCAACGCCAAGGACGTCCGGTTCCTCGACATCTGACGTGCGAGGCCGGCGCCCCGCGGCGCCGGTTCCGCGCCGGAAGGACTGACTGACCCGTGCCCGACGACACCGACATCACCGGCACCGACCTGCCCGGCCCCGGGACCCCCGGCTCCGGCTCCGGCGACGAGGGGGATCCGACGCTGCACCACCGGATCGAGCCGGTGGACCTGCAGGTCGAGATGCAGCGGTCCTACCTGGACTACTCGATGTCCGTCATCGTGTCCCGGGCGCTGCCGGACGTGCGGGACGGCCTGAAGCCGGTGCACCGCCGGGTGCTGTACGCGATGTACGACGGCGGCTACCGGCCGGACCGCAACTTCTCCAAGTCCGCCCGGGTCGTCGGCGACGTCATGGGCAACTACCACCCGCACGGTGACTCCGCGATCTACGACGCGCTGGTGCGGCTGGCGCAGCCGTGGTCGCTGCGCTACCCGCTGGTGCAGGGACAGGGCAACTTCGGCTCGCCGGGCAACGACCCGCCGGCGGCGCAGCGCTACACCGAGTGCCGGATGGCGCCGCTGGCGATGGAGATGGTGCGCGACATCGACGAGGAGACCGTCGACTTCGCGCCGAACTACGACGGCCGCACGCTGGAGCCGGTGGTGCTGCCGGCACGGTTCCCGAACCTGCTGGTCAACGGCAGCGCGGGCATCGCGGTCGGGATGGCGACCAACATTCCGCCGCACAACCTGCGCGAGGTCGCCGACGGCGTGCTGTGGGCGCTGCAGAACCCCGACGCCAGCCGCGAGGAGCGGATGGAGGCGCTGCTGGAGCGGGTGAAGGGCCCGGACTTCCCGACCGGGGCGCTGATCGTCGGCAGGCACACGATCGAGCAGGCCTACCGGACCGGCCGCGGCTCGATCACGATGCGCGCGGTCGTCACGGTGGAGGAGGACTCCCGCGGGCGCACGTACCTGCTGGTCACCGAGCTGCCCTACCAGGTCAACCCGGACAACCTGCTGCTGCGCATCGCCGAGCTGGTCAGCGACGGCAAGCTGTCGGGCATCTCCGACGTGCGCGACGACTCCTCCTCGCGCACCGGCATGCGGCTGATCATCGAGCTCAAGCGCGACGCCGTGCCGCAGGTGGTGCTCAACAACCTGTTCAAGCACACCCAGCTGCAGGACACCTTCGGCGCCAACATGCTGGCGCTGGTCGACGGGGTCCCGCGCACGCTGACGCTGGAGCAGTTCGTCCGCTACTGGATCAACCACCAGATCGAGGTCATCCAGCGGCGCACGCGCTACCGGCTGCGCAAGGCCGAGGAGCGCGCGCACATCCTGCGCGGCTACCTCAAGGCCCTCGACGCCCTCGACGAGGTCATCGCGCTGATCCGGGCGTCGGCGACGGTGGAGGACGCCCGCGTCGGGTTGATGGCGCTGCTGGAGATCGACGAGGTCCAGGCCACCGCGATCCTGGACATGCAGCTGCGCCGGCTGGCCGCCCTGGAGCGGCAGAAGATCATCGACGAGTACGACGACCTGATGGCGAAGATCGCCGACTACAACGACATCCTCGCCTCCGAGGCCCGGCAGCGGACCATCGTCGCCGACGAGCTCACCGAGGTCGTCGACAAGTACGGCGACGACCGGCGCACCTCGTTCGTGCCCTGGGACGGCGACATGTCCGACGAGGACTTCATCGCCGAGGAGGACGTGGTCGTCACCATCACCGCGGGCGGCTACGCCAAGCGCACCCGCAGCGACCTGTACCGCGCGCAGCGGCGCGGCGGCAAGGGCGTACGCGGCGCGCAGCTGCGGCAGGACGACGCGGTCGAGCACTTCTTCGTGACCACGACGCACCACTGGATCCTGTTCTTCACCGACAAGGGACGGGTCTACCGGGCGAAGGCCTACCAGCTGCCCGAGACCGCGCGGGACGCCCGCGGCCAGCACGTGGCGAATCTGCTGGCGTTCCAGCCGGACGAGGCGATCGCCCAGGTGCTGTGCCTGCGCGACTACGAGCAGGCTCCGTACCTCGTGCTCGCCACCCGGTCGGGGATGGTGAAGAAGACCCGGCTGGGCGAGTTCGACTCCAACCGCACCGGCGGCATCATCGCCATCAACCTGTCCGACGACGACGAGGTGATCTCCGCGCAGCTGGTGGGTCCGGAGGATGACCTGCTGCTGGTGTCCCGCAAGGGGATGTCGGCTCGGTTCGGCGCCGACGACGCGCAGCTGCGCCCGATGGGCCGGGCGACGTCCGGCGTGATCGGCATGCGGTTCCGCGGTGACGACGCGCTGCTGTCGATGGACGTGGTCCGCCCCGATGCGTACGTCGTCACGGTGACCGACGGCGGCTACGCCAAGCGCACGTCGGTGCAGGAGTGGGCGACCAAGGGCCGCGGCATCCTCGGGGTCCGCGCGATGCGGCTGGTCGAGGAGCGCGGCTCGCTGGTCGGGTCCCTGGTCTGCGACGTCGACGACGAGATCTTCGCGGTGGCCAGCAACGGGATCGTGATCCGCACGCGGGTGGCCGAGGTGCGGGCCTCCGGCCGGGACACCATGGGTGTGAAGCTGATGGATCTGGGCGCGGACGAGTCGGTGGTCGCGGTGGCCCGGCTGGCCGAGCCCGAGGCCGACGAGGACGAGGAGGACGGCGAGTCGGACGGTGCTGCGGACCCGGCGGTCGAGGGGCCCGCGGACGGCCCGAACCACGCCGAAGAGGTGGGTGGGGACGCGGATTCCGCTCCGAACGGTCATCATGGTGACTCGGACGGGCCCGACAGCGGGTCCTGACGCAGCGCGTCCGGGAGTTCCCCGGCGGCGGGAGAGGCGAGGATGAGCGGCACCCAGCGGACGGAGACGTCCGGCTCGGCGGGCACGCCGCCGTCCCCTGCGCAGCCGCCGCTGGACCCGCGGGTGGTGCGGTCCGCGCCGCTGACGCGGTCGGCGCCGCAGGCCGGGGCCCCCCCGATGACGGCCCAGGCCACCGGAGCAACGGTGCGGCCGACCGGCCCTCGGCGGGCCCGCCTCTACGTCACCCGGATCGACCCGTGGTCGGTGATGAAGGCGTCGTTCATGCTGGCGCTGTCCATCGCGATCGTGCTCGGGATCGCCGTCGCCGCGCTGTGGTACGTGCTGGACATGACCGGTGTCTTCGACGCGGTCTCCCGCAACGTCAACGAGGTCGTCGGCGGGGGGACCGAGACCTTCGACATGATGCAGCTCGTCGACTTCAACCGGGTCATGGGTGTGACCCTGGTGATCGGGTCGGTCGAGATCGTCATCGTCTCCATGCTGGCGACGCTGTTCGCGTTCCTCTACAACCTCACCGTCGGCATCACCGGCGGCCTGGAGGTCACGCTCTCCGACGACGCCTGAGCGCCGTCGGGCCCGCTGGCCGGTTTTGTCCCGTCCCGGAGGGGTCGGGTAGCCTTCTGCGCGCATCACGGGCCTATAGCTCAGACGGTTAGAGCGCTTCCCTGATAAGGAAGAGGCCGGAGGTTCAAGTCCTCCTAGGCCCACGTGAAGAAGTTGCTGCTCCTCGTCGCCCTTGCCGGAATCGGCTACCTCGTCTACCGCCAGGTCTCGGCCAGCCGGGCCGAGCAGGACCTGTGGACCGAGGCCACTGCGGCCCCGGACCTGCGCTGACCCTGGCCCCGTCCGGGGGCGTAGCTCAACTGGCAGAGCACCGCCTTTGCAAGGCGGGGGTTAGGGGTTCAAGTCCCCTCGCCTCCACCCGGATCACCCGCGCACCCGTCTGATCCTCGCGCGCGGGTCCGCAGCCCGCGTCGGAGCGCTACCGTCCGGAGGATGTCCTCCCGGGTCGTGCTGTACGCCGCGATCTCCCTCGACGGCTACCTCGCCGATCCCGACGGCGGCGTGGGCTGGCTGGACCAGTTCGACCCCGGCGACCTCGGCTACGAGCGCTTCCTGGCGGCCGTGGGCAGCCTGGTGATGGGTCGCGCGACGTACGACCAGGTGCGCACGTTCGGCGAGTGGCCCTACCCGGGTCGGCGCACTGCTGTCCTGACGCACCGGCCGCTCGACGACGACGTCCCCCCGGACGTCGAGGCCTGGGACGGGACCGACCCGCTGTCTTGCCTCGACCGCCTCAACGCCGCCAGCCCCGGGGACGTGTGGATCGTCGGCGGGGCGCAGACGCTGCGGCTGTTCCTCGACGAGGACCTCGTCGAGGAGACGGAGGTGTTCGTCATGCCGCTGCTGCTGCGCGCCGGCATCCCGCTGTGGGAGCAGTCGACCTACGGCCGGCTGCAGCGCTGGGACCTGGTCGCCGCCGAGGCGCACGACCACGGCGTGGTCCGGCTGCACCACCGCCGGCGGCGCTGACCCCGATCGGCGCTGACCCCGATCGGCGCTGACCCCGATCGGCGCTGAGCGCGATCGGGACCGGTGCGCCCGGGGCTACGCCGCCGGGTTCCCGGAGCTGCCGGAACCGCCGCGGGGCTTGCCGACCCCGCGGGCGTACACCTGCGCCTGGGGGCGGACGGCGCGGTCGTAGGTCTGCGTCGACTCCCGGCGCGCCAGCACGACGAGGGCGTCCTTGAGGGTCCGCAGGATCGTCGACTTGGTGACCGAGGAGCCGGACATCCGCTCCTGCAGCTCGACCGGCGCCGCGATCGCGGTCGTGTAGCCGGCCGTCGACGCGGCGACGAACAGCTCGAGGTCGAACGCGAACCGGGTCTCCCGCAGCCGGGGCAGCACGTCGGCCAGGACCTCGCGGCGCAGCAGCTTGCAGCCGGTCTGGGTGTCGTTGACGCCCAGGGTGAACAGCGTCGACACCAGCGTGGAGAACCCCAGCGACACGACCTTGCGGAACGGCGATGAGGCCGAGATGGACTCCCGGTGCTTCTTGTTGGCGTACACCATGTCCGCGCCCGTCGCCCGGCCCACCTCGAGGTAGCGGACCAGGTGCGCGGGGTCGATGTCTCCGTCGGAGTCGACGAAGCCGACCCACGAGCCGCGGGCCCGGGAGAAGCCGGCGTGCAGCGCGCCGCCCTTGCCGCGGTTGGCGGGCAGCTCGACGATCCGGACCTCCGGACCGGCCCCCTCCAGGGTCGCCATCGACCCGTCGGTGGACCCGTCGTTGACCACGATGGCCTCGAACCCGACCCCGGCCTCGCGCATCACCGACACCAGCCGGTCCACCGCGGGGCGCAGGCCCGCCCCGGGGTTGTAGGCCGGCATGACCACGCTGATCTCGATCTCCTTGTTGGGGGGCATCCACAGCCGGCCGGACTCGGTCCAGACCTCGCGGGTCGGCTCGGGCCGGTCCCGCAGCAGGATCCGGCCGACGAGCTCGGCGGGCGACACCACCAGGCTGCGCGCCCACGCCACGAGGGAGCGCCACCACTGCGGCACCGGCAGCCCCCGCCGTCCCTGATCCGCGGTCACCTGGCGTCCCGCCCTTCACGACCGTCCCCGCCGGCGGCAAGGAACCTCGTACCCGCACAGCATCCAACCGACATCCACCCCGTCGCCACTCCTACGATCCGGACATGGCGTACGAGTCCGACGGGTTCGGCACGACCCCGACCATCCTGGTGGTCGACGACAGCCCCACCATCACCACGCTGTTCACCCAGCTGCTGGCGGACACCGGCACGGTGATCGTGGCCAACAACGGGGCCGACGGTCTGCGACTGGCCCGCAGCGAGATGCCCGACCTGATCCTGCTCGACGTGTCCATGCCGGGGCAGGACGGGTTCGACGTCATCAGCGAGCTGAAGACGGACCCGAACGTGCGGCACATCCCGGTCATGTTCATCACCGGAGAGGTGCTGCCGGAGATCGAGTCGCACTGCCTTGAGGCCGGGGCGGCGGACTACATCGCCAAGCCCGTGACCCCCCGGGTGCTCAAGGCGCGGTCGCGCACCCACCTGCTGCTCAAGCAGCAGGCGGACATGCTCGCCGAGCTGTCCTTCCGCGACCTGCTCACCGGGGCCCTGAACCGCATCTCCTTCGACGAGCGGCTGGAGTCGGAGTCGGCGCGGGCGGCGGCGACCGCCCGCCCGCTGGCGCTGCTGCTGGTCGGCCTGGACGACCTGGCCGGCTACGGCGACGTGTACGGCCACCTGGCCGGCGAGGACGTCCTGGTGTCGGTCGCGGACGCGCTGCGGCCGCTGGCCGCGCGGCCCGGGGCGATCCTGGCGCGCACGGCCCCGGACGAGTTCGCGGTGCTCCTGCCGGAGACCACGTTCGCCGAAGCGGTGCAGCTGGCCGACCCGGTCCCCGCGACGGTGCGCGGGCTGGCGATCCGCTACGAGCGGGCGCCCGCGGGGGTGGTGACGGCCAGCGCCTCGGCGGCCGGCGCCGACGCCCCCGCCGGGGACGCCGGGGCGGGACTGCTGGCGGCCGCGCAGGAGCGACTGGCCCGGGCCCGCACCGCCGGCGGGGACCGCGCCGTCATCGACTGAGGACGGCCCGGTCCGTCACCGGTCCGGGGCCGTCCGGCGGAGCCCTGCGGGTCGTGCGAGGATGCGGGACGTGGCTGAGACCTACGCGACCCTGCACACGTCCGAGGGCGACATCAAGGTGCTCCTCTTCCCCGACCAGGCGCCGAAGACGGTCCGTAACTTCCTCGGACTGGCCGAGGGCACCCAGGAGTGGACCGACCCGCGCAGCGGGCAGAAGACCACCGCGCCGCTGTACGACGGGACGATCTTCCACCGGGTGATCCCGGGGTTCATGATCCAGGGCGGCGACCCGCTCGGCCGCGGCACCGGCGGCCCGGGCTACAAGTTCGGCGACGAGTTCCACCCCGAGCTGCAGTTCGACCGGCCGTACCTGCTGGCCATGGCCAACGCCGGGCCGAACACCAACGGCTCGCAGTTCTTCATCACCGTCGCCCCGACGGCGTGGCTGAACTTCAAGCACTCCATCTTCGGCGAGGTCGCCGACCAGCCCTCGCGTGACGTCGTGGACCGGATCGCGGGAACGCCGACCGGCGCGCAGGACCGCCCGGTGCAGGACGTCACGATCGAGCGGGTCACGGTCGAGCGGTCCGAGTGACCCCGCGTCCCGCGTGACCGAGCCCGAGCCCCCGACCCAGCCTGGGCGCCCGGCCGAGCCGGAGCCCCCGACCGGGCCTGAACCCCCGCAGGTCGCCTCCCCGCCGCGGTGCTACCGGCACCCGGACCGGGAGACGTGGATCCGCTGCGCCCGGTGCGAGCGGCCCATCTGCCCGGACTGCATGACGCCGGCCGCGGTCGGGTTCCAGTGCCCGGAGTGCGTCCAGGGCGGCCAGGCGACGGTGCGCGAGGCGCGCACCCCGTTCGGCGGCCGGATGGTCGCCCAGGCGAAGGTGACCTGGACGCTCATCGGCATCAACCTCGCCGTCTTCTTGGTGCAGCTCGGCCTCGGCATCAACGCGATGGCCGGCGACTGGGGGATGTGGCCGGTCGGCGTCGCCGTGGGCGGGGAGTGGTGGCGGCTGATCACCAGCGCCTTCCTGCACGGCTCGATCCTGCACATCGCGTTCAACATGTACGTGCTGTTCGTGCTCGGCCCGACCCTGGAGCGGATCTTCGGGCACGTGCGCTACCTGGCGCTGTACGTGCTGGCCGCGCTCGGCGGCAGCGTGGCGTCGTACTGGTTCTCCGACCTGCGCACCGTCTCGGTCGGCGCCAGCGGCGCGATCTTCGGCCTGATGGGCGCGCTGATCGTGGCCGGACGTCGGCTGCGCTACGACGTGACCCAGGTCCTGATCCTGCTCGCCATCAACGTGGTCATCGGGTTCGTCGCCCCGGGCATCGACTGGCGCGCGCACCTCGGCGGCCTGGTCGTGGGCGCGATCGTGGCGGCGATCCTGGCGTACGCGCCGCAGCGCAACCGCACCCTGTGGCAGGCACTGGGGTGCCTCACCGTCCTCGCCGTCCTGGTCATCGCGGTCATGGTGCGCACGGTGCAGATCCAGCAACTGGTTGCCCCGCTCGGGGTCGTGCTGTCCTAGCCGGCGCTGCCCGCCGGCGGGGTCGGCTCGTGCCCGCCCTTCCCCCGGGCCCGCAGCCTTGTTACCGTCGGGTAACCATCGACCAGGAGGTCCTCCCGTGAGCCAGCGCGACGCCGTCATCGTCGGAGCCGTCCGTACCCCGATCGGGGTCGGCAAGCCGGCCAAGGGGGTGCTGTCGGGGATCCACCCGGTCGACCTGTCCGCGGTGGCGCTGCAGGGCCTGGTCGGGAGGACCGGGGTCGACCCCGCGCTCGTCGAGGACGTGATCTGGGGCTGCGTCGGGCAGGTGGGCGAGCAGGCGTTCAACATCGGCCGCAACGCCGCGCTGGCCGCCGGCTTCCCCGAGGACGTGACCGGGGTGACCGTGGACCGGCAGTGCGGGTCCTCCCAGCAGGCCGCGCACTTCGCGGCCGCCGGGGTCGTGGCCGGGCACTACGACATGGTCGTCGCGGGTGGCGTGGAGTCGATGTCGCGGGTGCCGATGTTCTCCAACGCGCTCGGGGGCGACGGCCCGTTCGGCCCGATGATGAAGGCGCGCTACGAGGACCAGCTGGTGCCGCAGGGCATCTCCGCGGAGATGATCGCCGAGCGCTGGGGGCTCACCCGGCAGCAGCTCGACGAGATCGCGGTCGCGTCGCACGAGCGCGCCGCGTACGCCACCGCCGAGGGCCTGTTCGCCGAGGAGATCGTGCCGGTGGAGACGGAGGCCGGCCCGGTCACGGTGGACCAGGGCGTGCGGCCGGGGACCACCCTGGAGTCGCTGGCCGGGCTGAAGACCCCGTTCCTGGACACCGGCGTCGTGACCGCGGGCAACGCGTCGCAGATCTCCGACGGCGCCGCGGCGCTGCTCATCACCACCTCGGAGAAGGCCGCCGAGCTCGGGCTCACCCCGATGGCCCGCTTCCACACGGTGGCGCTCGCGGGTGTGGACCCGGTGATCATGCTCACCGGGCCGATCCCGGCCACCGACAAGGTGCTCGGCCGCAGCGGGCTGCGGCTGGACGAGATCGGGGCGTTCGAGGTCAACGAGGCCTTCGCGTCCGTGGTCGGGGCCTGGTACGCCGAGATCGGCGCGGACCCCAAGCTCACCAACGCCAACGGCGGCGCGATCGCCCTCGGCCACCCGCTCGGGGCGTCCGGGGCCCGGCTGATGACGACGCTGGTGCACCACATGCGCCGCAACGGCATCCGCTACGGCCTGCAGACCATGTGCGAGGGCGGCGGCATGGCCAACGCCACCATCCTCGAGCTCCTCTGACCCAGGGCTCCGTCTGACCCCGGGTAGCCCCGGCCGCCGCGCCACCTCGCGGCCGAATGAGTCTGGGCGTTGCTTGGAGGCCGCATTTCGGCCCGAAAACGACGCCCAGACTCATTCCGTCGTGGAGGGGGAGGCGTCGCCGGCGGAGCGGGAGTGGCGGAGGTGGGTGGGGATGCGGCCTGGAGGCCGGGAGCAGCGACTTACACGGGTGTGATTCGTCCCCAGCTGTGGAGAAGCCTGTGGATAACTCCGCGCGGGGGGCGGGCTACTTCCAGCGGGTGGAGACGACGAACCCGGCGCCGATGAAGACGAAGCCGATGAGCACGTTCACGAACGCGTTGAAGTGGCTCTGCAGCGCGTTGTCGGGAGCGATGTAGAACACCACGATCCACAGCAGCCCGACGACGAACAGGGTCACCATCGTCGGCGCCACCCAGCGGCCGGAGCCGAGCCGCACCGGCGTGCGATCGGTCTTCGCCGGCGGCGGGGTGTAGACGTCCTTCTTGCGACCGCGGGACTCGGGCACGGCGGGCTCCTGCTGCTGCTCGGGGACGGGGCTCGTCGGGGACGGGGCTCGTCGGGGCGTACGGACTGCTCGGGAGGTACGGACTGCTCGGCTGCTCGGGGGCGTCCGCGGACCGGGCGGCGGCCCGACCGGGATGCTCCAGGGTACCTGCCGCGGCGGCGTGCGCCGTCCCGCGAGGCGGGCAGCGACTACCGTGATCCCGTGCGACTGCCCGGCCCGGACCGCTGGCACCTGCACCCCGCCACGTTCGTCACCGCCGGCCTGCTGGTCGTGGCCGGGGTGATGTTCGCCGCGAGCGCGGTCGCCGGCCGCTCGGGGGACCTGCGCCCGGACCGCGCCACCGGCCTGCGCGACCTGGCCCGCGTCGAGGCCCAGCGGGTCGCCGACCTCGGTGCCGAGGTGACCGCCCTGCAGGTCAGCGTGGACGCGCTGCTCGCCGCGGACGAGGCCGGTCCCGCGCTGGAGCAGGCGCGGCAGCGGGTCGAGGACCTGGGGATGGCGGCCGGCACGACCGCCGTGATCGGCCCGTCGGTGACGGTCGCCCTCGACGACGCACCGAAGCTGGAGCCCGGCAGCCCGCTGGAGGGCAACGTCACCCCCGACGACCTCGTCGTACACCAGCAGGACGTCCAGGCCGTCGTGAACGCGCTGTGGACCGGCGGCGCGGAGGCGATGCAGATCATGGACCAGCGGGTGGTGGCCACCAGCGCGGTGCGCTGCGTGGGCAACACGCTGATCCTGCAGGGACGGGTCTACTCCCCGCCGTTCACCGTGACCGCGATCGGCGACCCCGAGCGGCTGCAGGCCGCGCTCGACGACGACGCCGGGGTCCGGCTCTACCGCGAGTGGGCCAACGTGGTCGGCCTCGGGTACGAGGTCACCAGCGCCGAGGGGACCGTGCTGCCCGCGTACGCCGGCCCGGTCACGACCCGTTGGGCGACGGCGGTCCGACCGTGAGCGCCTCCACGGCGGACCGGGTCCGCCTGGTCGCCCGCACCCTGGGCGAGATCCTCATTACCGTCGGCCTGGTCCTGCTCCTCCTGGTGGTCTACCAGCTGTGGTGGACCAACGTGGAGGCCGACCGTGCCGCGGACCAGGTCCGCGACGAGATCGTGGCCACCTGGGCCCGCGACGCCGAGCCGCAGCCGCAGCCGTCGGGGTCCGGCGCGCCGACCCCCACCCCGACGCCGACCGGGCCGATCCGGGTGCCGAAGCCGGAGGCCGGGGAGGGCTTCGGCCTGGTCTACATCCCGCGCCTGAGCGATTCGGTCTGGGGCACGCCGCTGATCGAGGGCGTCACGCTGCCGGACCTGGCGCGGGGCATCGGCCACTACCCGGACTCGGCGATGCCGGGGCAGAAGGGCAACTTCGCGATCGCCGGCCACCGGGCCACCAACGGCGAGCCGCTGAAGGACATCGACCGGCTGCGCGTGGGCGACACCGTGATCATCGAGACGCAGGACGCCTGGTACACGTACGTGCTGGAGAAGGACCAGGTCGTCGACCCCACCGCGCTGTGGGTGGTGGACCCGGTGCCGGGAGACCCCGGGGCCAAGCCCACCGAGCGACTCATCACCGTGACCACCTGCAACCCGCGCTGGGCGTCGTACGAGCGCTGGATCTGGTGGGGCACGCGGGAGTCCGTGCTGCCCAAGTGGAAGGGCACGCCGCCGGCGATCGAGGCCGGCCCGGACGCCGCCCTTGATGCGCGCGCTGCCGACCCGGCCGTCGCGGGTGCCACGGCGAGCGCAGGGGTGGGGTGAGGCAGGCGTGTACGGATGGATCTGGCGGCACCTGCCCGGCCCGACGCCGGTGCGCGCCCTGATCGCGGTGCTGCTGGTCGCCGCGGTGGTCGCGGTGTTGTTCGTGTGGGTGTTCCCCTGGCTGCAGCCACGGCTGCCGTTCACCGATGTCACGGTGGACGGTGCGGGCACCACGTCGGCGCAGGTCATGATGTCCCGGTGAGCGCCCGCATCCTCGTCGTCGACAACTACGACTCGTTCGTGTTCAACCTGGTGCAGTACCTCGGCCAGCTCGACGCCGCGGTCGACGTACGCCGCAACGACGAGGTCACCGTGGACGAGGTGCTGGCGCGTACGGCGCCCGATGCCGAGGACGGCTACGACGGCGTGCTGCTCTCACCCGGGCCCGGGACCCCGGAGGACGCCGGGGTGTGCATGGACCTGGTGCACGCGGTCGCCGGCCGGGTCCCGATCTTCGGCGTGTGCCTGGGGCACCAGGCGATCGGCGCGGTCTACGGCGCCGAGGTGACCCGGGCGCCGGAGCTGCTGCACGGCAAGACCTCGCTGGTGCACCACGACGGCGTCGGCGTGCTGGCCGGGCTGCCGGACCCGTTCACCGCCACCCGCTACCACTCGCTGGCCATCGATCCCGCCACCGTCCCGGACGTCCTCGAGGTCACCGGGACCACCGAGTCCGGCGTGATCATGGCGGTGCGACACCGCAGCCTGCCGGTGGAGGGCGTGCAGTTCCACCCCGAGTCCGTCCTCACCGAGGGCGGCCACCGGATGCTCGCCAACTGGCTGGTGGCTTGCGGCGACGCCGCTGCGGTCGACCGCTCGGTCGGTCTCGCCCCGGTCGTCGCCCGCTGACGCCGCGGGTCCGGTTGCGACCGGACCCGCGACCCGCTGCGGCTACGGCGAGGGGGGTACGTCCGCCGCCTGCGGCGACACCACATCGGTCGGCGTGTCCGTCGGTGTCGGTGTCGGGGTCGGCGTGGGTGTCGGTGTCGGGGTCGGCGTGGGTGTCGGTGTCGGGGTCGGCGGCGGCGCCGTGGCGACGGTGATGGTCACCAGCGAGCCCTTCGAGGCGGTCGACCCGGCCTGCGGCGACTGCGCCAGCACGGTGCCCTCGGGCACCGAGCCGTTCTGCGACTCCAGCGTCTGCACCTGGAACCCGGCGTTGGCCAGGTCGGACTTGGCCTGCGCCTCGCTCTGCCCGACCACGTTCGGCACCGTGATCTGCCCGGTCGACACGGTGATGGCGATCCGGGTCCCCACCTCGACCGGCGTGCCCTCGGGCTCGCTCTGGGCGAGCACGTAGCCCTCCGGCTCCTCGGAGTCGCGTTCCTTGACGCTGCCGAGCTGCAGCTGGGCGTCCTCCAGGGCCGTGCGGGCGTCGTCCACGGAGGACAGCCCCACCAGCTGCGGGACGGTCGTCTGCTCCTTGCCCGCGCTCACGGTCACGTTGACCGACTGACCCTGCTCCAGCTGCTCGCCCGAGCGTGGCTGCTGGCCGATGATCGTGTCGGTGGGCCGGTCGGAGATCTCCGGCGTCTGCGCACCCATCCGCAGCCCCTCGCCCTGCAGCACGGTCGTGGCCTCCTCGACCGTGAGGCCGGACAGGTCGGGCACGGTCACCTTCGCGACCTCGGCGGTGCCGAAGATGAACCGCCCGATCAGCAGCGTGGAGCCGGCGATGATCGCGATGCCCAGCACGATCGCGACCCACATCCACGGGCTGCGCCGTGGCTCGTCGGCGGCCGAGTGGACCGAGGCGCCGGCGACGCCCGCTCCGTACGCGGCGGCCACCGGCTCCATCCGCTGGGTCGGGTCCGCGACGACCGCCGGGACCGCGGCGGTCACCGGTGACCCGGCGATGGCGCGGTCGACGTCGGCGCGGAACTCCGCCGCGGTCTGGTAGCGGGAGTCCGGGCTCTTGGCGAGCGAGCGCAGCACGATGGCGTCGATCTGGGGGGTCACCGCGCTGTCCACCTGCGACGGCGGCAGCGGCTGCTCGCTGACGTGCTGGTAGGCCACCGACACCGGGGAGTCGCCGGTGAACGGGGGTCGGCCGGTCAGCAGCTCGTACAGCAGCACGCCGGTGGAGTACAGGTCGGAGCGGGCGTCGACGACCTCGCCGCGCGCCTGCTCGGGCGACAGGTACTGCGCGGTGCCCATCACGGCCGACGTCTGCGTCATGGTCTGGCCGGAGTCGGCCAGCGCCCGGGCGATGCCGAAGTCCATGACCTTGACCTCGCCGGTGCGGGTCAGCATCACGTTGGCCGGCTTGATGTCGCGGTGCACGATGCCGTGCCGGTGCGAGTAGTCCAGCGCGGCGAGGACGCCGTCGGTGATCTCCAGCGCGCGCTCGGGCAGCAGGCGCCGGCCGCTCTGCAGCAGCTGCCGCAGGGTCATGCCGTCGACGTACTCCATCACGATGTACGGGACCACGACGGCGTCCGGTCCGACGCCGAGCACGTCCTCGCCGGTGTCGTAGACGGCGACGATGTTGGGGTGGTTGAGGGCGGCGGCGGACTGCGCCTCGCGGCGGAAGCGGGCCTGGAACGACGGGTCGCGGGCCAGGTCCGGGCGCAGGATCTTCACCGCGACCCGGCGGCCGAGCCGCAGGTCGCGGCCCTCGTGCACCTCGGCCATGCCGCCGCGGCCCAGCGTCTCGCCGAGCTCGTAGCGGTCGCCGAGCCGGCGCACCGGTTCGCCCGCGGCGGTGGTGTCGTCGCTCACGTGTCCTCCTGGATCGCCCCGCCGGCCATGATCTCAGCCCGGGGTGGTCGTCCTGCGGTGCGCCTCACCGGAGCACCGCCTCCATCACGGCCCGCGCGATGGGCGCCGCGAGCTGGTTGCCGCTGACCTCGGGCACGCCGGCGTCCTCGACCATCACCGCCACGGCCACCTCGGGCGCCTCCGCGGGGGCCAGGCCCACGAACCACGCCACCGCGGGCCGGTCGTTGCCGGTCTGCGCGGTGCCCGTCTTGCCGCCGACTCGGACGCCGGGGATCTGGGCGTTGGTTCCGGTTCCCCGGTCCACGACCGTGACCATCATGTCCACCAGCTGCGCCGCGTTGACCGGCGTCATCGCCTGGTCGAACTTCTGCGGCGTGGCCGTCTCCAGGATGGACAGGTCCGGGGCGCGCACCTCGTTGACCAGGTACGGCGACATCGTCGTGCCGTTGTTGCCGGCGGCCGCCGCGACCATGGCCATCTGCAGGGCGGTCGCGCGTACGTCGAACTGGCCGATCGCGGACATCGCGGTCTGGGCGTCGTCGGGGTCCTCGGGGAACCGGGACGCGGCCGCGCGCAGCGGCACCTCGAAGTTGGTGTCGAACCCGAACGCCTCGGCCTGGTCGCGCAGGGCGTCGGCGCCGAGCTCGTTGCCCAGCCAGGCGAACGCGGTGTTGCACGACACCGCCAGCGCCTCCCGCAGGGTCACCTGGCCGTCGGGGCCGCACGCGGTGCCGCTCCAGTTCTTCAGCTCCTTGGTCGACCCGGGCAGCTGGTAGCTGGCCGGACCGGGCAGCACCGAGTCGGGCGTGAAGCGCCCCGACGCGAGCGCGGCGGCCGCGGTGACGAGCTTGAAGGTCGACCCTGGCGGCTGCAGCATCACCAGCGGCCGGTTGAGCAGCGGCTTGTCCGGGTCGCGGGTCAGTTGGTCGTAGTAGGTGCGGATGTCCGCCGGGTCGTGCGACGACAGCCGGTTGGGGTCGAACGACGGGGACTGCACCAGCGCCAGGATCCGGCCCGTCGTCGGCTCGATGGCGGCGACCGCGCCGTTGACGCCCTGCAGACCCTCCCAGGCCGCGGCCTGGGCCCGTGCTTGCAGGGTCGTGGTGACGGCGCCGCCGCGCGGTTCCTGGCCGGCGAACAGCTGCTGCAGCCGGTCCACGAACAGCCGGTCGTCGGTGCCGGACAGGATCGCGTTCTCGGTCCGCTCCAGCCCGGTGGGGCCGTACACCAGTGAGTAGTAGCCGGTGGCCGACGCGTACTCGGGGCCCTTGTCGTAGCGGCGCAGGTAGCGCAGCGAGTCGTCGGTGGGGACGCTGCGGGCGACCGGGTCTGCGGCGACCAGGATCGGCCCGCGCTCGCGGCTGTACTCCTCCAGCAGCAGCCGCTGGTTGCCGTCGCGGGTCCGGTAGTCGTCGGCGAGCAGGGTCTGGATGACGGTGACGTTGACCAGCAGCGCCAGCAGCAGCACCAGCATCAGCGCCGCGACGCGCCGGATCGGGCGGCTCACAGCCGCACCACCTGGGTCAGCGCCTCGTCCACCTGGGGGGCGCGGATGTCGGGCCTGCGGTTGCGGTCGGAGATCCGCAGCAGCAGCGCGATGATGATCCAGTTCGCCACCAGCGAGGACCCGCCGTACGACAGGAACGGCGTGGTCAGGCCGGTGAGCGGGATGAGCCGGGTGACCCCGCCGACGATGACGAACACCTGCAGCGCCATGGTGAGCGACAGGCCGGCGGCCAGCAGCGTGCCGAACCCGTCACGACAGGCGACCGCGGTGCGCATGCCCCGCTCCACCAGCACGGCGTACAGCAGCAGGATCGCGATCAGGCCGGTGAGGCCGAGCTCCTCCCCGAGAGCGGAGATGATGAAGTCGGTGTTGGCGAACGGGACCAGCTGCGGGTAGCCCTGCCCCCAGCCCGCACCGAGCAGGCCGCCGTTGGCCAGGCCGAACAGCGACTGCACGATCTGGTAGCCCTGCTCCTGCTGGTAGGCGAACGGGTCCAGCCAGACCTGGACGCGGACCCGCACGTGCCCGAAGGCCAGGTAGGCGAACGTCGCACCGGCGGCGAACAGCAGGGCACCGATGACCAGCCAGGACTTGCGCGAGGTCGCGATGTAGAGCAGCCCGACGAACAGGCCGAAGAACAGCAGGGAGGTGCCCAGGTCGCGCTGGAACACCAGGATCGCCAGCGAGACCAGCCAGACCACGACGATCGGGCCGAGGTCGCGGCCGCGGGGGAACCCCAGGCCCAGGAACTTGGTGCGCACCAGCGCGAGGGAGTCGCGCCGCACCACCAGGTAGCCGGCGAAGAAGACGGTGAGGATGATCTTCGCCAGCTCGGCGGGCTGGAACGAGAAGCCGCCGATGCGCACCCACAGGGTCGCGCCGTTGACGGTGGTGCCGATGCCGGGCGCGAGCGGCAGGAGCAGCAGCACCAGGCCGACGATCATCGACGTGTACGTGTAGCGCTGCAGCCGGCGGTGGTCGCGCACCAGCACCAGCACGCCGATGAACAGCACGGCGGCGACCGCGAACCAGGTCAGCTGCGCGTAGACGTCGGGGGTGGGCGGCGGGGAGCCGTTGCGCTGCGCGCGGTCCAGGTTGGCGACGTCGAGCCGGTAGATCATCGTCAGCCCGAGCATCGTGAGCATCGTGGCGACGGGCAGCAGGACCGGGTCGGCGTACGGGGCACTGAGCCGGACGGCGACGTGCATGGCCAGCGGGATGGCGCCGGCGACGCCGACGCTGATCCAGAACCGGTCGGTGATGCCCTCCCCGGTGGCCACGGCCACCTGCCAGGTGCCGAAGGCGCCGATGGCCCAGGCGAGCAGGATCAGGCCGAGCTCGGCGCCGCGGCGGGTCGGCTGGCGGGGCGTGGTCCCTCCGGCGCCCCCGGGAGCCACGGCGGGCGCGGGCGCGGTCACGGACCGGTCCCGGGGGAGAACAGCGGGTCTGCGCTCGTGCTGACCGTCGGCTCAGGAGTAGGCAGTGGCGTGGGCTGGGGGACGGTCGGGTCGTAGCCCGGGCAGCCCGCGGGGGTGGGCAGCAGGGTGCACGCAACGGCGCGACGCTCGAGTTCGTCCTTGATCCGGACGGCGTCGTCGAAGTCGGATGCCGTGATCCCGCGCATGACCAGCTCCTGGTCGAACGTGGGCAGCGCGGACACCAGGGTGAGGCTCTCCTCCTCCACCCGCTGCAGCGGTACGGCGATCAGGGTCCCCGGGACGCCGTTGTAGATCGCGATGCGGCCGTCGTGGTCGCCGACGTAGTACTGCGCCCACAGCCACGAGGTGGCGGCCCAGACCAGCGCGGCGAGCACGCCCACGGTCCCGAGGACGACGGCGGACCAGAACGCGATCCGGCGCCGGCGCCCCGCGCGCACCTGCGCCTCGTACGCGTCCTCGTCCGGCTCCTCCGGCTCGGCCAGCGGCGCGGTGATGACGGCGGTGGGCCGGGTGGGCGGCCCCTCGGACGGCGGCAGCGGGTCGGGCCGGTCCGGGTCGGGCTGCTCGTCCTCGGGGAACGACAGCCCGGGGAGCCGGGCGCGGACCCTGGGCTCGCCGGCGGCTCCGACGACCACGGGCTCGCCCTCGCGCAGCGACGCCGCGGTGTCGTCGTCGACCTCGACGACGTCGGCGACGACGACGGTGACGTTGTCCGGCGCGCCGCCCTCGAGCGCGAGCTCGACCAGCCGGGTCACCGTGCCCGGCGGGTCGCCGGTCGCCAGCTCGGCGGCCAGCGCGTCGTCGGTCACGACGCCGGTCAGCCCGTCGCTGCACAGCAGGTAGCGGTCGCCGACGCGGGCCTCGCGCGCGGAGACGTCGGGCTCCACCGGGTGCGCGCCGTCGATCGCCTTCATGATCAGCGAGCGGCGCGGATGGGTCCGGGCCTCCTCGGGGGTGATGCGCCCGGCGTCGACGAGGGTCTGCACGTAGGTGTGGTCGTGGGTGATCTGCGTCAGCTCGCCGTCTCGGAACAGGTAGGCCCGCGAGTCGCCGACGTGCAGGATCGCGATCCGGGTGCCGTTCCAGTACAGCGCCGTCACGGTGGTGCCCATGCCGGCGAAGTCGGGCTGGGCGTCCGCGACGTCGCCGATGCTGGCGCCGGAGTCGTCCACCGCGTCGCTCAGCGCCGGCAGCAGCTCCGCGTCCGGCGGCGGGCTCACCTGCAGCTGGGCGAGGGTCGCGACGACGGTGGCGCTGGCCAGCTCGCCGGCCGCGTGCCCGCCCATGCCGTCGGCGACGACGAGCAGCGACGGGCCGGCGTAGCCGGAGTCCTCGTTGCCGGAGCGAACCAGGCCGACGTCGGACCGGGCGGCGTACCGCAGGACGAGGGGCACTGCGCGCCTACTTCTGCAGCTTCAGGGTCGTGCGGCCCACCCGCAGGGGAGCGCCGACGGCGACCACGGTCGGCCCGGTGACGCGCGTGCGGTCGATCCAGGTGCCGTTGGTGGAGCCGAGGTCCTCGACCACCCAGCCGTCGGGGGTGGGGTACAGCCGCGCGTGGCGCGACGAGGCGTAGTCGTCGTCGATGACGAGGGTGGAGTCGGGGGCGCGGCCGAGGGTGATCGGCCCGGTGCCGAGCGGGACGACGGTGCCCGCGAGCGGGCCCTCGACGACGACGAGGGCGGCGCCGCGGGTCTTCGGGGGCTTCGCCGGTTTCGGCTGCTTCGCGGGCTTGGGCTGCTTGGCCGGCTTCGGCGGCCGGGTCGGGGCCGGGCGGGCCTCGCGCGGGGCGCGCAGGTCCCGACGGAGCACTCCGACGGTGACCAGCACCATGAGCCACAGCGCGGCCAGGAACCCCAGCCGCAGCAGCGTCAGTGCCAGCTCGGACACGCGCTCACCCGGTCCGGAAGACCAGCGTGACACCGCCCAGCCGGATGGTCGCGCCGTCGGCCAGCGCCGCCTCGCTGACGCGCTCCCCGTTGACCAGGGTGCCGTTGGTGGAGCCGACGTCGCGTACGACGGGGGGCTGGCCGAGGACCACCTCGGCGTGGTGGCGGGAGACGCTGGGGTCGTCGATGCGGATGTCGACGTCGCTGCCGCGGCCGAGCCGGGTGACGGCACGGGTGAGCGGGTACGACGTGTCGTCGACGACCAGCCGCGGGTGGCCGACGCCGGCCGGCGGGGTGGCGGGCGTGGCGGGGGACGGCTGGGCGACGACGTCGGCCCGGGCCTCGCTGCGCACGCGGAAGATGCCGGTGTCGAGCTCGTCGTCGCGGCGCAGCGTCACCTCCACGCCGCCGAGGAACGTGTAGCGCTGCTCCTCGGCGTACTCGCGGACCATGCCGGACAGCTCCGCCTGCAGGGTGTCCTGGTAGACCCCGAGCCGGTCGAAGTCGTGCCCGGACAGCTCGACCACGAACAGGTTGGGGATGACGGTGCGGCCCTGCGACACGATGGCGGCCCGGTCGTCCATCTCGCGCTGGAGGGCACCGGCGATCTCCACCGGCTGCACCTCGGCCTTGAAGGCACGCGCGAACGCACCGTTGACGAGGCTGTCGACCTTGGCCTCGAACCGGTCCAGGAGTCCCACGGACCCTCCTTGAGCGCGCGCGGGGACGCCGGTCCGGCGCCCTGAGTGATCGTAACCGCCGGGCGGTCCGCGGCCCGGGAGCCGGTGCCCGACCGGGCCGGTCGGCGACGGGCCTATTCGGGGCGGTGTGGTATCACGGCGGTATCATCGGCGCGTGGCCTTCACCGTACGACCGGACTCCGAGCTCGAGCACGCGCTGAGCGTGCTGGCCCACGAGGAGGGCACCTCCCGCCAGGAGGTCATCCGTCGCGCGGTCCTCGATCGGTACGAGCGGGCCGGTCACCGCGTCCGGGTGGAGGACGCGGCGGACCGGATGCGGGCCCGGTGGGCAGACGTGCTGGACCGCCTCGGTTCGGCGTGACCGGTCCGTCCGTGGAGTACCTCGACCTCGAGGACGCGCTCGGGCTGGTGCGGCGGCTCGGGATCGGCCCGGTCGTCGACGTGGGCCTGCTGGACGCTGCGATGGCGCGACCGAGGGCCTGCGTGTTCGGGACCGACGCCTACCCCTCGCTGGCGGAGAAGGCCGCCGCCCTGCTGCACTCGCTGGCCGGCAATCACCCGCTCGTCGACGGCAACAAGCGCCTGGCCTGGCTCGCCACGGTGGTGTTCCTCGACCTCAACGGCCATCTCCCCGACCTCACCGACGACGAGGCGTTCGCGCTGGTCATGGACGTCGCGGGCGGTCGGCTCGAGGTTCCTGCCATCGTGCCGCGGCTGCGGGTGACGCCGGTGCGGTGACCGCTGCTGCGGCGGAAGCCGAAAGCCGGTCCGCGCTACAGGGCGGCGGCGGTGCGCAGGCCGTCGAGCACGGCCTCCTCCGCGGTGCGTGCCGCGAGGGCGTCGCCGACGACGTGCACCTCCAGGCCTGTGGCCGCCAACGGCTCCAGCAGGTCGTCGACGTTGCGGTGCCCCTGGGCGAGAACAGTGGCCCGGACGTCGTCGATCTCGACGACCTCGCCGGTCAGGGTGTGCTCGAGGTACGCCGTGTCCGCGTCGACTCCCAGCAGCCGGAGGTCTGTGCGGACCTCGACCCGGCCGCGTATGGCGGCCGCGAGCATCTCGTTGCGCACGTACTGCTGCAGCGACTGCCCGGCGGCCCAGCCGTCGACGGCGAGGGTGACCCGGTGTCCGCGCTGGGCGAGCAGGGTGGCGACCCCGAGGCCGACCCAGTCGCAGCGCCAGTCGGCGACGAGCACGCGCCCGTCTCGGGGGAGGTCGGCTCCTCGCAGTACGTCCCACGCGTCGAGAACGACGGCGTCGTCGGTGCGCTCGAGTGGGAAGCGGTGCGGCACGGCGCCGGTGGCGAGGACGATGACGTCCGGCTGCAGGGCGAGTACGGACTCGACGGTCGCGGCCGTGCCGGTGCGGACGTCCGCGCCCGCGCGGCGGGCCTCGGCCTCCAGGTTGGTGACGATGCCGCCGAACTCGGCGCGGCCGGGGAGCTCCTGCGCCAGCAGTGCCTGGCCGCCGACGTGGCGGCCCGCCTCCAGCAGGGTGACACGGTGACCGCGCTCCGCGGCGACCGCGGCCGCCTTGAGCCCGGCGGGACCGCCGCCCACGACGACGACGTGCCGCCGCGGTGAGGCCGGCGCGAGGTCGCCGTACTCCCGCTCACGCCCGGTCTCGGGATGCTGGATGCACGAGATCGGGAAGCCGAGGTGGAAGTGGCCGATGCAGGCCTGGTTGCACGCGATGCAGGCGCGGATGTCGTCACTTCGTCCGGCCCGCGCCTTCACCGGCAGCAGCGGGTCGCAGATCAGCGCGCGCGTCATCGCGACCGCGTCGGCGTCACCGCGGGCGAGCAAGGCTTCGCCGTCCTGCGGCTGGTTGATCCGGCCGGTGACGAAGACCGGCACGGAGACAACGGCTTTCAGCGCCGCGGACAGCGGTGCGGTGTAGGCGTGGGGGCGCGACATCGGCGGGGCGATGTGCACCGATCCGCGGTAGCTCGCGCTGGTGCCCGCGGTCACCGACAGGTAGTCGAGGGTCCCGTCGCCATCCAGCGCGATGCACGCGTCGTGCACCTCGTCCGGGCGCAGGCCGTCGTCGGTGACCTCGTCACCGCTGATGCGCAGGCCCACGACGACGTCCGGACCGACGGCGGCGCGCACGAAGGCCAGCACCTCGCGCAGGAACCGCAGCCGGTTCTCCGCGGAGCCGCCGTACGCGTCGTCGCGCAGGTTGACGCGCGGGCTGAGGAACTGGGCCGGCAGGTAGCCGTGCGAGGCCACGACCTCGACCCCGTCGAGTCCGCCCTCCACCATGCGCCGCGCGGCGTTGCCGTACCCGGCCACGATCTCGTGGATGAGCTCGACCGACATCGGCCGCGGGAGGACGTGGAATCTCTGATTGGGCACCGCGGAGGGCGCGTACGCGACCGGGAGGCTGCCGTCGCGGGACTCCATGATCTCCCGGCCGGGGTGGAACAGCTGGCCGAAGACGTGGCAGTCGTGCCGGTGCACCGCGTCGGCGAGCCGGCGGTAGGACGGGATGACGTCGTCGGTGGTCGCCATGAGGACGTGCGAGGTGTAGTACGCGGAGTCGTGGACTCCGGAGACCTGCAGCACCACGTGGCCGACGCCACCGGCCGCGCGGGCCTCCTGGTAGGCGACCAGCCGATCGCTGACGAGGCCATCCTCCGCCATGACCGTGTCGTGGCCGGAGGAGAAGATCCGGTTCTTCAGCGTGAGCCCGCCGACAGCCAGCGGGGAGAACAGGTGGGGGTACTCCACGGCGGCGAGGGTAGGCCCTACCGGGTGCTACCCTTGCGGGGCTTCGCCCGGGATGTCCCGGGCGACGCGCGCGAGTGGCGGAATAGGCAGACGCGCACGGTTCAGGTCCGTGTGCCCGAAAGGGCGTGGGGGTTCAACTCCCCCCTCGCGCACCACACCCGAAAGAGAAGAAGGCCCGGCAGCACGCTGCCGGGCCTTCGTGTGACCGGCTCCTCCCGGAGCCGTCGTCTCGTGCGTCACCCGGTCACTGCCCGGCGGCGCTGACGTGCCTTGTCCAGTTCCACCACGACCGGCAGGACGGCCGCGGCCGCGAAGCAGACCAGCCACTGCCCGCCGGTGAGCGGGACGGTCTCCAGCCAGTTCTGCAGGAACCCCACCTCCGTGGCCAGATACATGGCCAGGACGCCGGCGACCGTCAGCGCGAACGGGCGCAGGAACGCCGGGGGGCTGCTTCTCCTGCATGTCCACGGTCACGACGGTGTCCCGATCAGGAGTCGAGTTCCTTGGCGGCCGAGACGCATTGCCTTGAGTCCCTTCCCTCTGTGGGTCCTGGGAGCGTCAGGTGACAGCACCCGATCGGCCACGACCAAGCAGGTCACCCCGCGAGGGTGAACGGCCGGCCGGGCGGCCCCTGACACCGCTCGACCCGGCAGGGTCCGTGGAGGTGTCCGGCCCACGCGAAGGGAATCGTCGATGTCCGAGAGGTCGGACCCGCCCCGCGAGGTCGCTCGGCGCGACCTTGTCCTGACGGCACTGCGGCCGACCGTGGTGATCGTCGTGATGCTGCTGGTCTACGCGATTGCCCCCCTGGGTGGGGGCGGCGCCGCCGGTCTGGTCGTGGTGGTCACCGCGGTCGTCGGCCTGGTGGTCTTCAGCTGGGTCTTCGTCCACCAGTTGCGTCGGATCCGCCGCAGCGCGACCCCGACGCTGACCGCGGTCGAGGCGCTCGTGCTGGTGTACGGGACGTTCCTGATCCAGTTCGCGGTGCTGTACGTTGCGCTCTCCCAGAGCGACCCCGCGGCGTTCGACGAGCAGCTCAACCGGGTCGGAGGCGTGTACTTGTCCATCACGGTGCTGTCGACGGTCGGGTTCGGCGACATCACCGCGTCCAGCGACCTCGCCCGCGTCGTCGTGTCGCTGCAGATGCTGGCGGACCTCGCCCTGATCGGCACCGCTGTCCGGGTCCTGAGCTCGACGGCCCGCAAGGCGGTCGACCCGCGCGCCCTCGACGCGGCGGAGGCGTGACCGGCGATGGACAGTGACCTGGAGCTGCTGCGCCGCTACGAGCCGGTCGTCCACTACACCCAGGGGGAGCTCTTCCTTCCCCTGAGGTCCGGGGACTACCTCGCCGGTGCCGCGCTGTATGCCGCGACGAGGGATCGGGACGAGCCGCGTCTGATCGCGGCTCCCGGGACCCTGGACCCGCGGACGCTGGCCCGGTTGGGTCGCGAGCACGACGAGGAGCCGCTGTACCTGCAGTACGTCAGCTCGCCGTTGTCGCGCAGCGAGTTCAAGGAATGGCGTAAGGACCCCGACCGGCCCCGGTTCACGGCCAGCAGCAGGTTCGCATCGGTGGGGCTGCTGTCCCGGCTGATCGACACGACCATGCGACTGACCCTGCTGCTGCGCGGCCGGGTGCCCGGGGGCTACGCCGCGGCAGCCCACCGGCAGGTGGGCGACCAGTCCGTGTTCGCCTATTACGGTCATGTCACCCGCGACGCCGGCTACGTCGTGCTGCAGTACTGGTACCTGTACGCGATGAACGACTGGCGGTCCACGTTCGGCGGGGTGAACGACCACGAGGCCGACTGGGAGCAGGTGACGATCTTCCTGCTCGATCGCGGCCCGGACGCGGACCCGGAGCCCGCCTGGGTCGCGTTCTCCTCCCACGACGAGGTCGGCGACGATCTGCGCCGCCGATGGGACGACCCGGACATCACGTTCGCCGAGGGCACGCACCCGGTGGTCTACGCGGGGGCGGGGTCGCACTCCGGCGCCGACCTGCCCGGCGAGTACGTGATCAGCGTCGGACTGCCGCTGCCCTCGTTCGTGGACCGGCTGCGCCGCGGGCTGACCCGGGTGCTGCCGTGGAGCGACTCCGACAGCGGAGACATCGGCATCCCGTACATCGACTACCGCCGCGGCGACGGCGTGGCCATCGGTCCCGGCCAGGAGCGTGCCTGGACCCCCGTGCTGATCGACGACGACACCGACTGGGTGGTGGGCTACCGCGGGCTGTGGGGGCTGGACACGCGGGACCCGCTCGGCGGGGAGCGTGGCCCCGCAGGCCCGCGCTACGACCGGGACGGGTCGGTGCGCGAGTCCTGGCGCCAGCCGGTGGCCTGGGCCGGTCTGGACAAGGAGGCCCCGACCGAAGCGGAGGCGACCCAGGAGCTGGACGAGCTGGGCACGGAGCTCCGCCACCAACGCAAGGAGCTGCAGACCGAGCTCGACCGGACCCGCAGGCGGCTGCGTGGCGCGCGGTACGCCGACCGGGTCGGCGGGCACGACCCTCGGCACCCGACCGCGGCCGTACGCCGGCTCGGTCGCGAGGTGGCGGACCTGCGCTCCCGTGACGCCGAGCTCGCCGAGCAGCTGGGCGGGGTCGAGCGGGCCCGGTCCCGGGCGGCGGTCGCCGAGCCGGTCCATGCGCACCTGCGCCACCGCGCGGTCCCGCTCGCGCACGCGGGCGCGGCCGGGTTGCGTCAGCGGCTGCTCCGGATCTGGGCCGCGGCGTCGGCCTCGCTCCTGCTCGGCGCGGCCGGCGTCCTCATGCTGCTCGGGGTGCCCAACGTGGTCGGGGCGCTGCTCGTACTCGTCCTGGTCATGGTGGTCATCGAGGCGGCGCTGCGGGGTCGGCTCGTCCAGCTCCTGCTCAACGGCCTCGTGCTCGTGGTCCTCCTCGCCACTGTCTGGGCGGTCGTTTCCGTGATCGTCGGAAACTTCCGCCAGGGCGTGGGCGTGCTCCTGCTCCTCGCCGCGGGGTACATGGGCTGGCAGACCTTCCGGGAGGGCGCCCGCACGTAGGGCCGGCGACGGGGTGACGGCGGGGAAGCGGCGTCTCTGCCGGCTGTCACCCCGGCAGGGTGATCTCGATGACTGGGCCACCCGCGCGTTCGTACGTTCGGCCCGTGTCCACCCCCGGCGCCTCGCCCGACGTGACCGTCCGCCTCGACCCGGGCAACATCTGGCGGGTCGGGTTCGTGGGCATTGCCCTCGCCGCCGTCGCCCTCTTCCTGAGGTTCGTCATCGGTGACGCCGGGTCGGTGATCTTCACCCTTCTCATGGCGTGGTTCGCCTCCCTGGCCATGGAACCTGCCGCGGGCAGGCTCGCCCGGAGGATGCGCCGGGGTGCTGCCACGGGCCTGGTCCTGGCGGCGATCGCCGCCTTCGCCGTTGTCTTCACCCTCGCGTTCGGCCAGTTGCTCGTGCAGCAGATCGCCCAGCTCCTCGAGGGTCTGCCGGCCCTGGTCGACTCGGTGATCCGGTTCGTCAACGAGCGCACCGGAAGCAACTACGACGTCGCCACCATCCTGGACAGCCTCAACATCACGTCCAGCCAGGTGGCCTCGTACGCGGCCACCGTCGTCGGCGGCATCCTCGGCCTGCTCGGATCCGTGGTCGGCGGCGTGTTCTCCCTGTTCACCTTCGCCCTGTTCACCTTCTACTTCTCCGCCGACGGGCCCCGAATGCGGCGGGCCGCGGCCTCACTGTTCCCACCGCGGGTGCAGCCGGTCGCCGTCACGGTGTGGGACGTCACCGCGCAGAAGACCGGCGGCTACGTCGCGGCCCGGCTCGTGCTGGCCCTGATCAACGGGGCATCCAGCGCGGTGATCTTCCTGCTCATCGGCATGCCGTCGTGGCTGGCCCTGGGCATCTGGACCGGGGTCGTGGCGCAGTTCGTCCCCACGATCGGCACCTACATCGCGATCGCGCTGCCGGTGCTCGTCGGGCTGCTCAGCGACAACCCGTGGATCGGGGTCATCGCCCTCGGCTGGGCCCTGCTCTACCAGCAGGTCGAGAACCTCACCATCGAGCCGCGGATCAGCGCGAAGGCCGTCGACGTCCACCCGGCGTTCGCGTTCGCCGCGGTGATGCTGGGCACCGCCCTGTTCGGGGTGGCCGGTGCGCTGCTGGCCATTCCGGTGGGGGCCATGATCATCACCCTCGGCGGCATCTACCGGAAGCGGTACGACCTGCGCCCCGACCTCGACGGGCCGGCCCACCCCGACGACCCGGCCCACCGTGACGCCCCACCCGACCTCGGCGATGCCGAGGCGGCCCGACCCGTGACTGCCTCGGAGGCTCCCGCATGAGCGCTCACAGCACCGCCGGCACCACCGCCGACGACATCGACGTCCAGGCCTTCTTCACCCAGCGGCGCCCGAGCCGGGATGCTCGCCGTGCCGACGGGGTGCAGCGCCGCCGCTCCGTCCCTCTCGAGTCGCACGCCGAGCTCCCCGGACCGGACGACCGCGAGGACCCGCTGACGCTGCTGAAGGCACAGGAGTCCAGCCGTGAGCCGGCCCTGGTACCGCTGCGCTACGCGCGGATGGCGACGGACCCGTTCGCCTTCCTCCGCGGCTCGGCCGCGGTGATGGCCGCGGACCTGTCCAAGACCGCCAGCTCGGGCATCAGCGTGCAGTTGTGCGGGGACGCCCACCTCGCCAACTTCGGGATGTTCGCCTCGGCGGAGCGCTCCTTGGTGTTCGACCTGAACGACTTCGACGAGACGCACCCGGGCCCGTTCGAGTGGGACGTCAAGCGACTGGCCGCGTCGTTCGCCGTGGCCGCCCGCAACAACGGCTTCAAGGACAAGCACGCCACCCGGGCCGCGCGCGCCGCGGTCACGGCCTACCGGGTGACCATGGCCGACCTTGCCGAGATGCCCACGCTGCGGGTGTGGTTCGCGGAGCTGGACGTCGACCTGCTCGTGGAGAGGCTGCGCAAGACCGCCCTGAGGCAGGCCACGGTCAAGGCCGGATCCAAGGCGAGGCGCAGCACCGGTGACGCGGCGGTGCTGAAGCTGACCGAGACGGTCGACGGGCAGCGCCGGTTCCGCACCGACCCCCCGCTGCTCGTGCCGGTCCCCCCCGCCGAGTTCGACGCCACGGTGGAGTCCCTTGCGCACACCTACGGGCAGTACCTCCAGACACTGCCCCCCGACCGGATCGCGCTGCTCATGCGGTACTCGTTCGTCGACATCGCGCACAAGGTCGTCGGGGTCGGGAGCGTGGGCACCCGGGCCCTGGTGCTGCTCCTGGAGTCCGGGGACGGGGACCCGATGCTCCTGCAGGTCAAGCAGGCCAACGCCTCCGTGCTCGAGCCCTACCTCGGGGCCAGCCGGTTCGACAACGCCGGCAAGCGAGTGGTCGTCGGGCAGCGCGTGCTGCAGACCACCGGTGACCCCTTCCTCGGCTGGACCCGCGGCGGCAAGAAGGCGCCCTACGACTTCTACGTGCGGCAGCTCAAGGACATGAAGGGCTCCATCGAGCCGACCCTGCTGGACCAGGAGGCGCTCGGCGTCTACGCCCAGCTCTGCGGCGCGACGCTGGCGAGGGCGCACGCCCGCGCGGGCGACGCCTCTGCGATCTCGGGATACCTCGGTACCAGCGACGAGTTCGACAGCGCTGTCGCCGAGTTCGCGATGGCCTACGCCGACATCACCGAGCACGACCACGGCCTGCTCACCCAGGCGATCGTGGAGCGGTAGATGGACGTCGCAGTCGAGGAGCGTCGCGGCGAGGAGTTCCGCGAGGCGCTGACCATGGGGCTGTACGTGAGCCTCTCGCTGCAGACGGTCGCGCTCGCGACGCCCACCCCGGACGTCGGCGAGGATCGCGCCGGCGTCGCCCTGACGCTGTTCCTCACCGCGGTCGGCCTGCTGCTCGCGCACCAGGTGGCCTTCCGCCTGTCGACGAAGCTGACGAACCGCGGTGTGGTGGACGTGGGGTCCGTGGCGCTGCTGCGGGCGCAGACCCTGGGCGGCCTGCCGGTCGCCTTCATCGCCTCGGTCCCCGTGCTGCTCCTCGGGGAGATCGGGCTGACCGTGGCGGAGCTGACGCTGCTCGCGTTCGTGGGCGTCGTGGGCTTCCTCGCCGCCCGATCGGGTGGCGCGAGCCGTACCCATGCGCTGGTGTACGTGATCGGACTCGTTGTCGTGATCGCTGCCATCCTCGCCCTCAAGATCGCCGTCAACCACTGAGCGCCAGCGTTCCGCCGACGTCCACTGTGAGCGGGGGCGCCCATGTCCGAGGGCGGGTACCGTCGCCTGCGTGCGTCGTGCCGGGCCCAGCCGTGCTGAGCCGTCGTGGCGACTGCCGCGCTCCCGACTGGTGGAGGTCGTCCGGTCGGTCCCCCGTGGAGGCGTCTGTGTGCTCAGTGCGCCGCCGGGCTACGGGCGGCGCACGCTCGTCGAGGAGGCCACGGCGGGTCAGGCCGTGGTCGTCGAGCTCCCGGCCGAGGACCTGGACCTGGCCGGATGGCGTCGCCTGGTGGCCCGCGCGACCGGCGTCCGCGCCGAGGCCGAGGACCTCGCCGACCTGCTGCCGCAGAAGGCACCGTGGCTCGCGGTCCTCGACCTGGACCCTGCCCGCCATGGTCCGGCCGTGGCCGACCTCCGCTCCTGGTCACCCCACGGCCCGGCCGGGCAGCGGATCGCCATCACGACCACCGAGAACCTGGGTCGCGACTTCTCCCAGGTGCGCCTCGCGGGACGACTCGTGGAGCTGAATGCGGACTCGCTCGCCTTCGACGGCGACGAGAGCCTGGCCCTGCTGCGTGCGCTCGCTCCCGCACTCGAGCCGGCGCTGGCGGTCGAGGTGGCGAGGCTCTGCGACGGCTGGGCGGCCGCCCTCGTCGAGACCGCCCGCTTCCACGGGCTGCACCCGGACGCTGACCTCCTCGGCTGGCTGCGGACCCACGGCGCCGACCGACTGCTGGGCCCCTGGCTGGACGTCCAGCCCGCTGCGGTGCGGGAGATGCTGCTGGACACAGCGGTCCTCGACCGGCTGGAGCCCGGCCTGGTGGATGCCGTGACGCAGGCATCGACGGGTTCCCTCCTCGCGATGGTGGCCACGCCCGGCGGTCCGGTGCGGGCTGCACCGACGGCCGAGGGTGCCTGGTTCGACCGGCACCCCCTGCTGACCTGCCTGGTGCGCTACCTGGCCTCGGGGCGACCGGGTGAGCAGGCCCGTCACCGCCGGGCGGCGGACTGGTTCCGGGACCACGGGGATCCAGCCGACGAGCTGGCCCATCGGCTCTTCGCCGGAGACGCCGATCAGGTCGCGGACCGCTTCCATGCGGTCGAGAGCGAGCTGATGGCGACCGGCCGGGCGCCACTGGCCCTGCAGTGGTACGAGACGCTGCCGGATCGGCGCCAGGCCGCCGAGAACCTGCTGCGGGAGGGCTGGGCCTTCGCCCTGTCGGGACGGATCCCGGAGGCCGAGGCGTCCCTGGATCGGCTCCGCTCCTCATTCGACGGTTGGACCCCGCCGTCCGCCACGACGCATCCGCCCATGCTGAGCCTGGACGCCGAGACCCAGACTCTGCGGGCGTGGCTGGCCGAGTACCGCGGTGATCTCCCGCGCATGGTCGATGCGGCGACGCGCGCACGGGAGCTGTTCGGGGAGGCGTGGTCGACCTCGACGGCCACCCAGGTGGCGGTGCTCGTGCTGGCCCGCGGACTGGCGCTCCAGGGCGACCTGAACGCGGCTCGGGACCTCCTGGCGTCGGTGCGTGACAGTCCGTTCACGCTGGCCGTCAGCGAGGGTCGCAGGGCCGCGACCGAGGCGATGCTGGCGTGGCAGTGGGGGGATGTGCACGAGGCCCGCGTGTGGGCGGCGCGCCACGACCGATGGGTGCGCGGCCAGGACCCGGGTCGCGCCGGCCGCCGATTCCAGTCCGGTGTCACCGGGCTGCTGTGCCTGGCCGAGTCGGGCCAGCCGCGCGAGGCTGCGCGGGGCGTCGTCGCGGCCGCGTCGAGGGCGGAGGGTGGTTCGCTCACCGACCTGGTCCTGGCCCGCGTCGCCGCGGCCGACGTGCTGGAGAGCGTCCTCGAGGTCGAGGCGGCGCTGCGCCAGGTCGCTCTCGCCCGCGCCGCGGTCCTGGACCGCGCGCCGCGCGGAGGGTTGCTCCCCGTCCTAGCCCTGACCGAGGCCCGGCTCCGGCTCACCTCCGGCGACGGGGTCCGGGCGGCGCGCGCGATCCCGGTGCTGCCGGCCGGGGTGCCCCGAAGGCTGCTGCACGCTCGTCTCGCGCTCCTGCGCAACACCCCGGGGGCGGTCGCCCTCGTGCGGGACATCGAGCCGTCGACCCCTCGGCAGCAGGTGGAGCACGAGCTGCTCGGGGCGATGGCGTACCAGAAGGGCTCGCGGCAGCGCGCCGAGCAGCATCTCGTCCGGGCCGCGGACATCGCGGACCGGCGCGGCCTGACGCGCTACCTGGTCACGTGTCCGGACGACCTCGTGGAGTTCGCCCGCCGCGTGGGCACCCACTACGTGCACGACCCGCTGCTGGCTGCGGTCGACGTCGCGTACCAGGCCCGGGCCGCGCACGGCGAGCGCAGGTCGCCTTCCCGCCCCGCGACCACGGAGTCCGCCCCGGCCCCGGTCGGCGTCTCCCTGACACGCGGGGACCTGCAGCTGCTGACGCTGCTTCCGACCCGGGCCGGCAACCGGGAGCTCGGGGATCAGCTCGGGGTGTCGGTCAACACCATCAAGACCCGCCTGCGCCGGCTGTACGCCAAGCTCGGCGTGCACGACCGGGACGAGGCGGTGGCACGGGCCACCAAGCTGGGGCTGATCCCCCGTTCCTAACTGCCGTGCGAGTCCAGGGATGCGTCAGCCACGCTGCCCCCGATGGGCGCGCCCGCGAGGGCCGCCGCGGGACGGGCCCCCTTACGTCCGGGCGCGGACTCCTCGGCGGGCCCGCCCAGCGCGGTGGAGCACGGTCGGTGCTGTCCGGCCTACCCGAGTCCGGAGGTCCTCGACGGTGGCGGTGAAGGCGGCGTCAGTGTCGCCGATGGCGGGATCCGGCACCGACCAGTGCAGTCGCGGGTTGGCGAGGTCGCCGAGCTCCTCGTTGACCGCGTCACACACCGAGATGACGAGGTCGTCGTCGAGCAGTACGTCGTCCAACGGCTTCGGGGTCGTGGTTGCCAGGGTCAGGCCGGCGCGGCGGGCCGCGGTCCGGGCGCGCGGATTCACCCGGTGTGCCGGCAGAGTGCCGGCGGACGCGGCGGGCACGTCGCTGACGGTGCTCCAGATCGCTTCGGCGAGGACGGACCTCGCGGAGTTCTGCGTGCAGACGAACACGACCCGAGGGACGACACTGACAGGCGCCTGCGCGGGCAGCAGCCCTTCGAGTGTGTCGAGTTCGAGGTGGAGGTAGGCGCGCCGCCGGTCGTGCTGGGAGTGGTGACGCGACACGATGTCGGCGTTGCGCAGGGTCTTGAGGTGGTGAGCGAGCAGGTTGCTGGGCACCTTCAGCGCGACGGCGAGGGCGTCCGGGGACAGGTCCTGCACCGCGAGCAGGTCGACGATCGCCAGCCGGGTCGGGTCGGCCAGCGCATGGAAGACCGCCACACGCTGCTCCAGCTGAGCGTCCACCGCCAGGTCACCTCACGTTCACTCAACAGCAACTGCCTCAATGCTGGTTGAGATGAAGGGCGGCGTCAAGTACGCTCCGGCGCACCGCACCACGCTGGAGGACGAGCCCGCCATGCCGCACCGCACCCTCGGCAGCCCGCTCAACGCGACCGACGAGGCCGGGGCCTGATGACCGGGCATCCGCTGGCGCGGCGGCTTGCGGCGGAGTTCCTGGGCACCGGACTGCTCGTCACGATCGTGGTCGGGTCCGGGATCATGGGGACGAACCTGACCGACAACCTCGCGATCGTGTTGCTGGTCAACGCGCTCGCGACCGTCGCCGGTCTCGGGGTGCTGATCTGGACCATGGGCCCGATCTCCGGCGCCCACTTCAACCCCGCCGTCACCGGCGTCGCCGTCGTCCGCAGGGAGATGCCCCCGGTCGAGGCGCTCGGCTACGTCGGGTCGCAGATCGCCGGTGCAGTCGCGGGTGTCGCCGTCGCGAACGTGATGTTCGGGCTGCCCGCATGGCAGGCGTCCACGCACGTGCGCTCAGGTGCCGGCATCTGGCTGGGCGAGGTCGTCGCCACCTCCGGCCTGCTCTGGATCATCGGCGCGTTGACGCGCACCGGGCGGGGGGCGCTGGGGCCGGTGCTGGTGGCGGCGTGGATCGGCTCGGCGTACTTCTTCACCTCCTCCACCTCGTTCGCTAACCCGGCGGTGACGATCGGCCGGTCGCTGACCGACACGTTCGCCGGCATCGCGCCTGCGTCGGTGCCGGCGTTCATCGCCTTCCAGCTCCTCGGCGCCGCGGCGGGGGCCGTGCTGACCGAGGTCTTCCATCCGCGGCCGGGCGTGGTGCCCGAGCCGCTCGACCTGCCGGAGGCGGTCCATGACCAGTCCCGATGACGCGCGGCGCCGCGAGCTGGAGACCCACCTCGCGCTGAGGAAGGTCACCGCCGACCTGGCGTACCGCTACGACGGCGTCTTCTCCCGGGAGACCGTCGAGCAGGTAGTGCAGGAGTCCTACGACCAGCTCGCGGCGTCGGCCACCGTCCGGACCCACCTGCCGATGCTGACCGAGCGGTTCTCCCGCGACCGGTTGCTGGCGGTCGCCCAGGCCGAGGGCAAGGTCGCGAAGGCCACACCGGAGGTGCTGTTCATCTGCGTCCACAATGCGGGTCGATCCCAGATGGCGGCTGCGTGGATGCACCACCTGTCCGGCGGGCGGGTCCACGTACGGTCCGCCGGGTCCCAGCCCGGCGACCAGGTCAGCCCGGTGGCCACCCAGGCCATGGCAGAGGTCGGCGTCGACCTGGTCGAGGCGTTCCCCAAGCCGCTCACCGACGACGTGGTGCGGGCAGCCGACGTCATCATCACGATGGGCTGCGGAGACGCCTGTCCGGTCTACCCCGGTAAGCGGTACCTGGACTGGGACCTGGCCGACCCCGCCGGCCTGCCGCTGGAGCAGGTGCGCCCGATCCGAGACGACATCCGCCGCCGGGTCTACGGCCTGCTCGCCGAGCTGGCACCCACGGCCCCCGCCGTCGCCGGCTAGACACGACCGACCGACCGTCGTCACCACAAACGAAGGGCAGCTCCCGTTGAGTACCAGGCCGTCCGTGCTGTTCGTCTGTGTCCACAACGCCGGCCGCTCGCAGATGGCCGCCGCCTACCTCCAGCACCTGGCCGGCGATCGGATCGAGGTCCGCTCGGCCGGCTCGGCGCCCGCCGACCGGGTCAACCCCGCCGCGGTGGCCGTGATGCTCGAGGAGGGCATCGACATGTCGGCCGAGCAGCCCAAGATCCTCACGGACCAGGCCGTCGAGGCCTCCGACGTCGTCATCACCATGGGCTGCGGCGACACCTGCCCGTACTACCCCGGCACTCGATACGAGGACTGGGTCCTCGACGACCCCGCCGGGCAGGGCGTCGACGCCGTGAGACCGATCCGCGACGAGATCCGCAGCCGCGTCGAGGCCCTGATCGCCCACCTCGCCCCCGCGGACGCGTGACGACGGGCCGACTCCGACGCCCGCGCTACAAGCATCCCGTGGTTCGAGAGACCGGGCGGATGGGTCGTTCGCCCCTCCCGTCGCCCTGGCCGGGTGGCCGATGCTTCAAGCGTGGCTGGATCAAGCACCGTTGAACTGTCGGGTGACCAGGGCGACGCCGTCGGTCTGCTCGCCGTGCTCGCGGATCCCGTCCGCTGGTCGGTCCTGTCCCGGCTGGGCGGCGGCACCACGTGCGTGTGCGAACTGCAGGAGCAGATCCCGGTCGCCGCGAACCTGCTCAGTTACCACCTGAAGGTGCTCCGCGAGGCGGGCCTGGTGACCGCGGCGAAGCGGGGCCGCTGGGTCGACTACACCCTCGCCGACGACGCCGGGGACCGCATGCGCGCGGCGCTTCCGGGTGCCCTGATGGCCGTGTCGTCGTGACGGTGTCGCCGTGAGCCTGCTCGACCGGGTCCGCCCGACCAGCCCGACCCGGCGCTGGCTCACCCTCGCCGCCGCCGGCCTCGTCTGGGTCGCGCTGTACCGTCTCAACGAGCCGTTCTGGGACTGGCTGCTCGTCGACCGCATCGGCCTGGACCCCGCCAGCGGGCTCGGCTCGGCCCTGCTGTTCTTCTTCGCCGACACCGTCAAGATCGTCCTGCTGCTCGTGGCGATCATCTTCGTGGTCACCGTGCTGCGCTCGTACATGTCGCTGGAACGCACCCGCGCCCTGCTCGGCGGGAAGAGGGAGGGCCTCGGCAACGTCCTGGCCGCCGCCCTGGGGGTCGTGACGCCCTTCTGCTCCTGCTCCGCGGTGCCGGCGTTCATCGGGTTCGTCGCCGCCGGCGTGCCCCTCGGGGTGACGATGTCGTTCCTCATCGCCTCCCCGCTGGTCAACGAGATCGCCATCGGGCTGCTGTTCGGCATGTTCGGCCTCGGCCCGACCCTGCTCTACGTGGCCGCCGGCATGACCGTGGCCATCGTCGCCGGCTGGGTCATCGGCCGGCTCCGGCTGGAGCGCTGGGTGGAGCCCTTCGTCTTCGAGACGCGACTGCGCGGCGAGGTCGTCGACACCACCGCCGGACTGTCGTTCGACGACCGGCTCCGGATGGGCGCCGAGGAGGTCGCCACCATCCTGCGCAAGATCTGGCCGTACCTGCTGGTGGGCATCGGCCTCGGGGCCGCCATCCACGGCTGGGTCCCGACCGACTTCTTCACGACGTACGCCAGCCCCACCAACCCCTTCGGTGTCGTCGTCGCGGTGCTGCTCGGCATCCCGCTGTACTCCAACGCCGCGGGTGTCATGCCGCTCGTGCAGTCCCTCCACGAGGCCGGACTGCCCATGGGCACCCTGCTCGCCTTCATGATGAGCGTGGTCGCCCTGTCGCTGCCGGAGATGATCCTGCTGCGCCGCGTCCTCAAGCTGCCGCTCATCGCCACCTTCGCCCTCGTCGTCGGCACCGCCATCGTCGCCGTCGGCTACCTGTTCAACGTCGTCCTCGCCACCTGACCGGACGGCCCACCCCGCCTCACAACCAGAAGGGAGCCCGACGTGATCATCAAGGTGCTCGGCCCCGGGTGCGCCAACTGCCAGAACCTCGAGAAGGCCACCCGGCAGGCCGTCGACGAGCTCGGCCTCGACGCCACGATCGAGAAGGTCACCGACTACGCCGACATCGCCGCCTACGGCGTCATGTCCACGCCCGGCCTTGTCGTCGACGACGAGGTCGTGCTCACCGGTCGTGTGCCGACCGCCGCGCAGGTCCGCGACCTGCTCGCCGCTCGAGGCTGACCTGTGTTCCCTCCGGGGAACCGGCCCCTTGACGCGACCCTGAGGCCTGCCCTCTGTCCGCCGTCGTCGCGCGTACGGGCTGCGCTGCACGGGGCCTCCCCGGCTGTTGCTGGATCTCGTCGGCCGAGTATCGAGCCGTCCCGCACCCGGTGTATCCCACGGGACGCCCGGCCCTGAGCGTGGGCGCGACACCCTCCGCGGAAGGATGGGATCATCCTGCCGACGAGAGGTGGTGGAGCCATGGCGACCGAGGACAGCGCCACCTACCAGAAGCGCGGCGGACGCGACCTGCTGTGGGGCACCGTCTTCCTGCTCTGTGCCGCGGTGGGGCTCGTCCTCACGATCCTCTGGGCGTCCGAGTGGTGGCACTGGCTCAGCGGTCTCGTCGCGACGCTCGTCCTGCTCGGCGTCGGCGTGGTGTACGTCCGGCGCGGCCGCGAGGCCCGCGGCCGTTAGGAATCGCGCTCCATCGGGTCCGGATCGGACCCCGGGTGTCGGCGTGCTGCGGCGCATGCCAGGGTGCGGCCATGGCTGATCACCACAGGACCGTGACCATCGAGCGGCTCGAGAAGGGAAGCTACGTCGCACGCAACGAGCGCGGAGCGACCCTGCGCTTCGGGGCCGCGGGCGCGGACGCGTTCACGCCCACCGAGCTTCTGCTCGTCGCCATCGCCGGGTGCACCGGGGCGGACGTCGACTACATCACGTCCAAGCGCGCCGAGCCGGTCGTGTTCGTCGTCACCGGGGAGGGCGACAAGGTGCGCGACGAGGAGGGCAACCGGATGGAGAACCTGCGGGTGACGTTCACCGTGGAGTTCCCCGCCGGCGAGGAAGGCGACGCCGCCCGCGCCGTTCTCCCGGACGCGATGAAGAAGTCGCACGACCGGCTGTGCACGGTGAGCCGCACGATCGAACGGGGCACCCCGATCTGGTCCGTGACCGGCTGAGCCGACCTCGCCCTGCGTCGAGTGCTCGCGCGTGGGGGTTCCAGGACCGTCCCGGAACCCCCACCGGCGAGCACTCGACGAGTGTGGGCCCCCGTCAGGGGCTCAGGTCGTCTTCAGCTGCAGCGCCTTGTCGCCGCGGTTGTAGACGCCGATCAGGCCGGGGTCACCGTCGCCGCACAGGTCGGTGCCGGCGCGGCACGGGCCCATCTCCAGGCCGTAGTAGAAGGTGCCCTTGCGCCCGAACTCGGCGCGCAGGGTAAACCCGCCGCTCTTGCGGACCGTGGTGCAGACGCCCTCCATGTACTGCCACGGCCAGGCGCCGCCGGCCAGCGGCTTGGTGTTGTACCGGGTCAGGCAGACGACGTTGTCGCCCTTGGTCCAGTCCTTCAGCGCCTTCATCGCGGCCGAGGACAACGTGCCGGTGAACAGCGCCGTCTCCCCGGAGGGCACGGCCTTCTTGTTCACCTTCATGCAGGCGTAGTTCCCGCCGTAGACCCACTCCGAGCACACGCTCGACGAGGGGGTGGGCAAGTTGTTGGCCGCCGGCGCGAGGGCCTGGGCGGGAGCGGTGAGGACGGCGGTGACGACGGCGACGGCCGCGGCGGTCGCCAGCAGGGTGAGTCGACGCATGTCCGCACTGTGGCACCGGGGACAGCCTCGTTGCGCGGCGAGCGGCTGACGACCCGAGGCAGCGCGTGGTCCGTCTACTCCACGGCGGGCAACACCACCGACATGAGCTTGTCACGGCCGTCGAGGAACTGCTCGTTGGCCGTGCTGCGCGCCCGCTTCGCCGCCGTGGCGTCGGTCTTGTACGCGCCGATGCTGGCGGAGGCGAGGTTGGCGGCCGCGGACTCCAGTTCCAGGCCGGCCTTCATGGTCAGGGTCTTCACGCCCTTCTTCATCAGCGCGATGCCGGCGACGATGACGCTCCGCTGAGACGGCAGCATGCTGATCAGCCGAGCCTGCGCCGAGGTGAGCCGCTTGGTCAGCTGGTCGTTCTGCCCGAGCCGCCAGGTGCTGATCCCCATCCGGTTCCCGCTGGCCATCAGTTGCAGCTGCTTGCGCAGGCGGACCGAGTTCGCGTCGGTGCGGCCGATGACCGGGGCCATGTTGGCGGCGATCCGCTTCAGCGACTCGGCGAAGTGGTCGAAGTTCTCCAGCTGCTTGCCGAACGCGGCCACCTCCTTGGTCACGGCGGCCTCGTACGGAGACACGTCCTGCGCGGACGCGGCGGTCAGGCCGGCGAGCCCGGGCAGGAGCAACAGTCCGAGTACGGCTGCGGCCAGCCGGATCCGCGGTCGCGGTGCACGGCAGGGAGCGGGTAGGGACGACGACATGGGGCACCCCCTGGTCCAGGGCGGTCCGGACCCGAGCCGGGACCGCTTCCAGCCCCAGCGTCGACCCGGGCGGTCCCGGTCGTCAGGGTCGGATGGCACGGGGTCCCTCGTCCTCGGGGATGAGCCCCTGCACCCGTCGAACGGCGGGGCACGCGGGATGCTGGGCCCGTGGACGAGGAGCTCCCGCTCGCGGGCCTGTCGGTGGTGGACCTGACGTCGAACATCGCCGCCCCATGGGCTGCGGCGGTGCTGGCCGACCTCGGCGCGGACGTGGTGCACGTGGAGCCGCCCGGCGGCGACGACGCGCGGCGGATGGCGCCCGCGGCGGGTGACGGGTCGGCGTACTTCCACGTCGTGAACCGCAACAAGACCGGGGTCCGGCTGGACCTGCGCACGCAGTCCGGGCGCGCCGCGCTGGACGCCTTGCTGGCGGACGCCGACGTGTTCGTCTGCAACCTGCGGCCGGCGAAGCTGGTCCGGTACGGGCTGGATGCGGAGGCGCTGTCCGATCGCTTCCCGCGGCTGGTGCACGCCACGCTGTCCGGGTACGGCGACGGGGGTGTGGACCGGGACCGCGCCGGGTACGACGCGGTGCTGCAGGCACGGACCGGGGTTGCGGGAGTGACCGGCGAGGCGGACGGCCCACCGGTGCGGGCGGGGGTGTCGGTGCTGGACGTCGGTGCCGGAACCTGGCTGGCGCTGGGCGTGCTGGCCGCGCTGCTGCGCCGCGAGCGCACCGGGCGCGGTGGTGCGGTGGCGACGTCGCTGTTCGAGACCGGTGCGACCTGGGTCTCGTACCACGTCGTCGCCCACCAGCTCACCGGCGCGGAGTCCGGTCGGTTCGGCAGCGGGCATCCCGCGTTCTCGCCGTACGGGATCTTCGCGGCCGCGGACGGCGACGTGTGCATCGGAGTGGGTGGCGACGCGGGGTTCGCGGCGCTCTGCACGGCGCTGCGGGCACCGGAGCTGCTGTCGGACGCGCGGTACGCCAGCACCACCGACCGGGTGGCCCATGACGCGGAGCTGCGGGCGGACCTGGAGCGGATCCTCGGTGCGCTGCCGGCGGCGGAGGTGGTGTCCAGGCTGACGGCGCACGGGGTGCCGGCGGACCGGGTGCAGCTGCCGGAGGACCTGCTGGCGGATCCGCAGGCGGCGGCGCTGGGGGTGTTGCAGGGTCTGGAGGTGGCGCCGGGCCGCGAGGTGCTGGTGCCCGGGCTGCCGCTGACGCTCGACGGCGCGCGGCCGGGGGTGCGGCGTCCCGCTCCCGGCCTCGGTGAGTCGGTCCCGCGGGAGTGATCGGCGCGGTCGTCGTGCAGGTCGGACGTCGGCGTCGAGGCGTCGGCGTGCGGTCGTGGCCGGTGCCTACGGCTCCGGGGGCCAGGGCGGGTCCTCGCCGACCAGACCGTCGACTGACTCGCGGATCAGGTCCGCGTGGCCCACATGGCGCGCGTACTCCTCGATCAGGTCGGCAAGCATGCGTCGCAGGCTGGGCGCCCGCCCGTCCGGCCACGCGCGTCGGGCGCGGAAGTCGAGGCCGCCCTCGTCGAGCGCCTGCTGGATCAGGAGGCGGGATCGGTCGACGGCGTCCTGCCACAGCTCGCGTAGCTCGTCCGGGTCGTCATCGGCGGCGGAGTGCCATTCCCAGTCGGGGTCGGAGTCCCAGTCGGCATTCAGCCACAGCGGTTGTCGTTCGTTGCCGTGCAGTCGCCAGGAGAACCAGTCGTCCTCCACCAGCGCGAGGTGCTTGATTAGTCCGCCGAGGGTGATGGTGGAGACGCCGACGGTGGCGCGCATCCCCTCGGGACCGAGACCGCCGCACTTCCAGGCCAGCGTCGCTCGTTGACGGTCCAGGGAGCCGAGGAGTGTCGCCGTCTCGTCCCCCGCCATCGGTGGCTCTGGCCGCTGTGGCAGGTCGCGCTGCTCGGGTCGTGCGTGGGCACCGCCGGGCTCGAGCTCGGGCTCTGACTCGGTCACGCGCCGACCCTAGGAGCGCGGGGCAGCGACGTGCCAGACAACGAGCGGATCCCTGCGACCGGGACAGGCCTGCAGGCCCATGGTCAGGCGGCGAGGTGTGCGCCGAGCCAGGTCTCGAGTGCGCTGACTGTCGGGTCAGTAGTGCCCTCGTCGGGCGGCGGGGGTCCGGTGTCCCAGATCGGATCGGGGGGTGTGGGGTAGGTGTGGCCGGTGGGGCTGGTCCATCTGATCTGCCCGCTGTCCGGGTCGGGGGCCGCGGACCAGCCGGTGTGGGTCTTGATCCGGTGATGCCGTCGGCAGGCCGGGTGCAGGTTGCCCGCCGTGGTGTTCGCCCCGTCGTAGGTGGCCGCGTGGTCGAGGTCGGTGTGGACCGAGGGGATGGTGCAGCCGGGGAAGGTGCAGGTGGTGTCCCTGGCGGTGACCAGTTCGCGCAGCCGGTCGCTGGGCCGGTAGCGGGTGGCGCC